>CACXFR010000023.1 GCA_902766935.1 uncultured Planctomycetota bacterium | reverse complement strand
CTGACCGTATAACGCTCCCGGACGTAGCGGGGAATCTCTTCGTTAAAAAACTTTTCTAGGTTCACCCCCGGGATTGAGGAGCACTGAGTTCTCATCCGCTCTCTTTCCTTTTCGATTGCCGCCTCGATTTCGTCTTCCGGTTTTTCTCCGGGGGTGATCGTCAGTTCATAAGACCCCCGCCCCGTAAGAATGGGAGCTTCTTTCAGCTGACGATTGACGGCGTTTAAGAGGATTTCAACACCCTCCTCGGAACGGCCGGTTTGGGGAATGCCGGACAGAACGAAAGCCAGAATCCCCAGAAACACGAAGAATCTTTTCGACATCGCGATACCTCCGATAAATACGAGAAACAACAATTGCCTAGCGAAACGCTTCTCAACGGCGAGTATTGTAACATTATTACAATAGCTCTCAAGAGACATTTTTTAAATTATTTTGAGAAGACCGGATATTTTCGGAACCGGACGGGACCGCCGGGAGGAACCGCCCGGCGCGCCTTTACTCTTCCAGATCGGCGAGGGCGCGGATTTCCCCCTCTTTGAACGACTCGTCGGTTTCGGCGGGAGGGAGAATCTCCCGCGGAACCAGGTTCGCCGAGGCGGCGGCGCAGGAGAGGCCGACCCCGAACCCGCAGAAGAGGGTGCGGAGCGGATCCGGCGAATCGTTCCCGCCCAGAGCCGCCGAGAGCGCCAGAGGGATCGAGGCGGCGGACGTGTTCGCGTAGTCGGCCAGGCAGAGGGGGATCTTTTCGGCCGGCGCGCCGATCTTTTCGGCGATCTGCCCGAGGATCTGCCTGTTCGACTGATGGAGGGCGAAAAGGTCGTAGTCGTCCGCCGAAGTGCCCGTCGCGCCGTAGAATTCTTTCACCGCCCCGGGCACGTCGCCGATCGAAAACGAAAAGACGTTCATTCCGTTCATCACCAGCCGGTCGAGCGAACGAACCGCGCCGTCGGCGCACTTTTCGTCGCCGCGCGCCGTCTCGGGATTGCGGAACCCGCCCGCCGGAACGATGATGTCGCGGTATCCCTCCCCGTCGGTTTTCAGGAGCGCCTGAATGGCGGAACCTTCCTCTTTTTCAAGAAGGGTGCACGAGCCGGCGTCGCCGAAGAGCATGACGGTCGACCGGTCGCGCCGATTGATGTTTCGGGTCATCGTCTCGCCCGCCAGAACCAGGGCATGCGGCGCGTCCGAGACGGCCAGAAGCGAGGCGGCGGCCGCCAGGGCGTAGGGATACGCCGAGCAGCCGAGTCCGAGGTCGAACGCGCCGCAGTCGGCGGAAAGGCGAAGCCGCTTGTGTAGCACGCACGCGGTGGCGGGCCGGCGGTAGTCGGGCGACAGGGAGGCGAAGATCAGCAGTCCCACGCCGCCGCGCCGAATCTTCCGCTCGTCGAGGAGCCGCTCGGCGGCGGCGAACGAGAGGTCCGAGGCGGTCTGGCCCGGCGCGGCGCGGCGGAGCGCCTTGATTCCCGTGGCGGCGGAGAATTTCGCGATATAGTCGCGGCCGAACTCTTCGCCGAACGCCGAAATCGGAACCGATTCGGTCGGCACCGCCGCGGCGATCCCGCCGATTTTGACTCCCGGTATGCGCAGAAGATGGGGGGGCATTACGCTTGCTTTTCTTTTACGGTTCGGTAAAGATCGGCGAGTGTGCGCGCCTTCTGAATGTCGCGCCCTTTCAGTGCGACGCCGTATTTCTTATCGACCATGGCGATCACCGAAATCCCGGAAAGGGAACTCCAGTCGGGATCGTTTTTAAACTCGGTCTCCGGCGCGAACCGGCCCGGCTCGTCGAAGAGCTCCGCGAAATCCTGAATGAATTGATCCATAGCGGAAAGGGGAAAATTGGGTTGGTGAAACAGTCCGCCCGGGTTATTCCCCGTCGGGCGGCACGAAGAAATCTTCGTAGACTTTTCCGGGAACCCCGACCACGAAGGAGCAGGGGGGGACGTCTTTCATCACGGCCGACCCGGCGGAGATTTTCGACCACGCGCCGACCCGGACGCCGGGCGCGATCGTGCTGCAGGCGCCCATGTGGACTCCCTCTTCGAGGACGACGCCTCCCGAAACCGCCGCGCCGGGCGCGATTTCGCAGTAGTCCCCGATTCGGACGTCGTGGCCGATCATGCCGCTGACCAGGGCGAACCGGCCGATTTCGGCGTCGCACGAGACCTGTCCCTGTTCGATCAGGCTTCCCGCGCCGACGGCGATTCCGCGCCGGGCGAGCGCCGCGTTGTCCCAGAGCCAATGCCAGGCGGGGAAGAGGTTTTCGCTCCCTTTAAAGAGGAGCGCGACCCGGCGCCGGACTTCGGGGATCCCGACCCCCAGGAAGTAGTCGCAGTCGGTTCGCGGGGCGTGTCCTTTGACCGTTCCGATGATCGGCGGGTATCCGCCCGTCGTTATGACCTTGACGTCATCGAGAAAACCGAGACATTCGGCGGGCGTCTCCCCCGGCCGTGCGGCGCGGGCGCACTTCTCGCGAAGGTTGTGGAACAGTTCCCGCGCCAGTCCTCCCGCGCCGACGATGATATAACTTTTCGCCATCGAATCCCCCGTTTTCGTCAGAATCCGTGTGCCGTTATTCTAATCTCTCGGCACACCCCCGACAAGAGGAATCGCCGCCCGTTAAACCTTCCGTTTTTTACAAAAACCGCCGATTTTTACTGGACTTTCTATATTTTGTAAGTTATCATTTCATCATCGGGATTCTCTCCCGAAATCATTTTCCCGCCGGGCCCGGCCCCGCGGGCGGTTTCCGTAACCCTTTCCGACGGACGAGACGCCGGGGGGGCGGACCTTCGGCAAGGAGCATCGATTAATGGCGCGGTTTCTGGCGGTTGACTGGGATCATTCCGAAGTACGTTACCTTTACGGGACGTTCTCCGGCGATCGGCTCATTCTTCTGAAATCGGGAAGCGCGCCCCTGACCGCTCCCGAAGAGCCCGAGCCGGCGGGGGAAGGGGACGAGCCCGAGGCCGACGGCGAGGCCGCCGAGCCGCAGGAAGAGCAGAAGCCGCGGGAGACCCCGAAAGGCGGGCGCGCCTCCGGCAAAGACGAAGCTTCCGTCCGCCGGGGGCAGATCCTGAAAGAACTCCTCCGGCGCGACTCGGTTCCCGCGGCCCCCATGCTGATCTGTCTGCCGCGCGACCGGGCGGAACTTCTCAACTTATCGCTTCCCCGGCTCGCCGAGTCGGAACTCCCCGATATTGTCAAGAATCAGGTTCTGCGCGACGGCGCCTCCTATATCGAAGGGCAGCCGCTCGACTTCATTCCCCTGGCGGCCGCCGGGGAAGGGGGAACGGGAAAAGTCTTTTCGGCGTCAATCTCGCGGATCGAGCTGAGGAACCTCCGCACGTTCGCGTCGGCGGCGGGCCGAAAACCGGCCAGGATCGAACTCCGGCTGACCGCTCCGTCCGAATTCGTCCGAAGCGAGCGCCTGACGCGGGATGGGGAATACCTTCTGGCGCAGGAGGGGATCGACGAACTCAATTTCGCCGTCTTCCGGGACCGCGAGCCGGTCTATTTCCGAACGGTTCAGGTCGACGCCGCCCTCGACGAGGCGCAGCGGCAGAGCCGGCTCGCCGCCGAGATCGTCCGCACCGTACAGATCGCCGCCGGCGAAGAGCCGATCACGCAGGTTCTGATCTTCGGCGCCGAAGGGGAATACGCCGATCTGACCGGCCGGCTCGAAAAAGACGGTCTCGCCCTCGAGACGGTCGATCCGTTCGTTTTGCCCGGCGTTGCCGCCAAGCCGGAAGTGACGGACCGCGCGGCGCTGTTGGCGCCGCTGGTCGGCGCGCTTCTTGCTCAGCGCGAGAAGAAGTCGCGCCCGATCCTCGACTTCCTCCATCCGCGGCGGATGCCGAAACCGCCGAACTACGCGCTTCCCTTCGTGCTCTTCCTTTTGATTCTGGCCGGCGTCTTCGCCTATCTCTGGCACTGGAACAAGAAAGACCTGCTCCGCCGCAGCGACGAGGCGGCGCAGCTGGCGCGGACCCTTTCGGAGGTGCAGGCCGAATACGGACGGCTTCAGCCGCAATACTCGGTTCTCGACGCCGCCCTGGGATGGGACCGCGCCGGGGTCAACGTCCTCGACACGCTGCGCGACATTCTGCTCCGACTTCCCCCCGCGCCCGACATGCTCATCTCGCGCATGGCGTATAACCAGTTCGACCCGATGTATAACAGTCCGGTCTTTATCCTGAGCGCGAAGATCACCGAGCCGCAGGTCTACAGCCGGTTCCTCCGAAACATGACCTCCGACAACGCCTATCGGGTCAACTCGCGCGGCCCGCTCCAGATCCCGTCGGCGACCGACGACGAGACCGAGCGGCTAAGCGAATACAGCTTTACCGCGGTGATCCTCTGCGGGCGCCGCGCGCCGGGCGACTACCTGGGCCGGCTTCCCGCCGACCTCCGGGAGGTTTCGAATCAGCGGCCGGAATTCTACGGTCAGCGGATCGACCAGACCCCTCCCCCGGCGGCGTCTTCCGCCGAAGACGGGTCCCCGAACGATGAGGAGGCGGCCCGATGAAATCGCTCCGAAACATCATCGTCATTTTGATCCTTCTGGCGGTCGGCGCGGGATTCTTCGGCCCGAAGCTCTGGAAGTCGCAGTACGTCGCCCCGCGCAAAACCCTCGCCGAACAGAAATCGAACCTTGAATCGCAGATCGCGCAGGGTCAGGCTCAGGTCGAGCAGATGCGCCGCGTCACGCAGCAGAACCTGGTTCCCCTCTACACGCGGTCGTTCCCGATGCAGACGGGTCAGGCGCAGCTGCAGTATCAGATCTGGCTCACGCAGCTGGCCGAGTTCTGCGGGTTCAAAGAGACGCGGATCAGCGTCGGCCGGAGCGCGGCGTCGGGCGGCCTGATGTCGCACTACTTCCGGCTCAACGCCGACTGCACCGCCGAGCAGCTCTATCGGTTCCTCTACGAGTTCTACTGGACCGGCTATCTGCACCGGATCGACTCGCTCGACATTCAGACGAAAGAGACCTCGAGCCTCCTTTCGGTGGCGTTCCTTTTCGAAGGGGCGACGATGGCCAAGCTCGACCCGAATCAGCCGTACCCGACCGACGGCGATCTGCCCGGTTCGAACGCCGTTTTTCAGCAGCTCGCCTCGGCTCCCTGGAAGGCGTATCAGCCGATGACGCGGTACAACGTCTTCCAGTATTCCCGTCCCGGAGTCGACGACGCGAACTGGACCGTCCTTTCGGCGATCCCGACGGTCAAGACGCCCGACGGCGCGACGGTTACCCAGACGCGCTGGCGCGTGCAGACGAGCGGCAAGACGATCGTCGTGCCGATCGGCGGCGAGCTTGCGGTCGGTTCCTTCGTCGGCACGGTTCAGGAAGTGATCGACGATATGGTGATTCTCCGGCAGCGGAACGGCTACACATGGATCCTGGGGCTCGGAGACCGCCTTTCGGGCGCGGCGTGTATTCCCGAAGTCTTCTGAAACGCGGGGCCGCGCACCCGTAAAAAAAAGAGGTTCAGAACCGATTCCCGCCGGTTCAGAACCTCTTTTTTCGTCGGCGGACCGCGTCTATCTTTTTTGCGTCTGCCACAGAATGAACGAGAAGATGTCGGTATTCTCGTCGATCTGCATCGAGGTCGGTTTTCCCCGCCCGTGTCCGGCGTTGGTGTCGATCCGAATCAGCGCCGGCCGGGCGTCTTCGGTTTCGGCGAGCGCCTTCTGCAGGGTCGCCGCGAACTTGAACGAATGGGCGGGCACGACGCGGTCGTCGTGGTCGCCGGTCAGGATGAGCGTCGCGGGATATTTCACGCCCGGCTTAATGTTGTGCAGCGGCGAATAGGCGTAGAGCGCGTCGAACATCTCGCGGCTCTCTTCGCTCGTCCCGTAGTCGGCCGCCCACGCCCAGCCGATCGTGAACTTGTGGTACCGGAGCATATCCAGAACGCCGACGCCCGGCACCGCCGCCTTAAACAGGTCGGGCCGCTGGGTCATCGCCGCGCCGACCAAAAGCCCGCCGTTCGACCGGCCCAGGATCGCCAGATGGTCGGGCGAGGTCCATTTTTCGCGGATCAGGTATTCCGCCGCGGCGATGAAATCGTCGAAGACGTTCTGTTTCCGCTCTTTCGTTCCCGCCTCGTGCCACGCCGCGCCGTATTCGCCGCCGCCGCGCAGAACCGCGACCGCCAGGACGCCGCCGTGGTCGAGAAACACGGTCCATTCCGGCTTGAACATCGGGGTCATGTTGATATTGAACCCGCCGTAGCCGTACAGCAGCGCGGGATTGGAGCCGTCGGGCGCGGTCCCCTTCTTATAGGTCAGAAAGAGGGGCGCGCGCGTCCCGTCTTTGCTTGTGTACCAGACGCGCTTGGTCGCGTAGTCGCCGGGGTTCAGGGAAGGGGGCGTTTCGAAGAGGCGGCGTCTTTCGCCGGTTTCCAGGTCAAGCCGGAAAATCTCCGCCGGATGGACGAACGACGTGAACGAATAGAAAAGGGTCGAGTCGTTTTTGCTTCCCGAAAGGCCGTACATTCCCAAGACCGGCGCGTCGAGCTCTCCGGTCCTTTCCCCTTCGGCGGTATAGATATACACTTCTTCCGACGCGTCTTTCAGACAGGCGACCGCCAGCCGCCCGCCGGCGATCAGCGCGTCGGAGATCAGGTTTTCCGATTCGGGAACGACGTCGACCCAGTTTTCCGGCGCGGGATTCTCCGGGTCGACCGCGACCACCCGGCGCAGCGGCGCGCGGTAATCGGTCAGGACGTAATACTTCCCGTTCAGAACGCCGAGCGGGAACGATTCGGCGTCGAACGACGGATAGAGTTCGGCGAACTCCGCGTCCGGCGCGGTCAGGTCGAGCGCCAGGAGCCGGTTCCCGTAAGTCGATTCCCCTTCGCTCAGAAAGAGAACCGTCTCGTCCTCGTCGGCCGAGGCGCTGCATGTCCGCTGCGGGTGCTCCCCGTCGAGCCAAACGAGCCGGTCTTCCGACTGCTCCGTTCCCAGACGGTGATACCAGACCTGATGGTATTCGTTCTTCGCGACGAAATCTTTCCCCTCTTCCGGCGCGGGATATCGGCTGTAATAGAACCCGTCCCCGCGCCAGGCGAGGTCCGAGAACTTGATCCACCGCAGATGGTCGGCGAGCGTCTTTTTCGCGCCGATCTCTAAGACATACGCCTCCTGCCAGTCCGACCCGGCGCGCGAGACGGTGTAGGCGAGATACCGCCCGTCTTTCGAGACGGCGCACGCGCCGAGCGCGGCGGTTCCGTCGTCGGAAAGCGCGTTCGGGTCGAGGAGGGGTTCCGCGTCCTTCCCGTCCCCTTCCGACATATAGAGGACCGGCTGGTTCTGGAGCCCGTCGTTTTTGAAGTAGAAAACGCGGTCCCCCTTCTTAAACGGCACCGAGTATTTCGCGTAGTCGAAACGCCGGGTCATTTCGCGCCGGATCTCTTCGCGGAACGGGATCCGGTCGAGATACGCCGCGGTCAGCGCGTTTTCGGCCCTCACCCACGCGGCGGTCTCGTCGCTGCGGTCGTCTTCGAGCCAGCGGTACGGGTCGGCGACCGTCACGCCGAAATAGTCGTCCGCCTGATCGGCGGCGCGCGCTTTGGGGTATTCCCACGCGGCGGCTCTCCCCGCGAAAAGCGAAACGGCGGCGGCGAGCGAAAGAAAGAAAAACGAACGTGTCGGCATCGAATGGCTCCTTGCGTGATGGTCGGGTCGGACGGCGGAACGCCGCAGAACGTATTTTAGGGCGTATCGGGCCGGGGGGCAAGAACAGTTTTCCGGTTTCGCCCCCCGCGGGCGGGAAAAGGGGGGGCTGAAAGACGGAATCGGCGCGGAATCCCCTTGCGCGGGGCGGCCCGATATAGGAAAATAACCGCGTCGGCCTTTCGCCGCTCTCCCCCGTCCCGAAACCCCCAGGAGCATTCGCGATGTATTTCAAAGTCGGCGGCCGCGAACTCGAATATCTGAAATCGAAAGACCCGAAACTCGGCGCGGTGATCGACCGGATCGGGCCGCTCCGGCGTCCGGTCAACCCCGATCTCTTTTCGTCGGTCGTCTGCTGCATCGTCGGCCAGCAGATTTCCGGCAGGGTGCAGGAGGTGATCTGCGGCCGCATCGCCGACGCCTGCGGCGGGATCGAGCCGGAGTCCCTGGGCCGTCTGTCGGCCGGGGAGATCCGCCGGTTCGGCGTTTCGTATAAAAAGGCGGAAAACATCAGGGCGTTCAGCGAAAAGGTTCTCAGCGGCGAACTCGACCTGAACCGCGTCGGGCGGATGCCCGACGACGAGGTGATCCGAACCCTGACCGCGCTCCCCGGGGTCGGGCTGTGGACCGCCGAGATGATTCTTCTGTTCACTCTCCGCCGTCCCGACGTTCTCAGTTTCGGCGACCTGGGAATCCACCGCGGAATGCGGATGGTCTACCGCCATCGCGCGATCGGCAGAGACCTTTTCGAAAGATACCGGCGCCGCCTTTCCCCATGCGGGAGCGCGGCGAGCCTCTACTTCTGGGAAGTCGCCGGCGGCGCGATTCCCGAACTGACCGACCCCGCGCCGAGGCGGAAACAGGCCCCGCGCGCCGTATAGCCGAGAAACCGATGGAATACCGAACCGAATACGACTCGCCGCTATGCGTGATCACGCTCCTTGCCGAAGACGGCGCGCTGACCGCGCTTCATTTCAACAGGCGGGAACGCCGCGTGGCCGCGTCAAAGAGGGAACCGACGCCGGAGACGCCGCCCGTGTTGCGCGAGACGGTCCGCTGGCTCGACATTTATTTCCGCGGAAGAAACCCCGGCTTTACGCCGAACCTTCTGATCAGGGGGACGCCGTTCCGGCGCGCTGTCTGCCGGATCATGCTCGCGATCCCCTACGGCGAAACGACGACCTACGGCGCGATCGCCGAGCGGATCGCCGCCGAGCGCGGGATCCCCCGCATGTCGGCACAGGCGGTCGGCGGCGCGGTCGGCGCGAACCCGATTTCGCTGATCATCCCCTGCCACCGCGTCATCGGCAAAAACGGGAGTCTGACCGGCTACGGCGGCGGGCTCGACCGCAAAGCGAAGCTCCTCGAGCTGGAAGGGATCAAAAGCGGGACGTTCTTTTGGCCGAAAAAACGCGGTTAAGAGTTTCGCCCCCGCCGGTGAAAACGAACCGCGCCGCTTCAGCCCTCCCTCTCCGCGAGTCGGCAGGCCAGGTAGCGCTTGAGGTCTTTCGACGAGAACGTGTAGTAGCCGCCGCTTTTGTATTTGCCCAGAAGGGCGACGTATTCCATAAAGTCATCGGTGTAGAGAAGGTCTTTCAGAATCGCCTCGTCCAGGTCGGTCAGAATGTAAAGCCCGCCGTAGACGCCGGTTCCCCGGTCGCAGAAGGTCAGTTTCAGATCGTTCGGCTCGCGGATAATCGAGCAGACGGAATACTTTTTCTTATAGACGTCGGCGATCCCCTGCGTGCGGCCGAATTCGTACCACCGGCTCGCGCCGGTCAGCGCGCGCTTCCTGAGCCGCGGCTCCCAGGCCTTGTAATACGCGTCGAGCGCCTCGTCCCGCGCCAGGTCGGCGTAGGGAAGGGGACGGGCGTTCTCGTCGTAGGGAAAGAGACACCGCGCGTGCTGTCCGGTCGAAGCTTTCACGACCGGAATGACGCGGCTTTCGAACGGCAGGCCGCCGATAAAGAAAGCGTCGCAGAGCGTGGCCAGGCCGTTTTTGACGTCGAGCGGCGCGTTTTTCATGTCGGCGCGGGCGATCTTCGCCAGACGGGAAAGTGCCGATTTCGGCCCGAAATAAAAGTTCCCGTCGATACAGAATTCGTTCGGGGCGAGGCCGCTGACGCGGCGCGCCTCTTCTCCGGCGGGGTCGTATTCGTAATACTCCGCCTCGGGCGGTTCGGCCGCGCCGCTGCGCAGAATCATGACCGCGGTGTAGGCCGACGCGCCGAAAGGCCGGAAGTGTTTCAGGTCGACGACTTTTCGGATCAGGTTCCGTTCGATAAGGTGACGGCGCAGCGCGGCCGCCGCGCGGCTGTTGAAAAGGGAACTGGGCGCGATATAGCCGAGCGTTCCGCCCGGCGCCAGCATCTTCAGGCCGATCTCGTAGAAGACGAGGAACAGGTCGGTCATTCCCGACCGGGCGAATCGGAACCGGCGGACCGCGTCGTAGGAGTCGGAAAGGTTGTGCACCCGCACGTACGGGGGGTTCCCCAGGACGAAATCCATGCGGCCGTCGTAGCGCTTCTCGGCGAGGGTGTCGCCCCGGCGGATGTCCCACGCGGCCGGTTCGGCGCCGTAGGCCCGCGCGGCGCCGGCGGCGCGGCGGAGCGCTTTTTCCCGCTGGCCGGCGTCGATTTCGATCCCGTGCACGAACGCGGAAAGTTCGGCGGAAAGACGTTCCTTTGTGTATCCGGCGCTCTGCGCGGCGCGGCAGTAGCGGTCGACGATTTCGACCAGGAACGCGCCGTCCCCGCAGCTGTTGTCGATCGCGTGCCGGCCGAGAATCCTTTCGCCCGTATAGCCCGCCAGGTCGAGGATCATCTTAACGATGCTCGGCGGCGTGTAGAAACGGCCTTTCGCCTTTTCTTCGGTCAGGATCATGGACGGACGGCTGGAACGTAAACGGCTGGAATGAAAAAAGACGGCGGCGGGAAGAACTCCCCCCGGAAAACGGAACGGGGGGCTTCGAAAGCCCCCCGCGCGCGATTCAGAAGTGCGTCTCGCCGACGCTGTAGTTCGGCGCTTCCTGGGTGATCGAAATGTCGTGCGGGTGATTCTCGCGGACGGTGGCGGGACTGATCCGAATGAACTTGCCGTGTTCGCGCAGCTCCTCGATCGTCGAGGTTCCGCAGTAACCCATCCCGGCGCGCAGACCGCCGATCAGCTGATAGACGTAAGGACTCAGCTTCCCCTTGTAGGGAACGCGCCCCTCGACCCCTTCGGGAACGAGTTTGCTGGCGGGCGCCCCCTTCTGGAAGTAGCGGTCGCTCGAACCTTTCATCATCGCGCCGAGCGAACCCATGCCGCGGTACGCCTTGAACGAACGGCCCTGATAGAGGATGATGTCGCCGGGGCTTTCGTCGAATCCGGCCAGGAGGCTCCCGATCATCACCACGCTGGCGCCGGCGGCGATCGCCTTGACGATGTCGCCGGAGAAGCGGATTCCGCCGTCGGCGATCACCGGAATGTTGGCGTCGGCCGCGACCAGCGCGGCACGGTGAATCGCCGTGATCTGCGGCACGCCCACGCCCGAGACGACGCGGGTGGTGCAGATCGAGCCGGGCCCGATCCCGATTTTAACCGCGTCGGCGCCGGCGTCGATGAGCGCCTTCGCCCCTTCGGCCGTCGCCACGTTCCCGGCGATGACGTCGATGTCCCACTGCTTTTTGATCGTCTTGACCGTTTCCAGAACGTTGCGCGAATGGCCGTGCGCGCTGTCGACGGTCAGAATGTCGACCCCCTGCGCGATCAGCCGTTCGGCGCGTTCGAAGTCGAGAACGCCGACCGCCGCGCCGACCCGCAGACGCCCTTCGCTGTCTTTGCACGAGCTGGGATAGCGGCGGTGCATGTCGATGTCTTTGATCGTGATCAGGCCGGTCAGGTGGTTGTTCCCGTCGACCAGGAGGAGCTTTTCGACTTTCTTTTCGGTCAGGATCTTTTCGGCTTCAGCCAGGGTCAGACTCCCCGTCGCGGTGACGAGCGGCTCTTTGGTCATCACCGCCGAAACCGGCTGGTCCCAGTTTTCAAGGAACCGGAGGTCGCGGCGCGTGATGATCCCTTTCAGGATCCCGGTCGAGGTGACGATCGGCACGCCCGAGACGTTCTGCTGTTCCATAATGTCGCGCGCGGCGGTGACGCTGGCGTCGGGAGCGAGGGTCGCCGGATGCCGGATGATCCCGTTCGCCGTCCGTTTGACCCGGGTGACCTCTTCGGCCTGCGCTTCGATCGTCAGATTCTTGTGAATGATGCCGATCCCCCCTTCCCGCGCCAGGGCGATCGCCATCCGGCCTTCGGTGACGGTGTCCATCGGGGAACTGAGAATCGGGATGTTGAGCGAGATGCGGTTCGTCAGGCGCGTCCTGACGTCGACTTCGGACGGGACGATTTCGCTGTAGCGCGGTTCCAGAAGAACGTCGTCGAACGTGATTCCGAAATCGAGATTCTCTTGGCTGAATTTGTCGATCATCTGACCCGCTCCTTTACTGTAAAGGACCATAAAGCGTGGAAATTTGGGTTATTATATCCCATTATAATCATTTCACCACCCCCGAAAAGCCTTTTTTCCCCTTTTGCGGAGGCCGAAGCGTCGAAAAAGCGCGCGGGGGGCGGCGCGCCGGCCGGCGGAATAAAATTGCTCTTTTCTCTATCTTCTCGAATCGTTAAAGTCACCCCCAGTTCGTCTTTCGCGGCGCTCGAAGTCGCTCTTAATCGGAAAGTCCGCGAAAGAGACTCGTTTCACTCGGAGGACGCAAGGACAGGGAGGTCCGCGCTTTGACACTTGACAGTTTCGCGGCGGTTTCGTCGCGCCGCACCTTAGGCTTCGATCGGTTTTCGTCACCCATACTCTGTACCGTCCTTCTCCTGCTCCTCTTTGCCGGGTTCGGGGAACTTTCGGCCGCTTCGCAGTGCCGAACGAAAAACTTCGTCGTGACCGCCGCCAACGCCGATCTGGCAAACCGCGTGGCGCAGTGCGCCGAAGAGAGCCGCGTCCGGCTGGCGCGCCTCTGGCTCGGCGTGGAGCTCCCCGCGTGGACCACCCCGTGCCCGATCAAGGTCAAGTCGGGGCCCGGAATGGGCGCCGGCGGCGAGACGACGTTCACCTTCGTCGGGGATAACGTCACCGGCTGGAAAATGTCGGTGCAGGGGACCGAAGAACGGATCCTCGACTCGGTCGTCCCGCACGAGGTCTCGCACACGATCTTCGCGACCTACTTCTGCTGCCCGGTTCCCCGCTGGATCGACGAAGGGGCGGCGACGAGCGTCGAAGCCGACGTCGAACGGAACAACTACCGGACGATGCTGATCGGGTTTCTCCAGGAAAACCGGGGAATCCCGTTCAACACGATGGTTCGTCTGACCGAATACCCGCGCGACATGATGCCTTTCTATTCGCAGGGGTTTTCGGTCTGCGAGTATCTGATCGCGGTCGGCGGGCATCGGCGCCTGGTCGAGTTCACCCGCGAGGCGATCGACAGCGGCGACTGGTCCGGTTCGGTTAAGAAATACTACGGCTACGACGATTTGAGCGATCTGCAGATCCGGTGGACGAACTGGATCTCGGCCTGGCATAACGCCGGACATCCCGCCCAGCTGCCGACCGTCGCGAAAGTGGCCGACTACCCCTACGATATCTACGGCCGGACGATCGGCGGCGCCGCTTTGACTCAGACGATGGCCGCGGCCGATACCGCGCCGAACACGCTCGTTCCGGAAACGACCGGCGCCGCCGCGACGGTTAACCCGCTTAACTCGTTTGTCGCGATGCCGCGAAGCCGTTATAATATTGAAGACGAAGATTTCGCCGCCGCGTTCACCGACGGGGTCGGCTCGGCCTCGCCGAGCGAATCTCTCGGCCGCGGCACGCTGACCGCGGCGCCGCTGGTCGCCGACGCCGGCAGCAGCGTCTATCAGGGAACCTACGGACATCGGGCCGGCGCCGCGGCGTCGGCGGATCCGATGCGCGGGGCGGTTTCTCCCGCGCCCGATTTCCCCGGCCCGATGGGGTCGGGGGGCGTCCCGACCGTTCTCGGTCAGGCGCCGTATTGAGAAACCAGGTTCGGGTTTAGAAAGTGTGTGATGGAACAGAGCCGTTGGGAAGAGCTCCGGCGGTCGACCGCCGATAAACTCCGGGCGGTTCGGGATCGCGCCGCGCGAGCCGCCGAAAAGAGCGGACGCCCCGCCGAGGCGGTTCGGATTGTGGCGGTCACCAAATACGTCGAAGCCGACGCCGGTCTGGAAGCCGCGCTCTACGCCGCCGGATGCCGCGATTTCGGCGAGAACCGCGTTCCGCACCTGATGGAGAAGTGGAACGACCTCGATCGGGCGTCGAAGGAAAACGCCCCGCCGCCGCAGCCCGACCCGCGCGAAATCCGATGGCACTTTATCGGCTCGCTTCAGCGGAACAAGGTCCGCCGCCTTCTCCCTTACGCCGCGATGATCCATTCGATCGATACGCCCGAACTCTTCCGGGCGGTCGCGCGCGTGATGCGCGAAGAGAACGATCCGGCCACGCGGACCTACGCGCGGGAAGACGCGCTCCTTCCGTTCCCGAAAACGATTCCGGTTCTGCTCGAAGTGAACATTTCGGGCGAGGGGAACAAACACGGGTTTCAGCCGGAAACGTTCGTCGACCAGGCGGCGCCCTGCTTTGAAACGACCGATCGGGTCGAAATCCGCGGCCTGATGGGGATGGGCGGACTCGAATCGACGCCCGACGAGGTCCGCGCCCAGTTCGCCCGGCTCCGCGAACTTCGCGACGCCGCGCAGAAGGCGTTTCCCGGCGCGAACCTGACCGAGCTTTCGATGGGAATGAGCGGCGACTTCGAACTGGCGATCGCCGAAGGCGCGACGATCGTGCGGATCGGCTCGATTCTCTACTGACCGGATTTTCGCCCGCGCGGGCGGTCGCTTTTATACGCTCTTTTTGGTAAACTTTTTAAGAGAGAAACACCGAGAGTTTTAACGTCGGTACCGCCGGAATAAAAATCGATGAAATACTACGTCAGAATCGGCAGCAAGGCGTTCGGCCCCTTTTCGAAAGAGGACGTCTTAACCCTGGCGGCGCAGAACCGCGTCAATCGGTCCGATCCCGTTTCGACCGATCGGGCGAACTGGCGTCCCGCCGGCGAATTCCCCGAGCTCTTCCCGAACCGCGCCGGGCGGCCCGGGCCCGCCGGACGGAAAAGCGCAAGCGCCGATTCCGAGATGTGGTACGTCAGCCGGGACGGCCGCCGCCGGTTCGGCCCCTGTACGACCGAGACGGTGATCGCGATGCTCGCCAAAAGGGAGCTGACGCCGCAATCCTACGTCTGGAAAGAGGGGGAACGTCCGCGTCCGTTCCGGCAGGAATCGCTCTTCTACCTTTTTCTTCCGGCCGACGAAGCGCCGCTTCCGCCGGAACGGCCCGCCGACCCTCCCGCCGCCGGAGAGGAACGCGGACGGCGCCGAAAGACGAAGGGGGAGAAGACCCTGATCCGCGCCTTTAAAAAGCGGGTGACGAAGTTTTACAAACTCTACCTCTGCGGTTTTTTCGCGTCGGTGGCCGTCCTGTTTATCGGAATAGGCCTCGATTATCTCGGCGCCGTCTACCGGTCGAAAGCGCTGGAACGCATCGCGTTTTCCTCCTACGGACTGGCGGCGCTCTCGATGCTTTTCAGCGTCGCGATGTCGTTCGTTCTCGTCCATCGCTTTTGGTGCGCGATACAGCCGCATCACGCGAGCACCACGCCCGCCAGGGCGGTCGGATTCTGCTTTATCCCGTTTTTCAATCTCTACTGGATCTTCGTCTGCTATTTCGTTCTGGCGCGCGACATCAACGCGGTTCTGCCGGAAGATTGCTACGCCAGAGCCGACGAGGGGAACGCACTGACGTTCTGTATTCTTGCCGTTATCCCGTTTTCGTTCCTCGAACTGCTCGCGATTCCGGCGTTTCGCGGCAACTTTTCCATCGTCATACCGTTTCTCTTCTTCCTGGCGCTTCTGGTACAGTCGGTCGTCCTGACCTCCTTCAGACGCGCCGTCTTCACGCTGGTCGAAATGGAATAGAGCCGGGCGTGAACCGCCTCCTTAAAAGAAGAAGGCGGGGCGATCCTCTGCCGCATGGAACCTTCGGCCGGGAACGCAGCGCCTTTGCGTTGTGAGACGCTTTTCGGACGTTTACGGCTCGTCCATCTTTTTCAGAACGTCTTCGATTCCCCGGCGGTAACCGTGAGGGAATCTGTTGATATTTCCCTGTTTGAATTTGGGATCCACGGCTTCCAGCGCGTCGAATAAAAATCCGTATTTACACCAGTCCGCGGTCCAGGAGTCGTTGATTTTCCTGAGCGCGCTGTCAATTTCGGAACGGGCCCGTCCGCTCGTCGACGGAAGGTCCCGCGCCGCCTTTAAGTAGTCCACGATTTTCTGCATTTCCGGCGGATAATCACCCCACATAACACACTCCCTCTGTTTGGCGTTTGTCTTGCGAAAACGAATCGTCGGCCGGCTTTACCGCCCGTCGATGATGTCGCCCACTTCGCGGATTCCCCGGCGGAAATCTCCCGGGAAACGATGGTCCCGGCCCTGCTTGAATTTGGGATCGATCTCCTCCAGCACATCGAACAATTCGTTGCAGGTGCACCACTCCGCCTGATAGAAGGGGTTGCGGGCGTGTTCGATGGCGCGTTCGATTTTGTTTCGAAGTTCGTACGGCGTCTGCTTCATCTCCCGAACCTTTTTCAGATAGTTGACGACCTTTTCGATCTCCGGTCTCATAAGCTCTCTTTCTGTTGGAATGTCTGAACTTGCGAAAACGAACCCCCCGAAAAGCGCGGTACCCGTCGTGCCGTCGTTTGAAGGCGGTTCAAAAACTTTACTGAACTAACGATTATATAACATAATTTTTCAAAAAATGCATTAGAAAATACATGCTTTTATTAAAATTTTAAGAATTTTTGCAAAAAAGCGATTTTTAACAACAGCAAAAGAAGGTTTTATACCCGAAAAGACAACGGAGCGAAGAAAGGGGGCCGGCGCGGTTTTTGAACCGCGCCGGCCCCCCCTCTTCGGTACTTTGCGTTTCAGTTCTTCCCGGCGCGGCGGCGTTCCCGGTCGCGGTCGTGTTCGAGCCACTCGTCGGGCGTCCTGCGCGTCGGCGGGAAACAGATCCGGTCTTTGGCGAACCTGTTGTATTCGGGATTGATTTCGCAGCCGACCCAGCGGCGGCGGAGCTGGTCGGCTGCGACCAGCGCGGTGCCCGACCCGGCGAACGGGTCGAGCACGATCTCCCCCTCGCGGCTCGCCGAGGCGATGATCCTGCGCAGGAGCTCTTCGGGTTTCTGCGCAGGGTGCGCGGTCTTTTCTTCGGCGCCGCCGACCGCGGGGATCTCCAAGACGTCTTTCGGCTTGGCGCCGAGCGGGTTCGGGATCCAGTCGTCGCTGAACTTCCGTTCGCGCGGCGCGCCGTCGTCGGCCGCGGCGCGGTACGGGTATTTGAGCGTGTGCTCGCGGTACGGAATGCGGACCGAGTCGAGGTTCATCGTGAAGTTTTTCGATTTGCGCAGGATCAGCAGGCTTTCGTGTGAACGGCCCCAGTCGGTTCCCATGTTCGCCTTGTTCTTGTAATACCAGATGAGCCACTTGCACCCGCCGCGGAAGTATTTCGACGCGGGGTGCTTGAGGTCGGCGAGGATTTCGGTGAACCCGCAGATCACCAGGGTGCCGCGCGGCTTTAAGATCCGCGCCGCCTCGGCGATCCACTCCATCGACCAGTTGATGTAAATCTCCTGCGCGCGGTATCCGCTCGTCTTGGCGCGGCCGCTGTCGAACGGCGGATCGGCGAAAACGAGGTCGACCGACTTCTCCGAAATCGCGCGGAGCCAGGGGAGCGCGTCCCCCTGAAAGAGAAGGCCGGTTTTGGTGCTCAGATACGGGTCGGGCTTTTCGTCCTTGAAGAGCTTCCTGTAAAGCGGCGCGTCCTCCCACGGCTCGTTCCGGATTTCCGGTTCCGGCAGGAGCGGGGCGACCAGGGGGGCTTTCTTCTTTCTCGGCATAATGTTCTCCTTCGCGGACGCTGGCGCGTTACGAAACGATCTTTCGCGCGAGCGGGATCAGATTGAGGAACTCGTCGGGAATCGGCCGTTCGGGAAAAGGCGCGGGCGGGTCGAGTCCCAGAAGCGCGTATTTCCCGCCCGACGCGGCGTGATAGGGGAGCAGATCGACCCGACGGAGCCCGGGCGCGCCGTTCAGCAGCCGCGCGTAGGCGCCGATCACGTCCGGCGCGTCGTTGACGGTCGGCACGACGGGGATCCGCACGACGTACTCTTTTCCCGACCGTTTCAGAATCTCGAAATTGCGCAGGATCGGCTCGTTCGGCGCGCCGGTGTATTTCAGGTGTTCCGCCGAATCGGGATGTTTCAGGTCGAGCATGACCAGGTCGACCGCGTCGAGGAGCCGCCGCCACGCGGCCTCGGGCGCGTAGCCGCACGTCTCGGCCGCCGTGTGGACCCCCTCGCCGCGCAGAAGGCGCGCGGTCTCTTCGACGAAGTCGATCTGCGCCAGCGGCTCGCCTCCCGAAAAGGTGGCCCCGCCCCGCTCGTCGCCGGGCGCGGCCGGCTCGAAAAGGGCGCGCGACTCGAGAATCGAGTGAACCGCGTCCGTCGGCTCGACGCGGAACCCGCACTGCCGCCGCGCGCCGGTCGGACACGCGCCGCCGCAGGCGCCGCAGACGTCGCCGCCGACGCAGACGCGGGGCGTCTGACCCCCCGGCTCGGTGCGCGGACAGACCGCGGCGCACGAGCCGCAGCACGCGCAGGCCGATTCGGAATAGATCATTTCCGGAACCGGCGACAGCCCCTCCGGATTATGGCACCAGCGGCATCGGAGCGGGCATCCTTTCAGAAAGAGGGTCGTCCGGATCCCCGGACCGTCGTAGAGCGAAAACTCCCTGATTTCAAAAAGGAGCCCGGCGGTCATAGAAGCATCTCCGCCCGCTTAATGATCTGGTTCTGATACGGCGCGTCGAGTTCCACGAAATAACCGGACCACCCCCAGACCCGAACGATCAGATGCCGGTAGCGTTCCGGGTGCTTCTGCGCGTCGATGAGCGTGTCGCGGTTGATCGTGTTGAGCTGGAGCTGGTGCCCCCCCCGTTCGGCGAACCAGCGGACCATCCGCGCGGTCTTCCGAACGGCATCGGACGAACGGAAGAGCGAATCGTGCAGTTCGATGGTGAGCGGCCCGCCGTTGACCGCGCGGCGCAGATCCGGCTTGGTGAACGCGTCGATGACCGAGATCGGTCCTTTCACCGCCACGCCGAGCGAAGGGGCGTAGTTGGCGGGGAACGGTTCGCCCCGAAGCCGCCCGTCGCACGAGGCGGGAATTTCG
>CACXFR010000022.1 GCA_902766935.1 uncultured Planctomycetota bacterium | reverse complement strand
GCTCCTCGGAAAGGTTCGGCGCGGGGCTCTCTTCGATCAGCTTCTGATGGCGGCGCTGCATCGAGCAGTCGCGCTCCCACAGATGAACGACGTTCCCGTGCCGGTCGGCCATAATCTGCGCCTCGACGTGGCGCGGGTTTTCGATCAGTTTTTCGAGGTAGACGTCCGAATTGTTGAACGCCGCGGCGGCTTCCTGCGAGGCCTGAGCCAGACCCGCCTTGAGCTGGTCGGCGTTATACGCGGTGCGCATGCCGCGGCCGCCGCCCCCCGCCGAAGCTTTGACCAAAACGGGATAGCCGATCTTGTCGGCAATCGCCAGCGCCTGCCCCTCGGAATCGATCAGACCGTCGCTGCCGGGAACCGTCGGGACGCCGACGCGCTTGGCGATGCTCCGCGCCATGTTCTTGTCGCCCAACAGCTCCATCGCTTCCGAAGTCGGGCCGATGAACTCGTAGCCGCAGGCGCGGCAGATCTCGGCGAAATGCGAGTTTTCGGAAAGGAAACCGTAGCCGGGATGGATCGCGTCGACGCTGCCCAGTTCAGCCGCGCTGATGATACGGTCGATTTTCAGGTAACTCTGCGCCGCGGGAGCCGGGCCGATGCAGATCGCACGGTCGGCCTGTTCGAGGTAGCAGGAGTCCCGGTCGGCTTCGCTGAAGACCACGACCGATTCGACGCCCATCTCGCGACAGGCGCGTATGATTCGAAGGGCAATCTCGCCCCGGTTCGCAATGAGGATCCGCTTAAACATTCTTTCGTCCGTTCTTTATCCGCGGGTCAGCCGCGGGTATCGACTTTAAAGAGTGGACGGCCGAACTCGACCGCTTCGCCGTCTTTCACCAGGACGGCGACAATCTTGCCGGAAACGTCGCCTTTGATCTCGTTGAAGACTTTCATCGCCTCGATGATGCAGAGCGTCTTGTCCGGCCCGACGACGTCGCCGACCGAAACGAACGGGGGATTCTTGGGTGAGGACGACGCGTAGAACGTGCCGACCATCGGCGACTTGACCACTTCGATGAAGCTCTCGTCTTCGGCCGCGGGCGCGGGTTTCGCGGCGGGCGCAGGCGCGGCGGGCGCGGGAGGGACCGCCGCCGGAAAGACCGCCTGAACCGGCATGGCGCCGGCCTCGGCGCCGCCCCGTTTCAGGGAGATCTTGAACGTGCCGTTCTCAAAGTTGAATTCGGTCAGGTCGTTCTTCTTCATCAGATTGACCAGGTCCGAAATCTGACCGATTCCGAGCGCGTCGGCCTCCTTTTTGGGCGCCGCCTTTTTGCTTTCCGACTTGACTTTTTCCACCGATTCTTTTTGACGCTTTGCCATCGATTCGTCCATTGTTAAGGGGTTTCGGTAAGTTCCCTGAAGTCTCGCTAAAAGAGAGAACTGACACGCTTGCGCGAGTGATGTTACTATTCCTTTAACGAAACGGCAAGTGAGATATTTTTGACGAAAAAAAGAAGCCTATTCCATTTCCGCCAAAATTACCCGCTTCAGGCCAGCATAATCGTTAAGAATGTTAAACCGGCGAAACGGCGAACCTTTCAGGAGTTCCAGCGACGCCTCGGCAATCATCGGACTGATCTCGACCAGAAGACGCCCCGCCGGCTCTAAATGGGCGGGCGCCTCGGCCAGAATCCGCGCGACGATCTCGGTTCCCTCTTCCCCCGAAAGGAGCGCGATCCGCGGCTCGTAGTCTTTGACCGACTTGTCCAGCGCGTCGTATTCGGCGCGGCTGACGTACGGCGGGTTGCTGACGATCAGGTCGAACCGTTCGTCGGGGCCGACCGCCGCAAAGAGGTCGCTTTCGCGAAACTCGATCCGGTCGGCGGCGCCGAGCTTTTCGGCGTTCCTTTTCGCCATCGCCAGCGCCGGCGCCGAAATGTCGACCGCCACCAGACGCGCGGCGGGAAGGTTCCGCGCCAGGGCGACCGCCAAAACGCCGCTGCCGGTGCCGATATCCAAAACGCGCGGCGCGAAGCCGGGATTCTCTTTGGCCCGGCCGCGGAGAAACTCGACCCCTTCCAGAACGAGAGTCTCGGTCTCGGGCCGGGGAATCAGCACGTCGGCGTTCACGTCGAAATCGAGCGAGTAAAAATCTTTGTGCCCGACCAGATACGCCGAAGGTTCCCCCGCCGCGCGCCGTTTGACCAGTTCGCGGAACGCCGTCCGTTCGGGGTCGGCCGGCACGTCTTCGTACCGAAGATAGAGGCCGACCCGGTTCGTCCTCAGCGCGCGCGCCAGAAGGAGCTCGGCTTCCAGACGGGGATTCTCAATCCCGCGCCCCTTGAAGTAGTCGGCGGTCCATTCCAGAAGTCGGCGTGTGGTCCAGGGTTCCGTTGACATGGAAGGGCGTCTCCCGAAAGTGGTTAGTCTTCAATCGAACCGAACGAACTTCGAAGTTCCTGCCGTTCGTAGTCGAGCAAAGCGTCGATCACCGGCGAAAGGTTCCCCGCCAGTATCGAGTCGAGCTTGTAAAGCGTCAGGCCTATCCGATGGTCGGTGACGCGGTTTTCGGGAAAGTTGTAGGTGCGGATCCGCTCGCTCCGGTCGCCGCTGCCGATCTTGCTCAGACGCTCCTCGGAACGCTTCTTCTGCTCGTCGAGCCGTTTGCGCTCGTAGATGCGCGACTTCAGAACGCGCAGCGCTTTGGCCAGGTTCTTGTGCTGGCTCTTTTCGTCTTGGCAGCTGACGACGATCCCCGTCTCGAAGTGGGTCAGACGGATCGCCGACGACGTCTTGTTGACGTGCTGGCCCCCCGGACCGCTCGAACAGAACCGGTCGACGCGGTAGTCCTCGGGCTTGAGGTCGACTTCGACGTCTTCCGGCTCGGCCATCACCGCCACCGTCGCCGCCGATGTGTGAATCCGCCCCTTCGCCTCAGTCTCGGGGACGCGCTGAACCCGATGCCCGCCGCTTTCGAACTGAAGCTCGCGGAAACACCCTTCCCCCTCGACCCCGAAGACGATCTCCTTGAACCCGCCCATCTCGGTGGCGTTCATCGACATGACCTCGATCTTCCACCGGCGGTCTTCGCAGAAGTGCTTGTACATCTCGAACAGGTCGCGCGCAAAGAGCGCCGCCTCGTCCCCGCCGGTTCCGGCGCGGATCTCGACGATGCAGCTGGTCCGGTTCGAGTCGGCCCCGCCGATCGTCATGTCGAGCAGTTCGTTCCAGAGCTCTTCGCGTTCGCTTTTCAGGTTCGGCAGCTCCGCCTCGGCGAGCTCTTTCATTTCGGGATCGGAGCCGCCGATCATCTCTTCGGCCTCTTTGATCTCGCCGTTCAGGTGCAGGAAGCGGCGGTACTTGCCGCAGAGTTTCGCCAGCGAGCCGTACTCGCGCGCCACCGCCGTCATGCGGTCGGCGTCGGCGAGAACCTCGGGGGCGACCATCTCTTTTTCGAGCACTTCGAATCGGGCGAGCTTTTCGTCCAGAAGCTTACGCATAGATGACCTCAAAAAAAACGGTTATTCCGCAAAGACCCCCGACCCGCCAAGGCGAACCTCCCCCGCCGGGGCGGGGGAGCGGGACAGAGTCTGAACGGAATAACCTAAAGCGCTGCCGCGCGGCGCACGGTTCAGTCCTTTTTGCTCTCTTTTTTGCCGGAGATCTTGATGTTGGCGAACTTCCGGCGGAACTTTTCGATACGCCCGGCGGTGTCGACGTACTTCAGACGGCCGGTGTAGAACGGATGGCAGGCGCTGCAGATATCGACTTTCAGCTCCGGCTTGGTCGAGCGGGTCATAAAGGTGTTCCCGCACCCGCAGGTGACTTTCGTCTCAACATAGTTGGGATGGATGTTTGCTTTCATGACGGTTTCCTTAAAGAGGGTAGGTGCGCGGCTTCCACCCGCCTGTACGGAAGCGGAGAATAAGCCGATAAACAGCCCTATTCTACCTGATGCACCCTTTTCGGCAAGGGGGGGAATCGGCCGGGCGGGTGGGCGGAAGAGGGGAAATTCCGGCCCGGCACGGGGGCGGTTTTACCGGGCGGAAAGAGGGAAGGCGCTTCCGGCGCGGCGCTAGTCGCGGAGCTTCGCCCACTGCTTTTCGAGACGGACCGACGAGACCTTGACCGCCGTCCCCAGCTGCTGGGCGAAAAGGGAGACCTGGTACTCCTCGAGCATCCAGCGGTAGAGGGGCCACTCGGGATCGACCAGACCCGCCGCGTCGAGACGCGCCTTCCGGTCGAAACAGCGGGTCCAGAGCCCCGCCAGCTCGGCACTGTAGGCGCGGTCGGCGGGGCCGCCCCCTTTGCGGATCTTCTCGTAGCGGACCGGAATCGCCTTCAGGTAGCGGGGGTACTCGCGGAGCCAGCGGGTCGGGGTCGTCAGGTGGAATTCGGGCGCGAAAAGACGGTCGAACGTCTCGCGGCCGTCGGCGCCCGCCTCGGCGAAAAGAGGGGACGTGTGTTTCTCGACCGTCAGGGACGCCTCGGCGTACGACTCGGCCAGGGCGGGAAGCCAGCGGGCGAGCTCCTGCGTCGCCAGCGGAATCGCGCGGCGCGCGGCGTCGGCCAGATTGTTGTAGTCCCCTTCGCTGCGCGGGATCGGGAATTCGCCGTCGTCGGCGCCGAAGGCGGTTTCGATCGCCAGACGCGCCATCAGCTCCTGCGCGTCGGCCGCCGTCTTGAAGTGCGGAACCGAGCCGAGCCGGAGCCGGATCCGGTCGATGTTCGGCAGATGGTCGATCTGGTATTTCAGGTCGCGGCGGTGTTTCTGCGAAAAGAGAAGAATCACGCCGAGCCGGGTCAGCGCCCGCGCCTTTTCGGGCGAATCGAAAAGACGGAGCGAAAGGAGCGCGGGATTGCCGCCGTCGGCCGGTTCCCCCCCGCCGTCCAGAAAGCGGCGGTGGCAGAGGGCGGGATGAACCGAAAGGACCATGTTCTCGCGCCGAAGCGTGACCGTCTCGGGAAGAGAGCCGAAATCCCACGAGGCGACGTCGTCCCGGATCCACTCGCTCCGACGGACGTTTTTGAGCGTACGCGCCGCCCGCTCGCCCAGCTCGCGGCCGACCGCCTCGGCGTCGCGTCCCTCGGCCAGGACGTTCCCGCGCACGTCGACCACGCGCAGGTTCAGACGGAGCGCGTCGGGGAGCCGGCCGACGTCGAAATCGGCCGGCGCGACCAGACGCCCCGCCAGACGCGAGACGGCGCGGGCGAGCATTTCGAGAAAGTCGCCGCCGCCGAACGCCAGCTCGCCGGCCAGAAGGCGCGCCGCGTCGGGAAGAGGAACCAGCGGACGGCGGACCTCTTTCGGGAGCGACTTGATCAGAACCAGAATCTTTTCGGTTAAAAGGCCCGGCACGAGCCAGCCGATCCGGCCGGAACTTTTCAGCTCGCCGAACTCCTCGGGCAGAAGGGTCGCCGTCAGGCCGTCCTCCTTTTCACCCGGCTCGAATTTATACGAAAGGGGAACCGAGACGCCCGAAAAGGTCGTCATGCTGTCGGGGAAATCGTGCGCGATCGACGCGCCGGGAGGCTCGGTGCAGACGTCGTCGTACGTTAAAAGGAGGCTCTCTTTAACTTCGGGCGGCGCGGAGGCGTACCACGCGGCGAGCGTCTTTTTGTCATACACGCCGGGAGGAAGAAGAGCGTCGTAAAACGCGTAGACCGCCTCGTCGTCTTTCATGAGGGAACGGTTCCGCGTCTTGGCCTGAATCTTGCCGATCGAGTCGATCAGCGCGCGGTTGCGGAGGAAGAAGTCGAGCCGGCAGTCGAACTCGCCCCGGACGAGCGCTTCGCGGATGAATATCTTCCGCGCGCGTTCGGGGTCTTCCGGGCCGAAATGAACCCGCCGTTTCGGAACCAGAACGATCCCGAAAAGCGAAACGCGCTGCCAGGCGTGAACGAAGCCGGTCTCGCGGAGCCAGAAGGGGTCGAAGACCTTTTTCGTCACCAGATGCGCCGCCAGCGGCTCGATCCACGCCGGGTCGATCTGCGCCGCGCAGCGGAGGTAGCGGCGGCTCGTCTCGACCCGTTCGGCGGCGACCAGCCAGGAGTACTTCTTTCTGACCAGACCGCTTCCGGGCCAGAGGACGAATTTCACGTTCCCGGCGATGTTGTATTCCCCCTTTTCGGTCCGCTGGGCGATGCCGGTCAGCATGCCGGTCAGAATGGCGCGGTGGATTGCGTCGTAGGGAACCTCGCCGTCGGCGCGGGGGGGCCGGTCGGACGGGAGGAGTTTCGCCTCGCGCAGAAGACGGAGAAGCTGAACGTAGATGTCCGACCATTCGCGCATCCGAAGGAACGCCAGAAAGTTCTGCCGGCACGCCTTGCGCAGCTGCGAGCCGGTCAGGCGGTCTTTCAGGTCGTGCCAGAACCGCCAGAGCTTGAGATACGAAAGGAAATCGGACCGCTCGTCGAGAAACGGCGCGTGCGCCTCGTCGGCTTTCGCCGCCGCTTCGGCGGGGCGTTCGCGCGGGTCCTGTATTTCGAGCGCCGAGGCGATCACCAGAACGTCGTCCATCACCCCCTCGTCGATCCCCGCCAGGATGATCCGCGCCAGACGCGGGTCGATCGGCAGACGGCTCAGACGGCGGCCGATCTCGGTGATTTTGTTCTCCCTGTCGAGCGCGCCGAGTTCGTAGAGCGTCTTGTAGCCGTCGAGAATCGTCCCGCGCGCCGGCGGGTCGAGGAAGGGAAACCGTTCGATCGCGCCGAGCCGATAGGCGATCGTCCGCAGAATGACCGAGGCGAGGTTCGTCCGGCGTATTTCGGGCGTGGTGAACTCGTCACGCGCGGCGTAGTCCTCTTCGCTGTAAAGCCGTATGCAGATTCCCGGACCCGTCCGCCCGCACCGCCCGGCGCGCTGGTCCGCCGAGGCGCGCGAAATCGGCTCGATCGGCAGACGCTGCATCCGGCTGCGCGCCGAGTAGCGGCTCACCCGCGCCGTGCCGAAATCGATGACGTAGCGGATTCCCGGCACGGTCAGGGACGACTCGGCGACGTTCGTGGCGATCACGATCTTGCGCCATTTGCTCTTGGTAAAGATCCGCTGCTGTTCGGCGGAGGAGAGGCGCGCGTAAAGGGGAAGGATCTCGGTTTTGCGCGCGGCGTCGTCGCCGGGAATGGCGTGGTGCTTAAGGAGTTTCGCCGTCTCGAGAATGTCGTGCTGGGTCGGCTGAAAGACGAGGATGTCGCCCCGCCCTTCCCGCGCCAGTTCGTCGACCGCCGCCAGGAACGCCGACTCGCGGAGCTCCCCCTCGTCGATCTCGCGGCGGCGGGGGCCGTTCGGCTCGCCGTCGTCAGCCAGCGCGAACTCTTCCGGCGGGCGGTAGCGGATTTCGATCGGATAGGCGCGGCCCGAAACCTCGACGATCGGCGCGGGCCGGCCGCGGCGCGAAAAGTGTTCGGCGAACCGCTTGGCGTCGATCGTCGCCGATGTGATGATCAGCCGGAAGTCGGGCCGCCGCTCGGCGACCCGCTTCATCATTCCCAGCAGGAAGTCGATGTTCAGCGACCGTTCGTGCGCCTCGTCGATGATGATCGTGTCATACGCGTTGAAAAGCGGGTCTTTCTGCGACTCGGCCAGAAGGATCCCGTCGGTCATCACCTTCACGAAGGTCGAGTCCGCCGTCTCGTCGGTAAAGCGGATCTTGTAGCCGACCCCCTCTCCCAGCGGAGTGCCGATCTCGTGCGCCAGACGGCTCGCCACCGCGCGCGCCGCCAGACGGCGCGGCTGCGTGTGGCCGATCATCCCGCGCGCGCCGCGTCCGAGTTCCAGGCAGATTTTCGGGATCTGGGTCGATTTGCCGCTCCCCGTCTCGCCGCAGACGACCACGACGGGATTCTTTTCGATCAGCTCGGCGATCTCGCCGCGCCGCGCGGTGATCGGCAGCTCGGGGTCGTATTTCAGCGCGGGAATCCGGCGGCGGCGCGCGGCGGCCGCCTCGACCGACCTGTCGATTTCGCCTTTCAGATTTTTAAGATCGTTTTCGAAAAGAGCGTGGGCGCGTTCCGGCACCGGGCCGGGCGCGGCGCCGCCCTTTTCCGACTCGGCGAAGAGCTCGGAAAAACGGCGGCCCAGCCGGCTCAGTTCCCGTTCGAACCGGGGACGGTCGGCGGTCAGCGTTTTCGGAAGGAGCCGGCGGAGCCGGTGCGGCGAGAGGGTCATAAAAGGGCGTGTTACTCGCGCAGATGCGCCTGGCCGTAGACGACGTATTTGTAGCTGGTCAGCTCGTTGATGCCGCACGGGCCGCGGGCGTGGAACTTATCGGTGCTGATCCCGATTTCGGCGCCCAGACCGAAGATGCCGCCGTCGTTCAGACGGGTGCTGGCGTTGACCATCACCGCCGACGAATCGATCTCGGTCGTGAACTTCTTCGCCGCATCGATGTCGCGCGTCACGATCGACTCGGTGTGCGACGACGAGTGGCGGTTGATGTGCGCGATCGCCTCGTCGATCGAGTCGACCACCTTGACCGAAATGATCTTCGCCAGGTATTCGGTGAAGTAGTCCTCGTCGGAGGCGGGAACCGCCTCGGGACAGAGGGAGCACGTCTTGACGTCGCCGCGCACTTCGACCCCCTGCGCGGCGAGCGCCTTGACCAGACGGGGGAGAAGGGTCGGCGCGAGGAAGGAATGAACCACGAGCGACTCGGCCGTGTTGCACGTGCCCAGACGCTGGCACTTCGAGTTGATCACGACCTTTTCGGCGACGCCGGGATCCGCCGCCGCGTCGACGTAGACGTGGCAGTTCCCGGCGAAATGCTTGATGACCGGCATCTTCGCCCCGTCGGCGACCCGGCGGATCAGCTGCGCGCCGCCGCGGGGAATCGTCAGGTCGATGTATTCGGGCATCGCCAGAAACTCGTCGATCGCCGCACGGTCGGTGGTGTTGAGAACCTGCACCGCGTCTTCGGGAAGATTCACTTCGGCCGCGGCCTCGGCGAGGACTTTCGCCAGGATCAGGTTCGAACGGATCGCCTCTTTCCCGCCCCGCAGAATGACCGCGTTCCCGCTTTTAATACAGATCGCCGCCGCGTCGGTCGTGACGTTCGGACGCGACTCGTAGATGAAAAAGACGACGCCGAGCGGAACGCGGACCTTCCGAACCTCCAGGCCGTTCGGGCGGACGTTCGAGTCGATGATCTTCCCGATCGGGTCGGGGAACATCGCGATTTCGCGCAGCGCCGCCGCCATCGTCGAAAGGGTCTTTTCGTTCAGACGGAGCCGGTCGATCATCGCCGGCGAAAGACCGTTCTTTTCGGCGTCGGCGAGATCCTTTTCGTTCTCGGCGACGATCTCGTCTTTCCGCGCCAGAAGTTTGTCGGCGGTCAGATGAAGCCAGGCGTTCTTCGTCTCGCCGCGGACGGCGGCGAGTTTCGCCGAGGCGGCTTTGGCGCGCCGGGCGACGCCGAGACAGTATTCTTTCAGGTTTTCCATCTTCGGTCCCCTCAGTTGGTTAAACGGTTATGGTTCTCAACGCTGGTCGTATGATTCTATTATCGGCCCGGATCAGTCCCGGCTCAAAAAACAGGGCGCGGCGGCGATAAACCGGCGGATCGCGCGGGCGCGGTGGCTGATCACCGATTTCAGAAGGGGCGAAAGCTCACCGAACGAACGGTGGTACTCGATCACCTCGAAGAGAGGGTCGTACCCGAACCCGTTCGTCCCGTGCCGCTCGAACAGGATCCGGCCGAAACAGTACTCCTCGCAGGCGAAGCGGATTTCGCCGTTCGGGTCGGCCAGCTTCATCGAGCAGGTGTAGTGCGCGCCCCGCTTTTCGAGCGGAACGCCCCGGAGCTTTTCGAGGAGCAGGTCGTTGTTCTTCTGATCGGAATGCTCGGCCCCCGAAAAACGGGAGGAGTAGATCCCCGGCGCGCCGTCCAGAGCGTCGACCGAAAGGCCGCTGTCTTCGGCGACCGTCCACATGCCGAAATGCCGGGCGTATCCGGACGCCTTCCTGGCGGCGTTCTCGGCGAACGTCGTTCCGTCCTCGACCACTTCGGGGGTTTGCGGCATCTCGGCGAGGGTCATCATTCTGATCCCGGCCGGCTCCAGAAGCCGCCCGATTTCGATCCCCTTGTTCCGATTCCCGGAGCCGAGCAGAATGGTAGGATTTGACATGTTTTCCTTTCCGCGCTATGATATTCTACGTTTTCCATTTTAACATATTCCGTTTTATTGAGAACACCGTTATGTCAACCGCCGACCAGGCCGACGAATACACGCTGGGCGAAGAACTGGTTCATTCCATTTCGCACGGGATCGGAACCCTCCTTTCGATCGCCGCCCTGGTTCTGCTGATCGTCCGCGCGGCGACGCACGCCCCCGACGGGGCGACCGCCCCGTGCGTGGTGGGGTTCACCATCTTCGGAGCGACGCTGATCGTCCTCTACACGATGTCGACCCTCTATCATTCGATGCTCCCCCGCCCGGCGCGGTACGTCTTTAAGATCCTCGACCATTCGGCGATCTACCTTCTGATCGCCGGAACCTACACCGCCTTCTGCCTGTCGATCCTCCGCGGGCCGATGGGGTGGACCCTCTTCGGGCTGATCTGGGGGCTGGCGGTCTTCGGCGTGACGATGGACTCGGTCTACGCCTGCCGCCTGACCTGGCTTTCGATCCCCCTCTACCTCCTGATGGGGTGGCTGGTGGTGATCGCGATCGGGCCCCTTCTGGCGGTGATCCCCCCCCTGTCGCTGAAATTCCTCGTCGCCGGCGGGATCGCCTACACCGTCGGCGCGGTCTTCTTCATCATCGACACGAAATGGCTCCACGCCGTCTGGCACTTCTTCGTCCTGGCGGGGAGCGTCCTCCACTTTTTCGCCGTCTTTTACGCCCTCTAGGGCGCTCCGCTTTCGTCCCGCCGCGCTTTTTCCTAATATGATGGTCTGTTGTTCTTGACCGGCACCCCCGAAAAGACTACCATTACGCGCCGAATTTTCTTGAAACCGACGCGATGCGGGAACTTTGAATGGACAGACGCAGACTCCTGACGGCCCTCCTTCTGGGAATGGCGGTGATTCCGACATTCTCGTGCCGGGCCCTTATGGAGTACAAACCCCCGAAAAGTTCCGGAAATAACGAACTTCTCCAGACAAACGTCGGGCCCGACACCGTGACGTTCGACATTCTGATCATCCACGTGCCGCATCAGCAGCAGGAGCTCCTGGAAGCGCTCTGGAAGGAAGTCGACGAACAGGTTCTCGCGCCGGACGTGAAAAGCCGCCTGACGGGGAACGGGTTCCGCGCGGGAATCATCGGCGCGTCGATTCCCGAACCCCTGTCGCGCCTGATGGAGATCAAAGGGCGGGGCCTGCGCGAGTCGCTCGAAGAGGAAGTTCCGCTCGAAAAGAACCACGGCTCCTCGCTCACCCTCTCGAAGATTCAGACCCTGCAGCCGGGAAAGATCGCAGTGATCCCGACCCTCGATCAGCCGGTCGACCGGATCCCGGTTCTGACCAGCGCCGGAGGGTCGTTCGCCGCCGAACTCTACCGGAACGCCATGACCTCGCTGTCGGTGGCGGCCGAACCGCTCCCCGACGGCTCGGTCTCGTTCGAACTGACCCCGTTTCTGACCTTCGGCGACGCCGCGCCGGTCACGAAATACCAGTACGGCCAGCTGATCCGGACCACCGAACAGCCGACCAAAACGTTCGACGAACTGCGGGGGAATTTCCCCCTCCGCCCGGGCCAGTTCCTGGTGATCGGCCCTTCCGACAAGTATGTGGCGGGACTGGGCCGCTACTTCTTTACGCAGGGGATCGGCGACTATGACAGCAAGATCGTCGTGATCCGCCTCCTCTTTACGCAGCACGACAAACTCTTCCATCAGTTCCCGGGATTCCAGGAAGTCTACGAAAAGGGAAAAGACGGGAACCTGGTCACCGTGGGGACCGACCGCGCCGAAAAGAGCGCGCCGCCCGCGGCGAAGGACGAGCAGGACGAAGAATAGCGGAAACGCGTAAAAAAAGGGTGTCTGAAGGAGAACGTTCAGACACCCGGCTGCCGATAAGCCCGTTTTCTCACCGGCAAGGGAAAATCTGCTTACGACGAGTAAACAGCTTCCCAAGCTGTTCAACACCGATTCGGCCGTTTGGTTTTGTTTTTCCCACGGAAAAAATAAAAAATCCCGTGATCAGAGCGCTTCCAGCTCTTTGATCAGCGTCTCTTTGGTGAAAAGCCCGCGCAGAACGATCGGGTCGTCGAGACGGTCGAGCGTGAAGATCATCAGAACCGGAACCTGCTGGCCGCCGTATCGGCTCAGAAGATCGCCGACCGCGCGGCTCTCTTCGGTCTGGTCGCGCCGCGTCCAGTCGCCGGTCATCGTGACGACCCCTTTCTGATGAAGGAGCGTGTCGACTTCCGGCGCGTGAAGAACGGTCAGTTCCAGAACCTTGCAGTTCATGCACCAGTCGGCGGTAAAGTCGATCGCGACCGGGCGGCCGTCGAGAAGCGCGGCGTCGAAGACCTTTTGGTCGAACAGGCGCCAGTCGGTCTCGGCGAGCTCCCCTTCCCGCGCAGCACGGACTCCCCAGCGGAGGAGTTTCTGCTGAAACGCCCCCTGAAGGGTCGGCAGCGGATAGGCGCCGCCGCGGTTCAGAAACGGCATTCGGAACGAAAAAAGAAGGGTGATCAGCACGACCGCCGACGCGGCGAGCCACGGGACGAGCCGTTTGCGGTCGGGATTGAAGCGGCCGCGGCCCAAAAGCCAGCAGGCGAATCCGAGCGCCGCCAGAAGCGAGACCGTCGGCAGGATGAAGGAAATCGGCATCGAATAGAGGATCCAGATCACCGCCGGCAGGAGGACGAACCCCATCACTTTTTTGAAGGTCTCCATCCACGCCCCCGGCTTCGGGAGGAAGCGGAGAAGTTCGGGGAACGCGCCGATCGCCAGGAAAGGCGCCGCCATTCCCAGACCGATCACCCAGTAGATCAGCAGAACCGAAACGGCCGAGCCGTTCTTGATGAGCGCGTCGGTCCAGACCAGCGCGGGACTCAGAAGAGGCGCGCCGCAGGGGATCGCCAGAAGCGTGGTGATCACCCCCTTGAACCAGGCGCCGAGCCCCCCTTCTTTTCCCATCAGCTCGCCCGATTTCCGGCCCCCCAAAAAGCCCGGCAGAACGATCTCCCAGACGCCGATCAGGTTCAGCGCCATGATGAAGACGACGCACCCCATCACGATCTGAAAAAGACCGTAGGTGAACAGGTACGAAAGGCCGACGCTCATCAGCGCCAGGACGGTGAAGACCGAAAGGATTCCCGCCGTATAGCAGACGTTCAGAAGGAACGCGCGGCGGCGGCGCTGACCCGCCTGGTCGAAGAAGCTGACGATCTTCAGACCGATCACCGGCAGGACGCACGGCATGATGTTCAGGATCATCCCGCCGAGGAAGGCATACAGGAGGTTCCGCGCGAGCGAGCCGGAAGCGGGACTCCGCCCGCCGGCGCCGTCTCCCGCCGACAGGACGCTGAGCGGAGCGGGTTCGATTTTGATTTCCGAAAGCGCCCTGGCGCAGGACAGAAGGGTCTCGAGCGGGGCGGCGTCGCGGCTGATCTCGAACGAAACCGTCCCGCGCTGCGGGGTGCAGAACTTTTCGTCGCAGAAGAGGGCGTCGAATTCGGCTTCGGGGGCAGAGCGCAAAACCGCCTCGAGCGGGTCGTCGGCCGGCGGCGCGCCCGCTTTGCGCCAGACGGGCGCGATCACGTCGAACGAATCGACCCATTCCCGCAGCACCGCGTCGGGGGGGCCGGCGGGAGTGACGGGACGGGCGCCCTTAAATTCGCCGAGAAGAAACGGCGCGTCGGTGCCGCGGAACGAGGCGGCGACGCGGGTCGGATACCCCCCCGCCGCGGCGTTGCTTTCGTCCATCGAATAGGTGTACGCACCGGGATGCTCGCCGTGAACGGCCAGCCACGCGACGGGGTCCCCCTCGGCGCCTTCGGGCGCCGTCCAGATGTGCTCCTGTCCCCCGTGGGGAAGAATGGCGCCGGTGATCCGCGGCGGGTCTGCGGCGGGCAAGGCCGCGGCGGCCAGAAAAAGGAGAAGCGCGCAGAAAAGCTGTTTCGGCATAAGGAACCCCGCTTGCGTGACTATTGAGGCTGAATCGCCGTCCTGTAATAGTTGCCGAACGTCTGTTTCGGGAACTGTTCCGAAAAGTGGCTCGCGCGGACGATCCGCCCCAGGTCCTCTTCGGAAAGGCGGCGGATGATCTTGTGGTCGCTGGTGATGATGTCGGGTTTGGCGAAAAGGGTTTTCCCCTTCGGATAGAGGGTCAGACGGATCTTCGTCGGGAAGCGCTTCTCGTGCGCCAGAAGGTCGTTCACCGCCATCCGTGCCAGGGGCGTGTAGTTCCCCGGGTTCAGGTAGAGGTTCAGTTTCGTGTAGACGTCGATGAACTCGAAGTAGACCCCGCTCAGATCGGGGTCGTCGAACGAACGGGTCGTGACGAGGTACTCGTACCATTTGCTCGAAAAGGAGAGTTCCCCCGTCTCATCGCTGCGCGTGATCTCGAACCTGGGGTTCAGGAGGAACTGCGAGTGGGCGTCTTTCTTTTCGGCGACGACCGCGCGCAGATTCTCCAGGAACTGGTCGATTTCGCTCAGCGTCAGCTCCGTCTGAATGCGGTGGATCGGGTCGAGAAGAACGAACGTCTTCGTCTTGCGGTTGTAGACGATGACCTCGTCGTTGTCGCCGATGAAATCGATCACCATTCCTTTCCCGAAAAGCGTGGTGGTGACGATGCGCACGCCGTCTTCCTCCCCCTCTTTGCGGATCGTCAGGACGTTGTCGATTCGAAACTGGCTGAGTTCGGCGGCCTCGTCGGGCGCGCCGTCGGCCGGCTCGTCGGCGGCAGACGCGGCGGCCGGCGCGAAACAAATCAGCAGAGCCGACAGAAAAAGGAGCAGGGCGCGCGTAAATCCGTTCATAACAAAATACCTTCGTTCACCCGCGGCGGCGGGATGCCGGGACGAACCGCGGTTCGCCCCGACTTTGGCCAGATCGTCTCGACGACCGAAAAAGAGAATGAGATTTATTTAGGAGCCAGCGTGCAGGTGATTTTCTTGCCGAGCTGTTTCGCCGGCGCTTCGACCCTGGAGACGTCGGCGAGCTGTTCGATCACAAACTGCATCAGCTTCATCCCTTCGTCGATGTGGGCCGCCTCGCGTCCGCGGAAGTTGATCGAAACGAGAACTTTGTCTTTCTTGGTGAGGAACTCGCGCCCCTTGTTCACCTTGACCATGATGTCGGCCTCGCCCGTCTTCGGACGCATCCGCAGCTCCTTGAGGCGCCCTTTGGGGGCCTGCTGCTTCGAGTCTTTTTTCCGCTGCTGGTACTTGAACTTCCCATAGTTCATGATCTTGCAGACAGGGGGCTTCGCGTCGGGCGCCACTTCGACCAGATCCAGGTCGGCTTCGTGCGCCATCATAAGCGCCTCGGACGTGGACATCACGCCGAGCTGTTCCCCTTCGCTGGAAATGACCCGGACTTGCGAAACCCTGATCATTTCGTTGATACGCTGCACATTTTTGTTACGATTTTCCATTCTGCTTCGCTGTGTTGCTGCTCCCGTTTTGGTTTGCGGCGGAGCCGGCGCCTTAACAAGACCGGCGCGGAACGGCCCCTATTTACCCGTTCTATAATGTTACCATTTCGAACCGGACAATTCAACTACGATATTTTACGGGGTTCCCCGTTCGGTTCAGACCTCCCGCGACGCCGGGCGGCCGAGCGCGGCGGACAGGTCGTCGAAGAAGTTCGGATACGTCTTGGCGGTGCACTCGGTCTTTTCGATCACGACGTTCGGAACGGCCAGCCCCGCCAGGGCGAAACTCATCGCCATACGGTGGTCGTCGTACGTCTCGATCCGCGCGCCGGTCAGCTCGCCGAGCGGCCGGGGCCAGATCTGGAGCCCCTCGTCGTATTCGTCGACCCGAACGCCGAACTTCCGAAGCTGCGCGGCGGCCGCGGCAAGACGGTCGGTCTCCTTGCCGCGGATATGCGCCACGTTGCGGATTCGGGTCGGGGTGACCGCGAAAAGGGAGACGACCGAAAGGGTCTGAACCGTGTCGCTGATGTCGTTCATGTCGACGTCGATGCCGACCAGCTGGGCGGGCCGGCCGCCGACGACCGGGCGCGTCACGCGGATGCCGTCCCGCGCGTATTCGACGCGGCACCCCATCTGCCCGAGAAGACCGGCGAACGCCACGTCTCCCTGCAGGGAATTTTCGGTAAGCCCGCGGACCTTGACCGAGCCCCCCGCGACCGCCGGCAGGGCGAAAAAGTAACTCGCCGCCGAGGCGTCTGGCTCCACGGCGTAGTCGGCGGGACGGTAGGCCGCGTCTTCGGGAATGACGAACGTCTGCGGGTCGGGTGTTTCGACCCGCGCGCCGAACGACCTCATCACCGCCAGGGTCATCTCGACGTAGGGGCGCGAGACGAGCTCCCCCTCGACGCGTATGACGACCCGCCCCCCCGCCAGCGGTGCGGCCATCAGAAGGGCGCTCAAAAACTGACTGGAGATGTTCCCCCGAACCGAGACCTCCCCGCCGGGAAGAGGTTTGCCGACGACGCGCAAAGGAAGCGAGTCGGGCGCCGCCAGAGACTCGATCTGAGCGCCGAGCGCGCGGAGGGCGGAAAGAAGATCGCCGATCGGGCGGGAATAGATCCGCTCTTTGCCGAAAAGCTCCCGCGTTCCCGGGATGAACGAAAGGGCGGCGGTTAAAAAGCGCGCGGTGATCCCGCTGTTGCCGACGTATAGCCGCGTCGGCCCGCTCGCCGCGGCGGCCGCGCCGCCGCGGAGGGTGATCCTGCGCGAGAAGTCGGAAAGGTCGGCGTCGAACCCGACCCGGCCGAGCGCCTCGGCCATAATGCGGGTGTCTTCGGCGTCGAGCGCGCCGGTCAGCGTCGACGCGCCGGGCGCGAGCGCCGCGGCCAGAAGCGCGCGGTTCGTCAGGCTCTTCGAACCGGGAACCGCGACTTCGGCGTCAACCGGCTCCCGGCAGGGGAGGATCAGCCGGTCAGTCATCGCAAACCGGCCGTATTCCGACGTTGTAGACGCGCTGCCACGACTCGTACGGCTTGCGCACCCCGGCGCGGCCCCATTTCGGACGGTCGCGCCACGAGCCGCCGCGGGCGACTTTCTTCTCGGCGACGCTGCCGTCGTTGCGGCCGTCGGCGGCGTTATACGGATAGGGGCGGTAGCTCGACGCGGTCCACTCGCAGACGTTCCCGAGCATATTGTGAAGCCCGAACGGATTCGCCTTGTAGCTGCCGACGTCCCCTTCCATAAAGTTGCCGTCATCGACGCTGTCGATCCGCGGAATGAACGCTTCCCAGTCCGCAACGACGCCTTTGACGTGAGGGTCGACCCCCTCAACCACGAACAGTTTGGTTCTCATGTCGGCGAGGTTTTCAAACTTGCCGAAATCGGCGTCCATCCCGCCGAACCACATCGGCTGGGCGCTTCCGGCGCGCGCCGCCCATTCCCACTCGGCTTCGGTCGGCAGACGGAACTTTCGGCCGGTCTTTTCGCTCAGCCAGGCGCAGAAGCCGACCGCTTCCTGCCAGCTGACGCGGATGACCGGCTGGTCGGGAAGGTTCGCCGGATACCCGGGCCGGTTATGGTCTTTGTTCCACAAGTCGACGAAGCGGCTGTCGTGTTCGCTGTCATACAGCGCGTAAAGCGCGTTCGAGACCTCGGTGGTCATCATCCAGAACGGCTTGTCGATCGTCACCTCGCGGCGCGGCAGCTCGTCGAGGAAACCCTTTTCGTCGCCCATCACGAACGAGCCGGCGGGAATCTTCGCCAGTTCGATCGAAATGCCGCCGACGTCAAGTTTCTGAATCTGAGGCTCGGTGGCAGGCGCGAAGGGCCAGCCGGCGACTTCGGGCGCGCTGCGGTCCGGTTCGGGCGCCTCCTCGGGCGGCTGGAACTCGGGACGCTCAACCCGGTCGCCGGTGTACGCGTCGGTCTCGTAGTTCAGGTCGTTGTCGGCGTAGAGCTCTTTCAGCTCGACGTAACGGCTGGCGATCTGCTTAAGCGGGTCGGAGCCCTTCTTGCTGTTCCGCGCCTCGGCGATTTCGGTCCACGTGCCGAAATACGGAACGTTGAGGTCGATCCAGCAGACGAGCTTTTCCCACGACTCCTTGTCGAGCTTGACGTTGTGATGTCCCTTTTCGAGCATCGCGATCAGCTCGGAGGTCGAAGTGTGATATTCCATCGGCTGCAGAACGTGAATGTCCGATTCCGGGCCGGGGCGGCGGACATACCCGTGCAGGGCGTGATACGCGTTCGAGAAGTTTTTCGGGCCCGGCGCGGTGTCGGCGAAGTTCGGCCGGCCCGGCTTCTTGCCGTCGTGGCACCCGACGCAGTAGCGGTCGAGGATCGGCTGAATCTCCCCCTCGAACGAGAAGGGGCGTTCGGGACCGTAGAACGGCTCAATCGGGGTCGGCGCGCTCCGCTGCGCTTCGGTCTGCTTGACCGGCGAGACGTCGTTCTGCGTCTCGTGGCAGCCGATGCACGACTCGGTTTCGCCCGGCATGCCGACGAACCACGACCGCATCAGCTGCACCGCCGAACCGCTTTCGTCGAGCGGCTGTACCACGACCGGCGTGTTGGCGGGAATCTTGAACGTGGCGCTGCCGTCTTCGAAGACCGGCACCTCGCCGATCATGCGTCGGCCGTCCCAGCAGCTTTCCATTCCGAACGCGTCGTGGCCGCCGATCCCGCGGTAGCCGTAACTGATCGCGTAAAGCCGAAGCTTCTTGACGGTTCCGCGCGGAACCTGGGGAAGCCCCTGGCCGAAGTAGACGTCGGTGATAAAGACGGTCGATTCCTTTTCGCCCGGAACGGTCCGGTCGGGAATCGTCTGCGGCTCTTCCTGTTCCATCACAGGGATCGCTTCGAGGAAACTGTATTTCGGGTCGCGGCGCAGAAGGGTCATGTTCCCGGACGTGTCGACCAGGTAAAGCGCCCACGTCTCGCCCCAGTCGCGGATTCGCGCCGAGACCAGGAAATAGTCGTCGGAAAGAGGATACGGGAAGACCATCTGCGGGAAGACGCCGTCGACCAGCTGGTCTTTGATGACCGGCTCGATCGCTTCGCCCGGATGGGTGATCTTATGAACGGCGCCTTTTTCTTCCTGACGGCCGAGCGCGGGGTCAAAGACGACCATCTCGCCCGAACGGGGAACGCCGTGGTGGCCCGAGACGATCCCGACGAACTTCGACGACTGGCCCGGAATGGGACGCGCGTAGAAGAGGCTGTTCGGCCAGTAGGAGCCGCTGCCGTAATGCTCGACCTGATTGGTGCCGTCGGGGTTCATCGTAAAGAGGATGCGCGAGAAGTAGTGCGGCGTGTCGATATACTCCCAGCGCAGATACATCACGCGGCCGTTTTCGAGGATGACGGGGCACCAGTCGTTGTCCTGCTCGAAAGTGAGCTGGCGGACCGTCTGGCCGTCTTCCTCAACACGGTAGACGTTCCCGACGTAGCCGCTGCCGCCGATGCAGGGGATCCCCATCATCGAGGCGTTCGAAATGAAGATGGTCGAACCGTCGGGGACGTAGCACCCCTCGTGGTTGTCGACGTCGCCCCCCATGTCGGGCGTGACCTGACGCAGAGCGCCGTCTTTCATATTGTATTCAAAGACCTGCCACGTGTTCTTGTCCGAAAGTCCGGTCACCAGGAACCTGTCGGCGTCCCAGTGAAGGCAGATGTCGCCGACGAACGAGCCGTTCGGCCCGCGGGTCAGTTCGGTCATTTCGGAATCGGGCGATTTCGGGTCGAACTCGACGATGGCGTTGTCGTATTTCACCTTTTCGCGCGAGGCGTTCGACATCCAGTTGTTTTCGAGCGCGGGGTTCGTCGTCTTGCGGGCGATGATCGTGTCGAAATCTTTTAAGAGCGGGAGCGAAAGGATGATCTCGTAACGGAGCCTGTTGAAGTCGTCGACCGCGGCGGCGAAATCGGCGGCGCCGGTATGGTCGCCGAGGAGACGGGCGAGCGCTTCGTCGAGGCGCTCCTTATAGTCCTTCGGGTCGAACTCGTCGGGGAAGCGTTCGGTCATGTCCTCGATCGCCTGATAGAGGTATTCGGGATGGTCGATCGCGCGGATCAGGTCATACGGACGACTGCCGCTCGTCTGCCAGTCGAAACGGCGGAAGTTCTGCTTCCGGCGCCACTCTTTGAACGCGCCGGCGTCGGCGAAGTTCGCCTCGGGATGACCGACCACCTGAAGCTCGATCAGCGAGCACCAGTCATTGGCGTCGTTCCCGTTTTTGGCGGGAAGCCCGGCGCGTTTGGCGGCGGTGTCGTCGTGCATCGCCGTGCTCCAGAGACGGATTTCGACCCAGTCGTATTTCTCGCTCGTAAGATCGCCGCCGTCTTTGCGGTAGAAACGGGTCATCAGCGAACCGGCGTCGGCGCCGAGAATCTTGTCGCCGCTCGAAAGATCGGCCTTGGCGGGAAATTCGGGAATCACGCCGGGATTCGCCGCGTTATTGGCGAAGCGGACTTCGTAGTCCTGGTCGGCACGCGCGTCGACGTCGGCCGAAAAAACGCGGATCTCCTTGATCGTCTGCGGTTTGCCCAGATAGTAGACCAGGCGCGAAGGTTTTCCGTAAACCACCGAACGCCCCGCGGCGCCGATGATTCCGACTTCGCCGTCGGTGAGAAGTTCGTCCCAGCCGACGTCCTTTTTGAGGGCCAGCCTCGCGCCGGGATAGGCGATCAGGTTGTTAAAGACGTTCACGTCGATCAGCTGCTGGACGCCGGTCATTTGGGCGTCGTCGGGACCGAACGGAACGACCTCGAACGAGACGCCGTCGAAAGGCGCCGCGCAAAGAGGAAGGGCGGCCAGAAGAAGAACGGCCGAAACCGCAAGCCGGGAGAATGGGATACGTTTCATAGCGAACACTCTTACGGAAAAATAAAATCAAAGGGAACGGCGTTCCGCGGACATATTCCGGTTTTAAGCGGATTCCCCCCCGATAAAACATCTGTACTATTATAAGGGGGAGAGACGAAAAAACAAGTATTAAGGAAAAAAGGGAAAGAAGGGAAAAATTGCCGGGCCGCGGGAAAAACGCGGCCCGGCGTGCGGGACTACTCGGCGCGGCCGCCCTCCTGCGGCGGGGGGCCGGGCGAAAAACGG
>CACXFR010000021.1 GCA_902766935.1 uncultured Planctomycetota bacterium | reverse complement strand
CCTCCGCCGTCGGCGCGTCGGGGGCGCCGGCGTCGCCTCGCTGGGCGACGCGAACGAGGCCGCTTTCCTGATTCCCGCGGGCCGCGGCCGGCGATGGGGCTTCCGCCGTCGGTGCATCGGCAGACGCGATCACCGCCGCCGAACAGAAGAGAAGCGAAAGGAGAAAATTTCGGGTCGGGGTCATCGGTTTTTTACGGGTCGGCGGGCGCCTTTCCTCTTCTCAAACGCGGGGGACGTACCGGTAAAATTCCCCGCTTGATTTAAAACGGTATTTTGCTTATTCTAAGAAAACCAGACAATATCAATAATAAAAACCGCCTTAATCGCGCGGGCGCGCGCTCTCGCCGTCCCCCGCGCCGGAACGGCTCGGCACCATGCAAGACGCTTCCCATTCGCTCCCCCCGAAAATCGACTCTTCCCCGGAGACCCGGCCCGGCGTTCCGCCGCAGGTTCCTCCGAAACAGACCGGTCCGGCCGGCGACCGTCTGCAGGAGTTCCGCCGCGCCTGCGCCGAAATCGAGACGGAACTGCAAAAGACGGTGGTCGGGCAGAAATCGGTGATCCGCCTCCTCCTGGCGTCGATCTTCACACGCGGCCATTCCCTGCTGGAAGGGGTACCGGGTCTGGCCAAAACGCTTCTCGTCTCGACCCTGGCGCGGGTCCTCGACATCGGCTTCAAACGGATTCAGTTCACCCCCGACCTGATGCCCTCGGATATCACCGGAACGAATCTGCTCGACGTCGACGAAGAGGGAAAACGCCGTTTCCGTTTCGTCAAAGGACCGATCTGGACGAACATCCTGCTGGCCGACGAAATCAACCGCACGCCTCCCAAAACGCAGGCGGCGCTCCTGCAGGCGATGCAGGAAAGGGAAGTCACCGTCGGCAAAACGACCCTTCCCCTCCCCGAACCGTTCTTCGTGATCGCCACACAGAACCCGATCGAGCAGGAAGGGACCTATCCGCTCCCCGAAGCGCAGCTCGACCGGTTTATGTTCAACATCAAAATCGACTACCCCTCGCTCGACGAAGAGAAACTGATTCTCGCCTCGGCGGGGAACGGCCAGAGCGGGGGCGACGTCAAAAAGCTCTTTAACGCCGAACAGATCCTCCGTCTTCAGAAACTGGTCGCCACGGTCGCCGTCTCGCCGTATATCGTCGAATATACCGCCCGCCTGGTCCGCGCCACGCGCCCGCGCGACGAATCGGCGCCGGAACTGGTCCGCGAACTGGTCGACTGGGGCGCCGGGCCGCGCGCCGGACAGTTCCTCATCGCCGCGGGCAAAGCGCTGGCGGCGATGGACGGGCGCTACTCGGTCGCGATCGACGATTTGCGCGACGCGGCGGTGCCGATCCTGCGGCATCGGATCAGCACGAATTTTCAGGCGCAGGCCGAAGGACTGACGAACGACCGGATCATCGAAAAACTTCTCGAGTCGGTTCCCCTGCCGGCCGCGCCGAAATACGTGAAAAGGTAAGCTCTGCGATGGAAACCTCGTCGTATCTCGACCCGGAAGCGATCCAGACGATCAAACGCCTCGACCTGAAAGCGCAGTTCATCGCCAAGGGGTTCATCCAGGGACTTCACGCCAGCCCCCTCCACGGCTTTTCGGTCGAGTTCAGCGAACATCGAAAGTACGTCCCGGGGGACGACCCAAGCGAAATCGACTGGCTCGTCTACGCGAAGACCGACAAGTACTACGTCAGGAAATACGAGTCCGAAACGAACCTGACCGGCTACCTTCTGGTCGACTCGAGCGCGTCGATGGGATATGCCTATCAGCCGAATCTGCCGACCAAGTTCGATTACGCCGTGTCGCTCTCCGCCGCGCTCGCCTATCTGATGATCCATCAGCAGGATCCGGTCGGCCTTCTGACCTTCGACGAAAAACTGACCGGACGCGTCGCGCCGAAATCGAAACGCTCGCAGCTCGGCGCGATCCTTTCGGCGCTCGCCCGATTAAAGCCCGCCGGCGCGACGAACGTCCCCCGCGCGCTCGAACAGGCCGCCGGAATGCTGAAAAAGGCCTCCCTGCTGATGGTCTTTTCGGATCTGCTGACCGATCAGGACGAACTCCTCAAAGCGCTCTACCGCCTGCGGCACGCCGGGCACGACGTGATCCTCTTTCACGTTCTCGACCGCGCCGAGGTTTCGTTTCCGTTCCGCGGGCCGGTCGAATTCGAAGATCCCGAAACGCACCGAAGGCTCGACGCCGACGCCGACGCGCTCCGGCGCGACTATCTGGACGCCCTCGAGGAGCTGCGCGCACGTCTGCGGCGGGAATGTTTCGGCGCGAAGATCGACTACGTCGAGCTCGACACCGGGATCCCGTTCGACAAGGGGCTCTTCGAGTACCTGATCTCGCGAAGTCAGCGCCGATAGGGGGAAAAGCGCGATGAGTCTGACCGACGGAACGTTCTTCTGGGCCGCGTGCGCGGCGATCCTGATTCCGATTTTGATACACGTTCTGACGCGGGGCAGACCCCGCCGCGCCGTCTTCCCCCCCCTGAGCCTTATCGAAGAGCGGTACATATCGAACCGGCGGCGGTTCCGGCTGAAACGGTTTCTCCTTCTGGCGCTCCGCGCGCTGGTCCTCGTCCTCTTCGGGCTCCTGCTGGCGCGCCCGGTTCGGCATCGAACCCCGCCGGCCGAAACGGCGCTCCCCGGCGGAGGCGCGCGGACGGCGGCGCTCGTCTTCGACACTTCGCTCCGCATGGATTACGAAAAGAGCGGCCGAACCCGGCTCGACGAGGCGAAAGAATTCGCCGAGGCCCTCCTCGACCGGCTCGCCGCCGACGCGCGCGTGGCGGTCTTTGACACACAGACCGGCGGCGGCGCGTTTCAGGTCGATCGGCTCGCCGCCCGCGAGGCGGTCGCGCGGCTCCGCACCTCACCGCCGCGCGCGCCGCTGGCTGAGACGCTCGCCCGCGCGGTCGAACTGCTGAAATCCGAACCGGGAGAGAAGGAGATCTTTATCCTCGCCGACCGCGCCGCCGCCGGCTGGCCCGACGAGTCGGCGCGGCGGCTCGCCCGCGCGGTCGACGGGGCGGACGGGTCGATCCGTTTCTTCTTCGCCGATTTCACGCCGGAAGCGAACCGCAGTTTCTCCCTGACCGACCTGCGCGTCGACCTTGAGCGCGTCCGCGGGAAGGGGGAAGCCGTGATCCGCGCCGCGCTCGCCGCGCCCGACTCCCCCTCGTCCGGCCGCCTCGAACTGACCGTCTCGCCGATCGCTTCGCCGGAGGACGAAATCGCCGAGGCCGAACCGTTTGCCGAAGAGGATTTCGATGAAAACAACCGGCTCGAAAAGCGGTTCACGCTCCGCGATCTCGACGACGGGATCTATCAGGGAACGATCGTCAAAACGCCCCCCGACCCGCTGGCCGCCGACGACCGGCTCTTTTTCACCTTTGAAATACGCCCGCCGAAAAAGCTCCTCTTCGCCGCGCCCGATCCCGCCGAAACCCGCGCCGTCTTTATGAAAAGCGCGGTCGAGCTCCAAAGCGCCGCGCCGGGCCGCGCGCCGTTCGGCTCGGAGGTTCTCTCCTACGACGAGCTTCGGGAATATCCCCTTTCGGAGGGAGACGCCGCGGCGATCTTCCTCCTCGATCCTCCCCCCCTTTCGAGCGAACTGGTCGGCCGGATCGAACGGTTCGTCCGCAACGGCGGCGGCGCGGGATTCTTCCTCGGCCGCCGAACGGTTCCGGAACAGAACGAACTCGCCCCCCTCCTGGGGGGGACGCCGCTGCACCCGGTCAACCTCCCCGAAGGGGCGGCTCTCGTTCCCGATCCCGGCACGCACGCCCTCCTCGCCGGATTCGGCTCGCCCGATCGGGCGCGGTCGGCACCCTGGGCCCGCCTGCCGGTCTACCGCTGCTGGCGGATGGAATGGAACGACAATACCCCGCCGCCGGCGGCGCTCCGTCTTGCCGACGGCGCGCCCGTCCTCGTCGAACGGACGCTCGGCGGCGGCCGCGTCGTTCTGTCGACGACCCCGTTTTCCGATCTGCCGAGCGACCCGAAAGCGTGGAACCGGATCACGACCGGCGACGAGGCGTGGCTCTTCCTTCTCCTGGCCGACGGGATCGCGCGCGTCCTGACCGGCGGCGGGGATTCTCTGAACATCTTCCCCTACGAAACCGCCTCGCTGAACGCCGAAGGGGCCGCGAAAGTCGAGGTGGTCCTTCCCGACGGCGAGTCGCTCGCCCAGACCAACGCCGAGGCGGCCGCCGGCCGCGGCTTTTCGTTCACCGGAACCGGCCAGCTCGGCGCGTACCGGGTTCTCGACGGCGAAACGAAAACCCCTCTGGCCGCCTTTTCGGTCAATCCGCGTCCGGCGGACGTCGACCTGACCCCCCTTCCGTTCGACCGCCTCTGCGAGTTTTTCGGAACGACCCCTCCGGCCCGGATCGACTCGGCCGACCGGCTTGAAGCCGTCCGCGGGCGGCTCGACGGACGAATCGACCTTTACAGCCTGGCGGCGCTCCTTTTCGGTTTGGTTCTGACCGCGGAACTCTGGGCGGCCGGACGCCTCTACGACTGAGGATTCCTCTTGACAGAAAACGCAGAAAAATCTATTCTCCCCGAAAATAGAAAAAATAGGAGACTTGAAAAAGCGCCCCGTTTCGGGGCCGCGTTTCGCTGAACGTTTCCCCCTCTCCGCCGGAAAGGGGATTGTCTTAAAGCCGTGAAGACGGAAGGAAGAAAATGATGAAACAACGGATGACGTTCTGGACAGGTATCGCGGGAATCCTCGTTTCCGCGCTGATGGTGGTCTCGCAGGGCTCGCTCGCCGCCGCGCCCCCGAAGCTCCCCGGGCTTCCCGGCCGCGACGCCGGCGCGCAGACGGCGCAGCCGCCCGCAGGAGCGGCTCCCGCGGCCGCACCCGGCGCCAAAGCGCCGGCGAAGAAGTCGGACGGAAGCGAATTCGTCATCCCCGAAAACGCCACGCCGGACGAACTCTTCGAAATGGCGAACAAGCTTCTGAACACCGAACAGACGTTCGACACCGAAGAGGAATACAACGCCTGGGTCCAGAAGATGATTCAGACCGTCTACACCATTTCGAACAAGATCCTGAAGATGGACGTCGACGACGAAACCTATACCAAGGCGATCGCCCTGAAAGGGCAGATGCTCTACTACCACGTCTGGGCGAAGCCGGAATCGTTCCCGAAATACGAGGAGTTCGTCCGCACCATCCAGAAAGACCCGCTCCTGCTCAAAGCCGAAGGGGGACAGAAGGTGATCGACGGACAGGTCGTCAGCTTCCTGCACGAAGGGTGCATTCACGTGGTACAGTCGGGAGGAACGCCCGAAGAACTTCAGAAGTATATCGACGAGTTCCACGAAATCGTGATGCGCGATCCCGAATTCGTCACGATGATCCCGAGCATCGTCTATCCCGTCTCGCAGATGGCGACCGAAAAAAAGGACCCGAAAATCCTCAAAGACGCGTTTCTGAAATTCGCCGCCGATATGAAAAATGCGGACGACAAGACGCTCAACGACGCCGCCAACGGCCTGATGGGGCTGATGCGGTTCGCCGAACTCGAAGGGAAACCGATGAAGGTCGTCGGCACGACCGTCAAGGGGGAGAAGTTCAGTCAGGACGTCCTGAAGGACAAGGTCTTCCTGGTCGATTTCTGGGCGACCTGGGTCACCCCCTGCATCGCGCAGTACCCGGAACTGCTGGCGCTCTACATCCAGTACCACGACAAGGGGTTTGAGATCGTCGGCTATAATATGGACACCGAACTCGACAAGTACAAGGACTATGTCGCGCAGAAAAACGTCCCCTGGCCGAACCTTTCCGAACAGATGTCGACCGACAACAAACAGCCGTCGATGGCCGAATTCTACGGGATCACCACCATGCCGACCCTGATCCTGGTCGGTAAAGACGGAAAGGTGATCAAGAACGACGTCGATATCGAGACGCTCAAAAAGCTCCTCGCCGAAGAGTTCAAATAAGAGTCCGCTTCCCGAAGCGCAGACGCGGCGCCCCCTTTCCGAACGCGGAAAGGGGGCTTTTTTCGCTCTTTCGGTCTTTCCGCGTTCTTGACAGGGGCGGCCCCTCTTTTTAGGATTGAAGAAAAGAACAGGTTCCTCCCGGTTCCGGAAAGGCGGTAAAAATGCGGATAATTCGGCTTCTCGGTCTCTCCATTTTCCTCGCGGCACTCGCCGCGGTCCCGGCGGCGGTTTCGGCTCAGGAGCGCGCCTCGTGGCCGGCGGAGTGCCGGGTCGGCGTTTTCCTCCCGTTCTTCCCCGACGGCGCCGACGCCGACCGGCTCCAACGGGAGTTTCGGGTCGAACTCGTCGCCGATCAGGTCGCGTCGACCGGCGCCGACTATTTCGGAATGGCGCAGTACCGGCACGTCGGCTGGGAGAATCCCCCGGAGCCCCCTTACGGCGAGAAAGACGGCACGCGCGCCTGCGACGAGCTTCTGACGGAAATGGCCGACGCCGCGGCGCGGCGCGGAATCAAATTTTTCATCTGTGTGAACGGCGGCCTTCCCGGCGCCGAGCCGCCGCGCCGGGCGCTGACTCCGGAACTGGCGCAGAAGTGGGCCGGGGCGCTCCGGTACTGGTCGGCGCTTTACGGCGAAAAAGTCTTTGCCTGGCGGATCGAGGGATGCCGCGCCGATCTCGGGTTCGACGAAGAGACCGCCGCGCTCTTTCGCGGCGCGCTCCGGTCGGGGAACCCGAACGCGCTGGTGACGTTCGATCCGGGAGAAGGCGCGCCCGACTGGAAATCTTCCGATTTCACCGCGGGCAAAACGGGCGGGCCGCCCGCGCCCGTTAAGGCGGACACCGACGGGCGGAAAACGCAGATCCTCGCATGCCTGGGCAAATCCCGCGGCGCAGCCGCCCCCCGTCTCTCCGCCGACGCGTGGACCGCGTGGGCGAAATCCGCCGCCGAGGCCGGGGCGGCGCTGACCCTGGAATCGGGTCTGACGACCGCCGAAGGGGTCGCCGGGCCGGGAGGGTTCGGCACCGAGAGTCTCGGCCGAATCCGCGCCGTCGTCGACGCGGTCAAGGGATATACGCCCGAGGGCGCGTTTCGGCGCGCGGTTGAGTACGACTGGCTCCGGCAGGAGATCGCCGAGGGGCGCTCGCTCGAGTCGCCCGAGGCGCTCGCCGCGCTCTGCGCGCGAATCGAACCCCTTCTGGAAACGCTCGAAGAGGAGGAGTATATCGCGCCCGACGCCGCCGCGGCGCTGAGCGAAAAACTCGCCGGCGCGCGAGAGGGCGATTTCGCGTCCCTGACCCCGCCGCAAATCAGGAAGCGGTATCTGGCGCTCCGCTGGCAGGCGCGGGATGTGATTTTCGACAACCCGCTGGTCAAAGGGATACCGATCGTCTTCCTGAAAGCCGACCGCTACGTCTGGCAGCTGATCCACGAGTATCTTTCGTATTATTACAGCCACACGAATATGGTCGGCGGCGAGCTGATGCTCCTGAAGAATCCGGGCCGGTCGTTCGAGGCCGAGTCGATCTCGGAAGGCAAATTCCCGCGCGGATGGTTCTCGACCCCGTCCCTCTCGTTCGACGGCAGGACGCTCTATTTCGCGTTCGCCGACTTCTCGAAGGTCGTTCCGGAAGACGCCGAGCGGAAAACCCTCTACGAAATCATCAAGCGGGGGTACGACGACGAAATCGAGGCGTACCTGGCGCGGGAAGAGGGGAAGTTCCACCTCTTTAAAATGGATCTGAAAAGCGGCGCGGTCGAACAGCTGACCGACGGGCCGGACGACGATTTCGATCCGGCGGAACTCCCCGACGGCGACCTGGTCTTTATGTCGACCCGCCGCGGCGGGTTCGCGCGGTGTACCGGCGGTTATGAGCCGGTCGAAACCGCAACGCTCTACCGCCGCGCGCAAAACGGCCGGGTCCGCCCCCTCTCGTGGCACGAGACGAACGAGTGGAATCCGTCGGTGCTGGACGACGGGCGCGTGATCTATTCCCGCTGGGATTACGTCGACCGCGAGGCGGCGCGCTTTATGAACCTCTGGGTCACCAATCCCGACGGAACCGGCGCGAAAGCGCTGTTCGGGAATTACACCACCAAGGTCGTCGCCGCGCTCCAGGCGAAACAGATTCCCGGGTCGAATAAGATTATGTTCCTCGCCTCGGGGCATCATATCGCCGTCGGCGGGCCGATCGTCATTCTCGACCCGTCCAAAATGAAATACGACCCGAAATCCGCCCAGGACACCCTCGACTGCCTCGACGTCGTCACGCCGGGAATCGGGTTCCCCGAAACGCCGGTGCCGGGAACGGACGGCGGAAAGTATTACGTCTCGAGCCGTTACTACTACAGCCCCTATCCCCTTTCCGAAGATTTCTATCTGACGGCGTACAGCCACGACCCGAACGGCGGGTATCTGGCGCACGAGAACTACGGGTACCGCGGCACGTGCGGCGAGTCGTATTCCGCCGGAAAACTCGGACTCTATTACCGCGACCGGTTCGGGAACCTCGAACTGATTTACGCCGACCCGCAGATCGGCTGTCAGTATCCGATTCAGGTCAAGGCGCGGCCGAAGCCGCCGGTCGTCGCCTCGCAGCTGCCGAAAGAGGCGCCCGCCGAAGGGACGTTCGTCCTGTCCGACGTCTACGACTCGATCGTTCCTCTGCCGAAAGACCGGCCGATCAAAGAGCTGCGCGTCTTTCAGATTCTCCCCCACTGGCCCGACTATACCAGCGGGGTTCCCCGCCTGGGAAGACCGAACTCGGCGAACGGCCGGGCGTTCCTCGGAACGGTGCCGGTCGAAGAGGACGGCTCGGCCCACTTTAAGGTGCCCGCCGGCAAACCGCTCTATTTTCAGGCGGTCGACGCCGAGGGGAAAGCGGTCCACACGATGATGAGCGAAGTTTACCTCCAGCCGGGGGAAAACCGCGGCTGCGTCGGGTGCCACGAACAGGTTCACACCGCGTCGGAAAACTTCCCCGCCCAGAAGAAGGCGTTTCAGCGCGCGCCGAGCGAGATGACCCCCGGACCGGAAGGAACGGCGCCCTTCTCGTTCCCGGTCTTTTTACAGCCGATCATCGACCGAAAATGCGCCTCGTGCCACAGCGGCGCCGAAGACGGCGTCAGGCCGGATCTGCGCGGCACGGTCGAACACGGCGTCTTTTCGGTCGCGTACAACAACCTCACCGAATACACGCGCTGGTATCAGTGGGGCGGGGACACGATCGCCCCGATCACCTCGCTGCCGGGCGAAGGGGGCGCCGACATGTCGCGGCTGACCGCGATTCTCGACGACGGGAACCACGGCGAAAGGATCGGTCTTACCGACGCCGACCGCCGCGCGTTCTATCTCTGGATGGACGCGAACGTCCCCTTCTACGGGACCGGTGAGTCCGAAACCCGCGCCGCCGAACTCGAAGGAAAACCGGTGCCGATGCCGCCGGTACAGTAAAGCGGAGCCGACTCCGCGCACCGGCTCCGAGGCCGGTGCGCGGTTGACAACGGGGCCGTGATCCTTAAAATTTGGATGACGGCCCGTTCTTTGATTTACGGCTTAAGAAAGGTCTTTCGGATGCGGCAGAACAAATTTTTCCTTCTACTCCTCGGCGCGCTGTCGGCAGCGTTCTTTTCCTCGGTTCTGGCGGCCCAGGAGAGAAATTCCTGGCCCGAAGACTGCCGTGTCGGAATGTTCCTCCACTTCCTTCCCGGCGGCGAGTCCGCCGACCGGATGCAGAAGGAATTTCAGGTCGAACAGCTCGCCGACCAGATCGTCCAGGCGGGCGCCGACTATTTCGTTCTGACGATGTATCAGAACTCCGGCTGGTTCAACGCGCCCTCGCCGGTCTACGACGAGATCACCGGCTATAAGGCCGGCGAGCGCTGCTCGGACCGCGACATCGTTATGGAAATGGCCGACGCGATGGCGCGGCGCGGAATCAAATTCTTCGTTTATCTGACAGCTCAGGTTCCGAACCGCGACGAACGCGCCCAGGCGGCGTTCGGGCTGGAGACCGGACCGCGCGATCAGAAGCTCTCCTTCGAATTCGCGCGAAAGTGGGCGGAAGTCTTCCGCGACTGGTCGCTCCGCTACGGGACGAAGGTTTCGGGCTGGTGGGTCGACGGATGTTACGCGTGGTGCGGTTTCGACGACGAGATCGCCGCGATTTACCGCGACGCGCTTCTGGCGGGAAATCCCGACGCGGTCGTCGCGTTCAATCCCGGGGTGCTGAAACCGGAATGGAACGCCTCCGATTTCACCGCCGGCGAAATCACCGAACCGTTCGAGGAAAAAATCGCCGGTTCGAAAAATGACCGCGGACAGAAAAAGCATATACTCACCTATCTGGGCAATTTTTGGAGCGACGGCAAGGTTCGGTTCCCGACCGACGAGTGGCTCGCCTGGGCGATTCCCGCGGTCGACGCGGGCCTGGCGCTGACCCTCGATTTGGGACTGGTCACGGGGGACGGGACGCTCGGTCCGGGAGAATTCCTGCCGGAAGGAATCAAGCAGATCCGCGCGATCACCGACGCCGTCCGCGGCTATACGGCGGAAGACGAGTTCCGCCGGACGATTGAATACGACTGGCTCCGGCAGGAGATCGCCGCCGGGCGGACCTTCGAGTCGCCCGACGCGCTCGCCGCCCTCTGCGCGCGGACCGAGGCGCTCCTCGAAAAACTTCGGGACGAGGAGTACATCGCCCCCGAGGCCGCCGACGCGCTCGCCGACGCCGTCGGCGCGGCGCGCGGGGAAGACCCGAACGCACTCGCCCCCGAAGAGGTGAAGGCGCGCTATCTGGCGCTCCGCTGGCGGACGCGGGACGTCATTTTCGAAAACCCCCTGGTAAAAGGGATCCCGATCGTCTTTCTGAAAGAGAACCGATACATCTGGCAGCTGATCCACGAGTATCTTTCGTATTACTACAGTTTTACGAATATGGACGAGGGCGAGCTGATGCTCCTGAAAGATCCGGGCCGCTCGTTCGACGCCGTGCCGATCTCGTCGAACTTTCCGCGCGGTTCCTTTTCGACCCCGTCGATCTCGTTCGACGGCAAGACGCTCTATTTCGCGTTCGCCGACTTCTCGGCCGTCGTGCCGGAGGGAGCACCGCACCGATCCCTCTACGAAATGATCGAAAGGGGGCACGACGACGAGATCGACGCCTATCTGCGGCGGGAGGAGGGGAAGTTCCACCTCTTTAAAATGAATCTGGCGACGGGCGGCGCCGAACAGATCACGTTCGGACCGAACGACGATTTCGATCCGGTCGAAATTCCGGGGGGCGACCTGGTCTTCGTCTCGACCCGCCGCGGCGGGTTCGCCCGCTGCACCGACCCGTTCGAGCCGGTCGAAACGGCCACGCTCCATCGGCTCGCGAAAGACGGTTCCGTCAAAACCCTCTCGTGGCACGAGACGAACGAATGGAACCCCTCGGTTTTAAGCGACGGACGGATTCTCTACACACGCTGGGATTACGTCGACCGCCCCGCACCGCGGTTTATGAACCTCTGGGTCACCAATCCCGACGGAACCGGCGCGAAGGCGCTTTTCGGCAACTACACCGAAGACGTGATCGCCTCGCTCCAGGCGAAGGAGATCCCCGGCTCGAACAAGATCCTCTTTCTCGGTTCAGGACACCATCTGGCGGTCGGCGGCCTGCTGGCGATCCTCGATCCGTCGAAGGTGAAGTACGATCCCGAAACGTCCGAAGACACACTCGACTGCGTCGAAGTCCTTACGCCGGAACTCGGGTTTCCCGAAACCCGGGTCGAAAACGCCGACCGCTACCTGCTCCACGTTTCGGAACACTACTATTACAGCCCCTGCCCGCTTTCCGAAGACTTCTATCTG
>CACXFR010000020.1 GCA_902766935.1 uncultured Planctomycetota bacterium | reverse complement strand
TGTTTCGCGCGGCCTTTCCGAAAGTCGGCGCGATCGCGTGGGTCACGGCCAAAGAGACGGTTCTCCAGCCTCTCTTTCTGATCCTTTCGCTCGTCGGGATCTTCGGACTTTTGGTCTTCCTCTTCCTTTCGTACCACACGATGGGAGAGGACATCAAAATCGTCGTCTCGCAGGGCTTAACGCTCGTCAAGCTCCTGGCCGTTTTCCTGGCGGTCTGGTCGGCGAGCACGTCGATCGCCGACGAAATCGAGGGAAAGACCGCGCTGATGATCCTCGCCAAGCCGGTCAGCCGCGCGCGCTTTGTGATCGGCAAATACACCGGCGTGATGATCGCCGTCACGCTCCTTTTCTTCATCCTCGGTTTTTTCTTCATCAACTCGGTCGGCTACAAACTGGTCTACGACGCGCGGGAACTGGCGCGTGAGATCCCCTCCCAGGCCGATTGTTTCGCGTACATCGTCCGAATCCTGCCGGGCCTGATTCTCGCCTTCTTCGAGACAATCGTCCTGGCGGCGATCTCGGTCGCCATTTCGACCCGTCTCTCCCTCCTGCCGAACCTGACGATCTGTCTGACCCTCTACGCGCTCGGCCACATCGTCCCGATCATCACCGCTTCGAACGCGGCGGCGCAGATGCCCCTGGTCGGCTTTTTCGCCAACCTGATCAGTGTCCTGCCGGTTCTCGACCACTTCAATATGGAGACCGCCGTTGCGATGGACCGGACGGTTCCGCTCACCTACCTCCTCTGGACGGGGCTTTACTCGTTCCTCTTCGCGGTCGCGGCGCTCGTCCTTTCGCTCACCCTCTTCGACGACCGCGATCTGGCGTAAGGCGCGCCGGAAAGGAGTCTTTCGAAGAATGTTCATCGGTCCGGTTTTCACCCGCGAAGTCACGATCTCGCCCCGCCGCGCGCGCACGTTCGTCGGACGCGCGGTCTACGGGGGGATTCTTCTTCTCTTAACCGCGACCGCGTGGCTCGTGATGACGGGAACCCAGCTGATCGTCGATACCGGCGACTTTTCGCGGTTCGGCTCGGCGCTCTTCCGGCTGATCGCGCCTTTGCAGCTGATGATGATTCTCTTCTTCGCGGCGCTTCTGGCCGCGGGGGGGGCGGCGCGCGAAAAGGAACGCAAGACGCTCATTCTTCTCCTGCTCACCCGAATGACCAACAGCGAACTGGTTCTGGGAAAACTCCTGGCGAGCCTCCTGGAAGTGATCATTTTCGTCCTTCTTTCGGTTCCTCTGCTGATGATCCTCGCCCTCTTCGGCGGGGTCTCTTACCCGCAGATCGTCCGATCGACCCTGGTGATCCTCTTCGGCGCGCTCGTCTGCGGGAGCGTCGGTTCGTGTATCGCGCTCCGCCGCGAAAAGACCTTTCAGGCGATTTCGGTCACCGTCCTTTTGATCGTCCTCTGGCTGGTGGTCTGGCAGCTGGCCGGCGCCGGCCTTTTCGGCTCCCGCCCGTGCGGGATCCCCGCCGAACGCCTCGCCGGATGGATGAGTCCCTGGCGCGCCCTCTTCGACGCCATGGGGCCCGACGCACCCGCCGACGGCGCGGGAATACCGGCGCGGCTGGCCGCGATCCTCTCCCCCGTCGCCGGGTATCTTGCCGCCTCGACTGCGCTCATCTTCGCGGTCAACCTCACGGCGATCCTCCGCGTCCGCGTCTGGAACCCCTCGCGGGAGGCGCGCCGCACGATTCCCGAAGACGACACGTGGCGCAAAAGCGCTCCCCGCGCTCAGAATTCCCCCGCCGATAATCCTTACGACAACCTAACCGACAATCTCTTCGCGCTCGAAGCCGAACATCCCGACCTGGCGGCGGAAAGCGCGGCGGCCTCTTCCCTCCCCTCCGACAAGGTCAAAATCGACCCGGCCCTTTCGGCGGCGGGCGGGAAGGCTCGTCCGGTCTGGAACAACCCGATCGTCTGGCGCGAAATCCGCACCCACGCCTATGGGCGGCGGAACCTGATCGTCAGCGCGGTCTACCTTCTCCTGGCGGCGATGAGTTTCGTCGCGGTCCACTCCCTCTTCGCCGGGGGCGCCGCGCCGAGCGCGGCGCGGCTGGCCGGCCCATTGGTTCCCCTCTTTATCCTTTCGCTCCTTCTGGTCAACGCCCAGGCGGTCACCTCTCTTACGAGCGAACGGGACGGCGGAACCTTCGTTCTCCTCCTGGTCAGCGACATTTCTCCGAAAGAGTTCGTCTGGGGTAAACTCGGCGGCGCGTTCTACAACATGCGTCTGATGGTCGCGATCCCCTTCCTCCTGTGCGCCTACGTCTGGTACCTGGGGGGCATGACCGCGCTTCACGCGTTCTTCCTCTTTACCGGCATGGCGGTTCTCTACTTCTTTTCGGCGATGGTCGGCGTCCATATCGGGATGCAGTACGAAAACACGCGCAGTTCTCTGGCGAGCAGCCTGGGGGTGATCTTCTTCCTCTTCGTCGGAATCGGCACGTGTATCTGGATGATGCTCGCCTTCAGCGGTTCGTTCGAGTCGCAGCTCCAGCCGTTTTTGGCGTTTATGCTCGGCGGCGGGGTCGGTCTCTACCTGGCGCTCGGGCTCCGCAATCCGTCGGCGGCGATCGCGCTGGCCTCGTTCATCCTCCCACCCGCCACCTTCTACGCGATCACCTGCTTCCTTTTGGGGCAGTACCACTGGGTCTATCTGGCGATGACCGGCGCGGCTCTGTTCACGATCGTCGCGATGCTCATTCCCGCCATCGACGAGTTCGACACCGTCACCGGCCGGACAACCGAATAGAAAGGAGCGCTCGCCGTGGGTTCACTCTTCGACGCGTCGGAACGGGAAAACCGGATCAAAGCGCTCCCCCTGGCGGCGCGGATGCGTCCCGGCACGCTCGCCGAATTCGTCGGGCAGGAGCATTTCCTCGGCGAAGGGAAACTCCTCCGCCGTCTGTTAAAGTCGGATCGGCTCGGCTCGGTCATCTTCTACGGTCCCCCCGGCACGGGAAAGACCACCCTGGCGTATATCCTGGCGCGGGAAACCCGTTCCCTCTTTAGGCAGCTCAGCGCCGTGTCGGACGGCGTCAAACAGCTGCGCGACGTTCTCGCGCAGGCGAAAGACCTCCTTTCGGCCGAAGGGCGCAAGACGCTCCTTTTCGTCGACGAAATTCATCGGTTCAACAAGGCGCAGCAGGACGTCCTCCTTCCCGAAGTCGAGCAGGGGGTCGTGACTCTGATCGGCGCGACGACCGAAAACCCCTTCTTTACGATCAACAACGCCCTTTTGAGCCGCAGCCGCGTCTTTCAGTTCGAGCCGCTCAAAGAGGAACATATCGTCGAGATCCTAAACCGCGCAGTCAAAAACCGCGAACACGGGCTCGGCAACCTTCCGATCAACCTGCACGACGACGCCGCGCGCTACCTGGCGGGGGTCTGCGACGGTGACGCCCGCCGCGCCCTTTCGACCCTCGAAATCGGCGTCCTTTCGAGTCTCGACGACCTGCCCCGCGACAAAAGCGGAAAACCGCTCGGCAAGATCGAGTTCACCAAAGAGCTCGCCGCCGAGTCAATGCAGCGCCGCCTGGTCAACTACGACCGGAACGGGGACGAGCATTACGACACGATCAGCGCGCTGATCAAGTCTATCCGCGGCAGCGATCCCGACGCGGCGATCTACTGGCTCGCCCGGATGCTCGAAGGGGGGGAAGACGTCCGTTTCCTCGCCCGGCGCCTGGTGATCCTGGCCAGCGAAGACGTCGGCAACGCCGACCCCCGCGCGCTTTCCCTAGCGGTCGCCGCCGCCCAGGCGTGCGAAATGGTCGGTCTGCCCGAATGTCAGCTGAACCTCGCGCAGGCGGTCATCTATCTGTCGGTCGCCCCGAAATCGAATTCCGCGACCGTCGCCATCGAAACCGCGCGCGCCGAAATCAAAGAAGGGCGCGTCATCCCCGTCCCCCGCTTTCTGCGCGACGCGCACTACCGCGGCAGTGAAGAGCTGGGACACGTCGGCTACCAATACGCCCACGACTGCGAAGGGGCGATCGCCGCGGCCGACTACCTGGGGGTCGACCGCGAGTATTACGTGCCGACCGACCGCGGCTTTGAAAAGAAAATGGGCGAGCGTCTCCTGAAAATCAAGGCGGTTCTCCGTCAGGCCCGCCCGGGCGCCCCCGCCGACGAAGACGCGCCCCCCTCCGAAACCGAAGAGTGAGTTCATGCATTTCGCCCCCTACACCGAAGCCGACTTCAACCTCCACCCGCTGATGTTCTACTACGAAGTGACGCGGGCCTGCGACCTGGTCTGCAAGCACTGCCGCGCCTCGGCGCAGGAAGACCCGGCGCCCGACGAACTCTCCGAGGAAAATGCCCTGGCCCTGATTCGGCAGGTGGCGCAGTTCCGGCGGAAACCGACGATCTGCTTTACCGGCGGCGACCCGCTCAAGCGTGCCGACCTGTTCGATCTGATCGCCTGCGCCGCCGAAAACGGAATCACCTCGGCGCTCACCCCCAGCGCGACGCCGCTGGCAACCTTCGACGCGTTCCGGCGCGCCAAAGAGGCGGGCGTCTCGGCGATCGGTCTGAGTATCGACGGGCCGAATCCCGAAGTGCACGACGCGTTCCGCGGGTTCGGCGGGAGCTTTCAGAAAGCGATGGAGATGCTCGACTACGCCCGCCGGCTCGACCTTCCGGTTCAGGTCAACACGTCGGTCACGCGCCGCAACGTCGGCTTGATCGACGAGATCGCCGAAATGCTCGAAGGGAAAGGCGTGTCGATGTGGTCCGTCTTTTTCCTGGTTCCCGTCGGCCGCGGAGTCGAGGAAGTTCGGATCACCCCTCAGGAATACGCGGTCGTTTTCGAAAAGCTCTGGCGCCACGCGCAGACGAAATCGTACGCGGTCAAGACGACCGAAGCGCCCCATTACCGCCGTTACGTTCTGGAACGGGGGGGGAATCCGCTCGCCGCGCCGCGTCATGCCGGCGGCGGCGAAAACGTCGGCCGCGGACGGCGCGCCCGCGCGCCGCTGGGAGTCACCGACGGCCGGGGAATTATGTTCTGCGGCCATAACGGCGAGATCTTCCCCGCCGGATTCCTTCCGATCGTCTGCGGCCGCTTCCCGCACGACTCGGTCATCGACGTCTATCAAAACCACCCCCTCTTTAAAGCGCTCCACAATCCCGACAACTACAAGGGGATCTGCGGCAGGTGCGGGTACCGATTCGTCTGCGGCGGGAGCCGTTCGCGCGCCTACGCTCTGACCGGCGATCCGCTGGCCGCCGAACCGGACTGCGTCTTTGAAAAAGAATAGCCGGCTCTTCCGGCGTCAAACTGACACACACACGGACAAGACCGATGGAAAACGAACCTTCCTACGACGACGATCTGAAAAACGCCGAATCGGGAGACCCCCGCGCGCAGTACAACATGGCAATCCGCTCCCTGACGGGCGACGGCTGCGACGCCGACCCCGGCGGAGCGCTCGACTGGCTCGCCCGCTCAGCCGAAGGGGGATACGCCCCGGCGCAGTTCCGCCTCGCCTGCTTCTACGGCGAAGCGCCGGGCGAAAAGCGCGACTACGATAAGGCCGCCCGCTGGTTCCGCGAAGCCGCCGAACAGGGGGACCGCGACGCGCAATACAACATCGGCGTCTACTACGCCCACGGCCACGGCGTGCCGCAGGACGATCAGCGCGCCGCCTACTGGTTCGAAAAGGCCGCCCGTCAGGAAGATCCCGCCGCGGCGCAGATCCTGGGAGACTGCTACGCCGAAGGGGCAGGCGTCCCGCAGGACGAAAAACTCGCCTTCCACTGGTACGCCGAATCGGCGCGTCTGGGAAGCGCAAAGGGGCAGTTCCGGCTCGGCATCTGCTACGCCGGGGGAAAGGGCGCCCCGCGCGACAACGCCAAGGCGTTCTACTGGCTCACCCGTGCCGCGGGCGCCGGCCAGGCCGAGGCGCAATACACCCTGGGGGTTACGTACCTGGAACGGTCAAATGATAATCCCGCGTTCCGCGCGCAGGGAATCGACTGGCTCAGGCGCGCCGCGCGGCAGGGGCACCGGGACGCCGCCGACCGTCTGGCGAAAATCGACCCCCCGGAATCTCCCTCTTCCCCGGCCGACTGAGCCGGGCGGGCCTGTCCGCGCGTCCCGGACGAGAAAGGCGCTCCCCGCCCCGCGGCGGGAAGCGCCTTTCTCATTCGGCCGGAACCCGACCGATCGTTTTACCTTCCCGGTTTCACCGGATCGGCCGGACGGGTCGGACGAACCGGCGGGTCGGCCTTGATTCGGGCGAGAACCTCGGCGATCCCCCGTTCCAGCTGCGGGTCGTGCCCCTGGCTCACCGCTTTCGGGTCCTGCGGAACGACGATATCGGGATCGACGCCGTGCCCTTCGATAATATATTCGCCGTCGGGCGCGTTCGTCGCCGAAAGAGGAACGTAGACCGTCCCGCCGTCCAGGAGGGGCCCGCGTCCCGAAATCCCGACCACGCCGCCCCACGAGCGTTTCCCGATGATCGGGCCGAGTCCGGCTTCGCGGAAATAGTAGGGAAAGATATCCCCGTCACTGGCGCTCGTCTCGTTGATCAGGCAGACCATCCGCGCGGCGCAGGCGTTATACGGATACGTTTCGGGAGTGTCGCGGTCGTTCCCCAGGCGGACGCCGAGGACTTTCTGGTTCAGACGCATCAGAACCCATTGCGAGATGTTCCCCCCGCCGTTGTTTCGGTCGTCGATCACCAGTCCGTCCATCTGGCGCTGCGGATAGTACCATTTCAGGAACTCGTAGGAACCTTCGGCCCCCATATCGGGAATATGGATATAGCCGACTTTCCCGTCCGTCGCCTTTAAGACGCGGTCGCGGCGGTCGAGAACGAATTCCAGATACCGCAGATTCGCCTCGCTGGCGATCGGCTTATAGACGATCGAACGCGCGTCGGCACCGTCGGCGGTTTTCGAAACCTTCCAGGTCACCTGATCGGTCTTTCCGCAAAGGAGCCGATACGGGTTGTCGCTGCCCAGGAGCGGAACCCCGTCGATTTCAAGGACGTAATCCCCGACGGCGACGTCGATTCCCGGCTCGGTGAGCGGCGAGCGGTATTTCGGCTCTTCGTTTTGCCCCTTGTAAATCTTGGCGATCCGGTACCGATTCGATTTTTTATCGAGTTCAAAGAGCGCGCCGGGCAGTCCCGAGGGGATCCGTTTCGGGATCGTGAAATCCCCCCCCTCGATATAGGTGTGCCCGCAGTTCAGTTCCGAGACCATCTCCGAGAGGATATAGTTCAGATCGGAACGGTGAACCGTATAGGGGAGAAGCGTCCGGTACCGTTCGCCGACCTCGTTCCAGTCGCACCCGTGCATATTCGAGACGTAGAAGTAGTCGCGGTACCGACGCCAGACCTCGTTGAATATCTCGACCCATTCTTCGCGCGGGTTAATCTCGGCCCACAGTTCGGTCGAAACCGTTTTCGCCTCGCCCGGCGCGGCGGCGGCGTCGCCGACCTTAAACCCGCCCTGACGGTAGATCACCTTCCCGCCGTCCGGCGAAAGGGTGAAGACGGCGATATCCTCGCCGTAGCACTCCTCTTTTTTGTTTTTCAGATCGTAGACCATCACCTTTCCGGGCGCTTCTTCATCGCGGCCGTAAAAGGGAGCCGCCGACGACTGCCAGAAGAGGTAACCGTCGGCCGCGGCCAGATGCGAATAATTGCCGCTTTCGACGTCGATCCGGAAGACCCGTTCGGCCAGACCGTCGAAGTCGATCGGCTTGGTCTCTTTTTCCGCGTCTTCCTTTTCGTCTTCGCCGTCGTCCTTGGCGTTTTCTTTGGCCTTCGCTTCATCCTTGTCGTCGTCGGCGATTTCCGCCTCGTCGCTTTCAGGCGCCGTCGGCGACTTGACGTCGGGCCGGAGCGTGACGCCGAAGATTCCGATCATCCGATTCCCGGCGAAGTTCCATTCGATCTGACTGATCTGCGGATAGAACTCGCGCGTTCCGAGGAAATAGAGAATGTCGCCGTCCGGACTCCAGGCGGGCGAAGAGTGGTCGAAGAGGGGATCGGTCACCCGATGGTTCTCGCGCGTTTCGGCGTCCCAGACATAAACGGCGCTGTAATCGACACCGTTCTGCGTGTTATACGCCAGATACCGCCCGTCGGGAGACCACACGGCGGAAAACTCGGTCCCGCTGGTGTTGTGCGCCACCAGAACCTTCTCGAAGTTCGACGCGCCGCCTTTGTCCGGTTTCTTTTCGACGAGCGCGTAGAGATCGTTCTTCGCGTCGCGGACCGCCAGCTTCGTCGAGTCCCCCGACCAGACCAGGTCGTTGAGCATCGAGGTCATCGAGTCGGTAATCTGCGTTTTATTTTCGCCGAACTGATCGAAGCACCAGACCTGGTCTTCTCCCGTTTCGTCCGAGATGAACGCGATCCGCTTCCCGTCCTTCGACCAGACGGCGCCCCGTTCGTGAACGCCGGACGTACGCGTCAGGTTCCGCGCCACCCCGTTTTCGACCGGCACGGTCCAGATATCGCCGCGGGCGACGAACAGGGCGCGCTTCCCGCC
>CACXFR010000019.1 GCA_902766935.1 uncultured Planctomycetota bacterium | reverse complement strand
GAGACGCCGATCGTCTCGCCGTTGAAGTTCCCGACCGACTCGCCGTAATGCTTGTAGACGGCCGAGAGGTCCTCTTCGGTGACCGTGTAGGTCTTGTTTACCGTCAGGCCGCCGAAATAGTAGTGGCCGGCGCTGTCGGTCTTCTGCGTGATCACGGCGCCGCCTTCCGACTGGAGGGTGATCGTCACGCCCGGAATCGGAACCTGGCCGGTGGTCACGTCAAAGACGTAACCGGAGATCGAACCGTATTTGATTTCGCCGAAGTTATACTGAACCCCGGTGTTTCCTTTCCAGGACAGGGCGATCTTTTCGAAGACGCGCTCGTCGTCTCCCTTCGCGGAGTCGGTAACCAGGACGCCGGTCTGCGCGCCGTCGACATAGCCGATGTTGTTCGAGCGGTTTTCGTATTCGGCAGGCTGAACCTCGTGGACCGCGTATTCCTCGTTGATGTCGAGGTTGTCGAAGATGTAGTAGCCGGTCGAGTCGGTCTTGGCGCTCTTCACGTATTCGTAGTCGGAGCCGTTCCACTTGTACAGTTCGATCGTCACCCCGGCGATAGGTGCGTCTTTGGCGTCCTTGACGCCGCTGTCGTTCCGATCCTGATAGACGTAGCCGGAAATCGAGCCGAGAATCGTCTCGCCGAAGTCGTAATGGACTCCGGTTTCGCCCGGTTCCCACGACGACTTGTCGGCGGCACCCAGGTTGACGTCGAAGACGCGCACGTCGTCGCCGTAGTCGGTCATCACGACGATCGAGCCGAGCGTGTGGTCGTCGAACGAACCGACGGTGTTCGTCTTGTTCACGTACCCGTCGGGCTGCACTTCATGAATGTAGTACTCGCCGTCGACGTCGAGGTTCTTGAACTCGTAATACCCCGACGCGTTGGTGTAGGTCGAGGTGATGTAGACCATCTGCGCGCCGACCCGCTTGTAGAGTTCGACGCGGGTGCCTTCGATCGGCTTGTCCGCGACGGTGAACGAGTCGCTTGAATCGCGGTCTTCGTAGACGTAGCCGGAGATATTCACGCGGTTTTCTCCGAAGTTGTACTGAATCCCGCTTTCGTTCCAGCCGTAGCCCGGACGCGTCGTCAGGTCGATGACGAACAGGCGGCTGTCGTCGCCGTAAGCGGCGAGCTTCCGAATTTCGCCGTAGGTTCCGCCGCTGATGGTGCCGATGTTGTTCGTGGCGTTTAAGTAACTCGACGGCTGAACTTCGTGGATGTAATAGACGCGGTTCAGGTCGAGATCGGTGAATTCGTAATAACCGTCCGCGTCGGTCGAGGTCGTCCCGATCAGGGTCAGACTCCCTCCGTCGCCTTCGTAGAGCTCAACGGTCACGCCGGAGATGCGAGCGTCGCCCGCGGTCATCGTGCCGCTGTAATCGAGGTCCTCATAGACGTGACCGGAAACCGAGAAGAGCTTCACTTCGCCGAAATTGTTCTCGATCCCGTTTTCGAACGGGTTGATATTGATCCCTTCGATCACGCGGACGTCGGCCGTAAACGCGGCGTCGGCGACGACCGCGCCGCGGATGTCGGTCGGTCCCAAAACGTAACCGGCGGTGTTTTCGGCGTTATAGTAGCCGCCCGGCTGGGTTTCGTGCAGCGCGTAGGTCGCGCCGCGTTCCAGGTTCAGGAAGTAGTAGCTCCCGTCGGCGGCGGTCCTGGTGCTTCGCTGATACACATAGGCCCCGTCGACCAGCTTGTACAGTTCGACCGAGACGTTGGCGATGCCGATATCGCCGCCGTCGTAGACGCCGTTCAGGTTGCGGTCTTCATAGACGTTTCCGGCGATCGTTCCCCAGAGAACCTTTCCGAAATTGTTCTGAATCGACGACGAACCGCCGACCAGGTATTCGGTCGTCAGGACGAGCGGGTCGGGGCTGACCGGATTGTTTCGGGCGCGGGCGCATTTGTCGTAGTAGGACACGTCTTCGCCGTAAATCTCGCCGTAGTAGATGTTCGACTCGCTGACCACCTGATAGGTTCCCGGAAGCAGATCGGTAAACTCGTAGTAGCCGTATTGGTCGGTCGTCGTGGTCAGCGCGCGGCCGTCTTTGTAGTAGGGGGTGAATTCGCCGTTATCGTTTTGGCTGTAGAGCGTCACCTCCACGCCGGAAAGGGCGTAATCGCCGTCTTCGGGCTTGTAGTAGCAGTCCCAGACGACGTCGGCGTAGACGTAGCCGGAGATGTCGACCGGTTTGGGAACCAGCGGAATCGTTTCGACCACGCCGGTGGTGTTCAGCCCGCCGTCGGTGAACGGATCTTCGCAGATGTCGTCGACGATATCAAGCCTTCCGTCGATCACATAGACGTCTTTGTAGAAGAGCGAGGTGTCGAGCGGCATATACTGGTCGGACGTGAACTCCGCGGTGAAGTTCACCCCGGCGTATTCCATCTCGATCCCCTCGAAGTTCGACTTGGTGTATTTCGTGGTTCCGGAGGCGTTGACGAAGTCGACGTCGACCTCGAAGACCAGCGTCTTGCCGACGGTGAAAACGTTGTTGCGGAACTGGAGCGTCAGCGCGGTGGCGCCGTCGCCGATCTTGTCGGTATGGCCGTCGGCGTAGGTGAAGAAGTAGTCGAAGTCCGCCGCCTTGATATCGCTCAGCGGCGAGACGACGAACGGGTCGTGCCCGGTGTCGTAGTTCCCGCCGTTCGGCTCGTTCGCGGTGGTGTCGAAGAAGGCGTAGGTGCCGCCGTCGTTGTAGCCGAGTTCGAAGGTGACCTCCTGCATGGCGAGCGAGGCGTCGGCCACGTCGGTGACCCAGCTCAGGTAGAAGCGGTCGCCCATTTCGACGTCTTCGTTTTGTTCGAGGATGACCCCTCCCAAGGTCAGCGAGGTGTCGACCGCCAGCAGTTCGCGGCGCTCGAGTTCCTCGGCGCGGCAAAGACGGTTCATTTTCACGGGGCTTGCCTTTTTGCGGATAAACCGTTTCCGCTCGTAAAGAGGAGAGACGGTTCCGAGCGAGAGCGGCTCGGGCTTCGGCTCGGGAACGATGGCCAGGACGGATTCGTGTTTGCGACCGCGACGGAATAAATCAAAAAAACTCACGGCTGAACCTCTTTTTTATAAAAAATTTTTCAGGTCTGAAAATCTTTGCTGACTTCAAAACGTTTTATTGTTTCAGGACGGGCCAGAACCGAACGGTGGTGTCGAAACCGCCGCTGAGGAGTTCCCCCTTGTCCAGGTCGAAATAAAGCGCGGCGATCGTGCCGGTATGCCCGTAGCCGCGGAAGATCTCCGAGGCGTCTTCGAGGTTCCAGACCCGAATGGAGTTCAGGCTGTCGCCGGAGACGAGGATGTCGGCGCCGCAGAAACAGAGCGAGAAGGTCTTTCCGATCGCGGAGTGGATCGTCTGCTGCTTCTGACCCGAAGCGGCGTTCCAGACGAAGACCGTCGGCGATTCCCCGCCGGCGGCGAGCAGCGCGCCGTCGAGACTGAACGAGAGGGTCAGAAGGCGCCGCCCGTCGGTCCGCAGGTCTTTGCGGTGTCTGAACGTATCGGCGTCCCAGAGACGGACGATTCCGTTCCGCCCGGCGGCGGCCAGGGTCGACCCGTCGGGAGAGAAGCGGATCACGGTGTTTCCCGCGCCCGGCATGGCGAGCGTCGTCTTCGCTTTCCCCTGGGCGACGTCGAAGATCGTCACCTGCGGGTCGTAGCCGCAGACGGCCAGATACCGCCCGTCGGGAGAGAAGGAGATCGACTCGGTGCCGTTGCCGACCTTCGAGAAGGTCTTGGTCGATTTCCACTCGCCGGTGTTCCAAAGTTTGATCGAGCCGTTATGACTGAGCGTGGCGAGGGTCACCCCGTCGTTCGAGAAGGCGAGGCTCCGAATCCAGTCGTCGTCGGCCCGGAAATGCTTCAAAAGCGCCCCGTTCGAGAGGTCCCAGACCGCCAGATGGCAGTCGTCCCCTCCGGTGACCAGTTCGTTCCTCGCGGGAACGAACTCCAGAGACGTGGTCAGCGGATATTTGTCGACGTCTTCCCAGGTAAAACTGAGAACGCGATCCGCCTCAATCTTCTGCGCGGTGGTCGGGTATTCCGGTTCCGTCTCGGCCAGCCCCCGCGAAGCGAAGACCGCAAGCCCCGACATTGCGAGGGTTCGGAGAAAGTCGCCCCGATTCATCTTGATTTCCGTCATAAATTCTTTCGGCCGTTCCTTACGGTAAGGATGACTCCGCCCCCTCCCGGGAGGGTAAACGGGACGGCGCGCGGGAAACACCCCCGGCGGTCCGCCGTCCGCGGCGGCATAAGGGCGTGCCGGCAGAACACGCCTCTGCCGGCACGGAATAATTCTTGTTCCATCTATCGGCAGAGATTCCGACAAATGTAAAGAGGAATTTTTGAAAAATTCATTCTTTAACGGTTTTTCCGAAAATAGCGGTTCTGCCGGCCGCGCGCCGAAAAAAAGGGGCGGGAAAGCGGGAGTTTTTGCGAAACCGATCGGCCGGCCGCGCGTTTAATCGATCGGTACACTATGTTATAATGGGGAAGACTCCTTCCGAAACAACGAAACGACAACAAGCCGCGCCGGCGCGGCGCCAAGCGAAACCGGTATTCGAACAATGAGAGATTCTCTGCGACGGGGCGGCGCGGTCCGCACACTGTTGGTGGCCCTCCTGTTTTCCTCCCTGTTCGGAGGGGGGATCTGGTGGGGGTGGACGCATTTCGTCCACGGCGGCGGGTCGAAGACGAGCGTCATCTACTCGAAGGTGACCCGCGGGACGTTCGTCCATGAAATCATCGGGAAGGGGAACGCGCAGAGCGCCAAAAACGTTGACGTGACCTGTCAGGTCGAAAGCAACGCCGGCACGACGATCATCTGGCTCATCCCGGAAGGGGAACAGGTGAAAAAAGGGGATCGGCTCGTCGTCCTCGACTCGTCGGATCTCGAAGACAAGGCGAGCACCCAGCAGATCACCTGCAACACCAACACCGCCTCGGTCGCTTCGTCGCGCGCCTCGCTCCGAACCGCCGAGCTTTCGCTCGAAGAGTACATCGAAGGTACGTTCGAGCAGAACTGGATGACGATCGAAAACGACATCTACACCGCCCGCGAAGAACAGAAAAAAGAGGCGGATTCAGTCGCCTACACCAAAAAACTCGTCCAGTTCGGATACACGACCACCGTCCAGCTCGAGTCGGCGCTGGTCGCCGAGCAGAAGCAGGTGAACACCTTAAAGAGCAATCTTCTGAAACAGGAGGTTCTTCTGAGGTATACCAGCGAAAAAGAAATCACCAAACTGATGGCCGACATCGAGACCGCCCGCGCCAAGCTGAGCAGCGACACCTACTCGGCCGAAGTGGCGAAGAACCGGCTCGACCATTTCCTGCAGCAGCTGGAATACTGCGTGATCCGCGCGCCGGCCGACGGACAGGTCGTCTACGCCAATGAGGACGTCTGGCGCGAGTCGGATATGATTCAAGAGGGTTCGAAGGTCTACGCCAACTATGTGATCGTCCGTCTGCCCGACCCGATGGAGATGCAGGTCAAGGCGATGATCAACGAGTCGAATATCGCCAACGTCAAGATCGGCATGAAGGCGAGAATCGTTTTCGACGCACTCGCCTCGCAGTCGTTCGAAGGGACGGTCAGCAAGGTCAACCAGTATCCCGAGGCGAAATGGATGTCGTCGTCGAAAGACTACGTGACCATCATTGACATCGACAACCCCTCCGACAAGATCCGTTCCGGCCTGACCGCTCAGGTTCAGATCGAGGCGCAGCGGATTGACGACGTTCTCATGGTGCCGGTACAGTGCATTGTCGAGGTCGCGAAGAAAAACTATGTGATCACCTATGCCGACGGTCAGTGGGGGTTCAAAGAGGTCAGGCTCGGTCCGTCGAACGACAAGCAGGTCGTGATCGAAGAGGGGCTCAGCGAGGGGGACCAGGTCGTCAGCGGCGCGCGGCAGTACAAGAACAAGGTTCATTTCCCCGGGATGTCCAAAAAGACCGAATCCGAAGAGGAAAAACCCGAGATCGGCGGGATCGCCCCGCCGCTGCCGTCGGACGGTCCGATTCCGGGGGCCGGCGCTCCGGTCGGACCGCTTCCCGGCGCGGCGCCCGGAGACGGCTCTCCCGGGGAACCTTTCGCCGAAAAGCCGAAGCGGAAGGAAAAAACAGCCGAAGAGGAAGAGCGGGATCAGGAGCTCCTCGATTATCTGGTTTCGCTGATCAGGCGGGCGGAAAACGACGAGTTCGCCCGGCTTGAGTCGCTCGTTCCCTATTTCGGTCTGACCGCGATGGAAGTCTGCCAGAAGGCCGACGCCGACGCCGACAAACAGATCACCCGCGACGAAATTTCCGAGGAGCTCCCCTTATGCTCTCCCTTCTTCGACGACTGGGATCGGTCGAAGAAAGGTACGCTCTCCCGGACCGACCTGGTGATCGGGTTCTGCAGCGCGCGGATCAAGTATCAGCGGATGCAGCAGACCCTCTCGGACGACGAAAACGAACAGAGCGCGATGAAGTTCGTCTTCAAGAAGGAACCGTCCGAAATCTTCGCGTTCCTCGACCGCAACCGCGACAACGTGATCGACACGGACGACGTGCCGGAAGGGGAGGCCGAAGAGTTCGCCGAAATGATCGCCCGGTTTGATGTAGGGAACGACGGTCGGGTCAACGCCGACGAGTTCTCGAAAGGGATCGCGCGGTTCAAACAGGAAATCGGGCAGACCTCGGCGGTGAAGAACAGTTCCGACGCGCCTCAGGGGGAGCCGCCCAAATAATCGCCGAAGAGAGATGATGACAGCAGACACGACCCAATACGCGGCGCTCCTTTCCGGCGTAACGCGCGAGTATGTCCTGAAAGGGGAGACGGTTCGCGCTTTGCGCGGGGTCGACCTGGAAGTTCCGCGCGGCGACTTCGTCGCCATCATGGGAGCGTCGGGGTCCGGGAAGAGCACCCTGCTGAACCTGCTCGGCTGTCTTGACCGGCCGACCGCCGGAAAGATCTTTCTGGGCGACGACGACGTCACCCGATTGGACGATCGCGCCCTGTCCGAAATCCGCGGCAGCCGAATCGGGTTTGTCTTTCAGTCGTATAACCTGATTCAGCAGCTGACGGTGATCGAAAATATCGAAGTTCCCCTCTTCTATCAGAAAAACGTCAGCGCCCGGTCCCGCCGCCGGTGTGTCGAACTGGCGAAGATGGTCGGGCTGGGCGACCGGCTTGACCATCGGCCGACCCAGCTTTCCGGCGGTCAGCAGCAGCGCGTGGCGATCGCCCGTTCGCTGGTCAACGACCCCTATTTCATCCTGGCCGACGAACCGACGGGGAACCTCGATTCGGTGACCACGCTCGAAATCCTGGATTTGCTCGACCGGCTCAACAAAGAGGGACGCACGATCATTCTGGTCACACACGAAGACGAGGTCGGCGCGCGAAGCCGGCGGATCGTCCGTCTTCGCGACGGCCTGATCGAGTCGGACCAGCGGCTGGCCGAAATACCCCCGATCCCCGACAAAACGGCTCCGCCTTCGGCGGCGTAACGCAATATGCTTTGGTTCAGAACTTTACTTCTGGGGGTGAAAAGCCTCCTGCTCCATCCGCTCCGCTCCCTGTTGACGGTCCTCGGGATCTTCATCGGGGTGGCGAGTGTGATCTGGCTTTTGGCGATCGGCGAGGGGATCAGCCGCAAGGCGCAGGAGCAGATCGAGAGTCTCGGCGCCGACAACATCATCGTCCGCACCATCAAGCCGCCGAACGAGGTTTTCGGCCAGGGGGGCCGCGGCCGACGGGGAATGCAGATTCCCGAATTCGGCCTGACGCGGGAGGATTTTTCGCGCCTTTCCGAAACGATTCCGACGATCATCCAGGCGATCCCCGTTCGCGAGGCCCGCGAGACGTTCCATAACGGCAGTCATAAGGTGGACGGGCGTCTGGTCGGATGCACGGCCGACTATATCGATATCACCAAACAGAAGGTTTTCGAAGGCCGTTTTCTGGTCGAGATGGACGACGTCAAACTTCGCGACTTCTGCGTGTTGGCCTCGAAGACCGCCGAACAGCTCTTCCCCTACGAAGACCCGATCGGCCGGATGGTACGGATCGGCGACGACCATAGTTTTACCGTCATCGGGATCATGCAGTCGCGCGCGCCGTCGGCGGCCGCGGGGGGGTCGCTCGATTCCCAGGATTTTTCCTTCGATATCTATATCCCGATCAGCACGTTTCGCGTGCGGATCGGCGATACCGTGGTTCGCCGCCTGAGCGGATCCTTCGAAGGGGAGACGGTTCAGCTGAACCAGATCACCCTTAAGGTCGATTCGATCGAAAACGTCACCGAGACCGCCGATATCATCAAACTCGATCTGTCGGCGCACCATAAATACGAGGATTTCGGAGTGACCGTACCGCTGGAGCTTCTGGAACAGGCGAAAACGACGCGGCTGATGTTCAATATCTTTATGGGACTGATGGCGGGAATCTCGCTGGTGGTCGGCGGGATCGGGATTATGAACATCATGCTGGCGACCGTGACCGAGCGTACCCGCGAAATCGGAATCCGCCGCGCGCTCGGCGCGAGAAAGGAAGATATTATCCGCCAGTTCCTGATCGAAACGGTCGTCCTTTCGATCGTCGGCGGCGGTCTCGGCGTCTTGGTCGGACTGACCTGCGGACCGACGACGGAACTGGTCATGTTCCTCCTGAAACACTTTAAGCCGGACGCCGTGGCGAACCTGCCGCCGATCATTCAGGAGATGAAACCGATCATCGTCTACTGGTCGATTCCGCTGGCGTTTTCGATCTCGCTTCTGATCGGGGTCGTCTTCGGACTCTATCCGGCGGTCCGCGCCGCCTCGATGGATCCGATCGAGGCGCTCCGGCACGAGTAACGCGTTTTTCGGCGCGGAGCTACGCCATTTTTTCGAGGAAACTCGCCAGGTAGGCGGGGTCGTCCTTTTCGAGAATCTGCGCGATCTTCGCCTCCGGGACTTTCATGTTCCGAAGCGCCTTTTCGACGCGGGTCCAGAGCGCGGCGCGCTTCTTCCCTTCGGAAAGCCAGAGTTCCGACGCCAGCTCGGTCAGCTTCTGGTACATGATCGCGTCTTTGTTTTCGTAATAGCGTTTGATGATCCCTTCCTGGTATCGGCTTCGATCGGTCATGGATGCTCCTTCTTCTGCCTGTTCGGCCTAACGTCTTTACGCCGGAATCTTTCGGTATTTCGAGCGGCGGCTCGTCTGCGCGTCCGGCTGGGCGGCGAGAACCGTTTCTTCATAATCGGTAAAGTTCCCCTCGAACCATCGGACTTTTCCCCCTCCCTCGAAAACGAGCAGATGCGTACAGATCCGGTCGAGGAAGAAACGGTCGTGGCTGATCACCAGCGCGCAGCCGGGGAAATCGATGATCGCCTGTTCGAGAACACGCATCGTGCCGACGTCCAGGTCGTTCGTCGGCTCGTCGAGGAGGAGGAAGTTCCCGTCCCGCTTGAGGAGTTTCGCCAGGTGGACGCGGTTCCGCTCGCCGCCGGAGCACTTGCCGACCGGCAGCTGCTGCTGCGCGCCGCGGAAATTGAACCGCGCCAGGTAGAGGCGGCTGTTCATCTTGACCGGACCGAGTTCGACCAGATCGCGCCCGCCGGTGATCTCTTCGAAGACGGTGTTGTCGTCGTTGAGCGCGTCGCGGTGCTGATCGACGTAGGAAAGTTTGACCGTCTCGCCCAGCTCGAGGGTGCCGCTGTCCGGTTTTTCCTCGCCGACGATCATTCGGAAGAGGGTCGTCTTCCCGGTTCCGTTCGGGCCGATCACGCCGACCACCGCGCCGCGGGGGATGTCGAACGTCGCGTCTTTGATGAGCGGAATGAACTTCCCGCCGATTTCGAATCCCTTGCAAAGGCTGCGCACGTTGAGAACCTTTTCGCCCAGGCGGGGGCCGGGGGCGATCTGAATGACCGTGTCGCTCTTGTCGTCGATCGTCTGTTGGGCGGCGAGCTCTTCATAGGAACGGACGCGCGCCTGATTCTTCTGCTTTCGGCCGCGGTGCGCCTTTTCGATCCATTCGAGTTCCCGCTTTAAGACCTTCTGCCGCTGTGACTCTTTCTTTTCGGAAAGGCGGAGGAGTTCCGCCTTCTGCGCCAGCCACGACGAGTAGTTCCCCTCGAACGGCAGACCGCGCGTGTTGTCGATTTCCAGAATCCACTTGGTCACGTTGTCGAGGAAATAGCGGTCGTGCGTCACGATGATCACCGTTCCGGGATAGTCGCGCAGCGTCGCTTCCAGCCAGCGGACCGTTTCGGCGTCGAGGTGGTTCGTCGGCTCGTCGAGCAGAAGGAGGTCGGGGCGTTCGAGCAGCGCTTTACAGAGAGCCACGCGGCGGCGCTCTCCGCCGGAGAGCTGGCCGACGACCGCGTCGTCGGGTGGGAGAAGAAGCGCGTCGGCGGCGATGTCGATCCGGCGATCGAGCTCCCACCCCTCGAGATGGTCGATTTCCTCTTGGAGGCGTCCCATCTCTTCCATCAGTTTGTCGAAATTGTCGGCCTGGTCGGGATCCCCCATCAGGGTCGAAATTTCGTTGAACCGGTCGATCTTTTCCTGGATCGGGGCGACCGCTTTCATCAGGTTTTCGCGGACCGTCGCCGCAAGGTCGAGTTCCGGTTCCTGCGCGACGTAGCAGACGCGCATCCCTTTGACCATCGTCACCTCGCCGTCGATGTCGGTGTCGAGCCCCGCCATAATTTTGAGGAGGGTCGATTTTCCCGCGCCGTTTTCGCCGACGATCCCGATCTTGGCGCCGTAGTAGAACGCCAGGGAGATATTCTGCAGAATCACCTTTTCGCCGAACCGTTTCGAGACGCGGTTCATTTCAAAAATAAAGTGCGGTGCCATTCTCTTTTCCTTTGGAGGGGGGACGGATCAACATTCGACGGGGAAACTTCCCTCCTTTACCATACCAAAAAAAAGACGCCCCGCAAGACCTTGACGGCTTCCCGAAAAGGGTTAAAATGAGTTATCCTTCCTTGGGGAATGGTGTAGTGGTAGCACGAATGGCTCTGAACCATTTAGTAGGGGTTCGAATCCCTTTTCCCCAACTTCGGCACAGCGGGCGCTGTGCCTTTTTTTATGCCCGGTTCGGGCGTAAAAAAAGGGGGAGAGCGGACTCTCCCCCGTATGGCGAGGCGGTATCGCCGCGGCTCAGCCGCGGTGTTCGACCGCGGCGGCGACGAAGTCGGCGAAGAGCGGATGCGGCTTGGTCGGCTGCGACTTGAATTCCGGGTGATACGCCACGGCGACGAACCACGGGTGATTCGGCAGTTCCATCACTTCCAGGTGTTTCCCCGACTCGGCCAGTCCCGAAAGAACCGCGCCCCCCTCTTCGAATTTCTTCTGATACTCGAAATCGAATTCATAGCGGTGGCGGTGCCGTTCCTCGATCTGTCGGCAGCCGTAGATCTTTTCGGCCTTCGAACCGGCGGCGAGGCTGACTTTGCGGCTCCCGCGGCGCACGCCGTCTTCGGGGTCTTTGTCGTCCTGAAGGAGGCGGAAGATCGGGTTCTCGCAGGTGCGGTCGTACTCGGTCGAGTCGGCGTCGTTCAGTCCCAGGACGTTCCGGCCGTATTCGATCATCGCGCTCTGAATTCCGAGCGCGACGCCGAAGAACGGAATTCCCTTTTCGCGGGCGATCTGAATCGCCTCGACGGTTCCGCTGACGGTTCGTTCGCCGAACCCGCCGGGAACGATGATCCCGTCGACGTTTTCGAGGATCTGCCGCGTTTCCTGACGCACGACGTTTTCGCTGTCGATTCGGCGAACCCGAACCTGGGCGCGGTTGACCGTTCCGGCGTGGTCGAGCGCCTCGTAGACCGACTTATACGCGTCTTTATGGTCGGCGTATCGGCCGACGACGGCGATGGTGACCTCCCGTTCCGGATGGTGCATCCGATCGAGCATGTCGCGCCACGCGGTCAGATTCGGTTCCCCCGCGTTCGAAAGGCCGAGACGACTGACGACGATCTCGTCCATCTTGTTGGCGTGAAGCGTCATCGGGACTTCGTAAATCGAGAAGTCGGCGTCCGGTTCTTCCACGACGCACTCTTTCGGAACGTTGCAGAAGAGGGCGATCTTGGCGCGCTCTTCGGCCGGGATCGGCTGTTCGGTTCGGCAGACGATGATGTCGGGCTGGATCCCGATCGACAGGAGCCGGCCGACGCTGTGCTGCGTCGGCTTGGTTTTCAGCTCGCGCGCGGCTTTCAGGTAGGGGATCAGGGTCAGGTGGATAAAGAGGCAGTTCTGTTTGCCGACGTCGTTGGCGAACTGGCGGATCGCCTCCATGTGGGGGAGCGATTCCATATCGCCGACCGTCCCGCCGATTTCGGTGATGACCACGTCGACGTCGTCCCGGTCAAGGTTGGCGACTTTCTCCTTGATGATGCTCGTCACGTGCGGAATGACCTGGATCGTGACGCCGTTGTATTCCCCGGCGCGTTCTTTTTCGCCCATCTCCTGGTAGAGAAGGCCGGTCGTCCAGCTGCTGTTGCGCGTCAGCCGGTCGCTGGTGAACCGTTCGTAGTGTCCCAGGTCGAGGTCGGTCTCGCTCCCGTCGTCCAGCACGTAGACTTCGCCGTGCTGAAACGGACTGAGAATCCCGGGAAGGATGTTCAGGTAGGGGTCGAGTTTCTGCATCCGCACGCGGAGCCCCCGGCTTTCGAGGAGCATCCCGATCGACGCGCAGGTCAAACCTTTTCCGAGCGAACTGACGACGCCGCCGGTTACAAAGATGTGCTTCGTCATTTTTGATATACAATCCTTTCTAAAACATTCCGCGATGACATTTTTTCAGAGGTGCTGGGGCTTACGAAACGACGAGCGTTTACAAAAAGGGGGGATCGGACGGACGCGCCGTCCGATCGGCAGCAAATTCCGGAAATAAAAAACTCATCAAACCTTTCGGTCGGCTGTCGGCCGACGAAAACTGCGGCGGGACGATTGACCGCCGCCGCTGTCAGCCGACGATTTTGACGAACCGTTCGTAGGCGTCGTCCCAGACGGCGGATTCCTGCGGGAGGTATTCGGCGACGTCGAAGCTGTCGCGGATTACCGCCCGCGCTTCGGCGATGCCGGCGACGTCGCCCGAGGCGACCGCCTGCATCATCACGTTGCCGATCGCCGTCGCTTCGATCGGCCCGGTCACCACGCGGCAGCCCGTCGCGTTGGCGGCCGCCTGGCAGAGGAGCTTATTGCGGATCCCGCCGCCGACGATGTGGAGCGTGCCGATCTTCGCGCCGGAGATCTTTTCGCACATACCGAGAACCTGACGGAACTTCATGGCGATACTTTCCAGAATGACGCGCAGCACCGTGCCGTCGTCCTGCGGAACCGCCTGGCCCGTCCGCTGCGCGAAGCGGCGGATCGCCTCGGGCATATCGGTCGGCGCGAGGAAGTCGCGGTGGTCGGGGTCGATGAAGGCGGTCATCGCGGGAGCGCCGGAAGTCATGTTGTTCATATCTTCCCAGTCGAGATTGCGCCCCTTCTGGTTCCAGACGCGGCGGCACTCCTGAAGAAGCCACATCCCGCAGATATTTTTCAGAATGCGGGTCGTGCCGCCGACGCCCCCTTCGTTGGTGAAGTTGAACCCGGAGACGACGTCGTTGACGACCGGCTTGGGCGATTCGATCCCCATCAGCGCCCAGGTGCCGAGACTGACGTACGCCCAGTCGGTCGAGCCGACCGGACTGGCGGTCGGAACGGCCATCACGGCGCTGGCGGTGTCGTGCGAGCCGGGAAGGACGATCTTCATCCCCTTCAGGCCGCTCTCTTCGGCCAGCGAGGCGCGCAGAGTCCCCAGGACCGTTCCCGGCTGCGAGACCGGTTTGAAGATGTGGGACGGAATCCCGAACTTTTCGAGCATTCCTTTCGCCCAGTCCCCTTTGACCGGGTCGAAACACTGCGTGGTGGTCGAGTCGGTGAACTCGTTGCTCATCTCTCCCGAAAGGAGCCAGTGGAAGATGTCGGGGATCATCATAAAACGTTCGGCGTTGGCCTGGGCGACCGAGCCGGAGATTTTGTCGGCGATCAGCTGATAGAGCGTGTTGATCTGCATAAACTGAAGGCCGGAATTGGCGAAGATTTCGTCGCGCGAAACCGTCTTGAACGACTCTTCCATCACCCCGTCGGTACGCGGGTCGCGGTAGCAGTAGGGGTTCCCCAGGAGTTTGCCGTTCTTGTCGAAGTAGCCGTAGTCGACTCCCCAGGTGTCGACGCCCACGCTTTCGACCGTCGCGCCGAACTTTTCGCCGGTCAGACGAAGGCCGTTCTGAACTTCGCTCCAAAGACCGGGAAGATTCCAGTGGTAACTCCCCATCATTTCGACGGGACCGTTCATATAACGATGGACCTCTTCGAGTTCGATCCGTCTGCCGTCGAAATGCCCGATAAGAAGACGGCCGCTGGAAGCGCCCATATCAACCGCCAGATAAGATTTTTTTGCCATAGTGAAGCCTCGCGTGGGTTAACGTGAATGGTCCGAAAACGGACCTCTTATACGCCCCATTTTACAAAAAAAACGGGCGCGGGCAATCAGGCGAAAAACTTTTTTCGGGAAAAAGCGCGCCGAAGGCCTTTCCCCTCCGGAAAAGAGGGAATCAAAGAGAACGAGTCTTCGTCCCGCCCGTTCCGTAGATAAATAATGGGGCACGTCGGCGCCGACGTGCCGATAAAATTGTTAAAAAGGGAAAACTTTAACGATTTTACTGAGGATAACGCCCCGTCGGGCCGATAAGGGAAATGGGGGACTCTCCGAAAGAGAAACAATGACTTTCACAAAAGAACGGTTTATGAAAAGGATCGGCCGAAGGGCGGTTTGCCTGGCCGTCCTCCTTGTTTCCGCGGCCCTGGGGCTCGCGCTTCCCGCCCGGGGCGCCGACGGGGCTTCGGCCGGCGCCGAAGGGTTCGCGCCGACCCGCGGACTTTCGGAAGATGCGGTGATCCGCGGCTACGACCTTCCCTGCTCGTCGTTTCAGATCTGGGGGGACTACTACGTCGGAAAAGGGGATCTCGATCTGTTCGAAGACGTTTCGCTCGACAACGATCTGAACGGCGCTCAAATCGGCCTGAACTGGGGACTCGGTTCGGGGATGCTCGCCACCGCGTATTACAACTATCAGAGCGACGAACTTTCGCAGAAAGGCTCTTTCGCCGACGAGGCGCAGACGCACCTGGGCGGGATCGGGCTCCGCTACAACACCGGCGGGTTTTATTTCAGCCTCCTGGGAACCGCCGGGCTGGACGACTACGAACTGACTTCGCCGGGACAGGACGGCGCGCTCGGCCGGGACGGCTGGCAGGCGGGCGGCTCGCTGGAGACGGGCTACTATATGCGAACCGGCGGGCTCTTCACCTTAAAGCCGTTCGCCAACGTGCAATACGGCTATATGAAGTCGGACGGCTTCGACCTGAAGAGCCGAACCGCCAAAGCCGAAGATTTCAAAACCGACGGGCTCTTCCAGACGCTCGGCGCTCGGATCGACGCCGACCTGGGGCTGGCGGTTCTCCAGGCGCGGATGGGGTGGATTCACCAGTATCTGGACGACGCCTCGCTCAGTACCTGCTACTTCAGCCGCAACCCCGGCACCTACACGCCGTCGCGGGCGTTTTTCGGCGGAGTGATCGGCGACGACCAGTTCTGGGGGGGCGCGGGGGTCAAGTTCTCCTTCTTCGGCACGCTGGCCGCCACCCTCGACTACGACGTGCTGTTCAACAGCGACCGGACCACGCACGTGGCGAGCGCCGGACTTCTGCTGAGCTTTTAGACGCGAAAGATTTTCCGCGGGAAAACAAAGCGGCGGCGCGGGGATCTCCCCGCGCCGCCGCTGACTAAGTCAAGAGACGAAAAAATTACTTCTGAAGTTCTTCGGTCAGTTTTTCGATCGTGGTGTCGACTTCTTTTTCGGAGTCGGACGAAAGAGCTTCTTCTTCGGCTTTGAGCTCTTCGGCTTTCTCTTGGGCGGCCTCTTCGGCGGCGATCTCTTCGGCGCGCGTCTCGGCGGCCTTGATCAGTTCGGAGCTCGCCTCAAGCTGCTCGGCCGAGAACCAGGGGCGGGGGGTGACGTTTCCCGCCGGCTGATAGACCTTTTGCGCCAGCTCGTCCATCGAAACTTCGTTTTCCTGATTCCAAACCGCCGCCTGGAGCGCCTGCTGATCGACGTTGTCGTCGCCGAGCATCTCGACAAGCGCACGGGTCGTTTTATTTTCGGAGATCGTCTCGATCGGAACCAGGGCGTATTCCTGGCCGCCGTAGGGGTCGTTCTTGCCGTGTTCGAGGCAGACGGTGCGGATCTTTTCGCGGACGGTCTTTTCGGGCGCGACAAACCAGCCGCCGCCGCGTCCTCCGCGTCCGCCGCCCATGCCGCCGCGGCTTCCGCCGACCGATTGGTTGCCGCCCCCGCCGCCGTTTCGGCCGCCGCCGTTCCGGCCGGAGTTAAGACCCATTCGGCCGGGCTGATTCCCGGGGCCGCCCAAGCCGAGACCGCGGTTCTGCGGCCCCATGCCGGGGCCCATACCCCCCCCGACGCCGGGCAGGCCGCCCCCCATGCCGGGCATGGGGCCGGGCATTCCGCCGGGCATCCCGCCGCCGACGCCCCACTGGGCGACCGGCACGGCGGCAAACGCCGAGGGAACGTCGATTTCAAGGGGCTGACCCGAAAGATTTTTCACCGTCAGATTTCCTTCGAGCGCGCCGTTTTGCTTCAGCTTGACCTCGACCAGCCCCTGATCGATCGCGTCGAAGAGTCCGACCTTTTCGGCGTCCTGTTCGGCGTCTTTGGCGCGGATTTCGACCGGCGCAAGCGCGAGCGCCGCCGAGAGAACCGCCGCCACCATAACGAAATTCCGTAAAACTCTCATCGGATGTGATAAACCTTTCGGAAAAAATATCTGCATAGAATCCCCCCACCCTATCATAATCTAAGAAAAATAAGTTGTCTACCATTTTAATGGTAATTTAGGGGATTTTTTGGTCTCCCGCTCGGCGGGAACCTAACGACCGTTACATTTCGCCAGGCGCGTCCGCCCGGCGCAGAACGGGGGCTAATCCGATTCGGGGAACGCCCGGCGCGCGTCGCCTTTCCGGCTTTCCAACAGGAGGGTCAGGTAGCTGGAAAAGACCGGATCGGCCAACCCCATCCGGGCGGCGGCTTCTTTCAGCGCGTTCTGCGCGGAGATCTGCTCGTCGGCGCCGGGAATGATCGTCTCGATTTCGGTGAACTCCCCCAAGTTCGGGAGCGAGTCGCGGGTCAGGCTGAACGCGCGGCCGGAAAAAACAAACGGCGCCGAACGCCGCGTCTTGGCGATTTCGGCGAACGGCTCGTAGCCGAGCCGCGCCAAAAGGCGGATCCACGCCTCCTTTCGCTCTTCGAGCGGGGCGTCTTCCCCCGGCGAAAGGAGGGGGAGTTCGATCTCTTCGCGCGTCTTGACGACCCGATCCCGGCGCGGCCCCTTGTAGGTGATCAGAAGGCGGCCGCCGATGCGGCGGAGACGGAGCGCCTCTCCCGTTTCGCGAAAATCACGGCTGACCCGCTGAAAGTAGAGGTCTTCCTCGACGCGGGGCGCGCCGAGGCGGACGCCGAACAATTCGGCGGCTTTCGCTTCGAACGCCTCCGGCGCGGTCAGACGGAATTTCATTTCGACTTCGTACATCGGCTCGCTTTTTTCGACGGGGTTGCCGGTCTTTTCAACCGTTTATACCCCGCGGCGGAAAAAATGCAAGACGCCGCGCCCTTTCGGGAAAATGGACTGGATTTCGATTCGCGAAAAGATTATGCTCCGGCTCCGGGATTCCCCTCTTTATTTAAGGGGAGAATTTTCATCGTTGCCGAAAGCCGCCGCAGGAACACTTTCATGAAATTCGCCAGACAGACCGCCGTTTCCGCTCTCCTGATTGTCAGCGCGCTCGTTGTCGGGCTTGTGCTGCGCCGCCCGAGCCCTTCGGGAATCTCGGCGACCGCCTCGAGCGAAAGTTCCGGCGCGGTTCTCTCGACCGGCTATTTCAACAGCAACGTCGAGGCGCTTTACTACCTCGATTCGCAGAGCGGACGCCTTTCGGCGGCGCTGATGGCGCGGAGCGAT
>CACXFR010000018.1 GCA_902766935.1 uncultured Planctomycetota bacterium | reverse complement strand
CCGGATCGACGGGTTCGCGTCGCTCCACGCCAAGACGAAGCCGGGCCTGGTGACGACCACGCCGCTGACCTTTACGGGAAAAGAGCTTTCGATCAACGCCGCGACGAGCGGTTTCGGATCCGTTTACGTCGAAATCTGCGGGCCGGACGGAACACCGATTCCGGGATTCACAAAAGACGAGTGCGATATGATTTACGGAGATTCGCTTGACCGGCGCGTTTCCTGGAACGGATCGAAAGACGTCTCGTCCCTCGCCGGAAAGCCGGTCGTCCTGAAATTTTATCTTTGCGAGGCGGATCTTTACTCGCTGATTTTCACCGACTAGCCGTTCGGGTTCCAAACGCCAAACGCTAAAAAAAACCGGCGGCCGCCGGCCGCCGGTCAGCGGTTGAGGTACGCCATCTGCCCGCTCCAGCCGAGCTTCTCGCGCAGGACGTGATAGTAGCCCCGTTCGGGAAGGCGGACCAGGCGGAGCGAGACCGGCGCGCGGCGCACCACGACGCGGTCGCCCGGAACCATCGACAGAGACGAGTCGCCGTCGGTCACCACGAAGACCTCGCGGTTCAGAATCCGCAGCTCGTAGACGCGGTCGGCCGAATCGACGACCGGCCGGTAACTGAGCGAATGGGGATTGAGCGGCGAGATGACCACCACGTCGAGCCCCCGGCGGATGATCGGGCCGCCGGACGAAAGATTGTGCGCGGTCGAGCCGATCGACGTGCTGATCAGCACGCCGTCGCCGTGATAGGTCGTCGCCGACTCGCCGTCGACCGAAAGTTCGACGTGGATGATCTCGAACGGCGGGCCGCCCAGAAGGGCGACCTCGTTGACCGCCAGTTTGCGCGCCACGCAGACTTCGCCCCGGTCGTTCACCGGCGCGGCCTTGCCGCCGTGTGCCGCGATGTCGGAAAGACGGCGCCAGAGGGTACATTCCAGAAGGACGTTCTCCTGCACCGGAAACGCGCGGAAATCGTTCTTATCGAGGAACGGGATCAGCTCGTCGGGGGTCAGGCACGAAAGGAACGCCAGCGAACCGACGTTGACCGCCAGGATCGGGATCTGGTTTTCCCCCAACTGGTGTATAGCGCGCAAAACCGAGCCGTCCCCGCCCAAAACGACCGCGTAGTCGGCTTTCACCGCCGACATGTCCTTTTGACCGGTGAAGTCTTCGGCGACGATCCGAACGCGCTTTTTCAGCTCCGGCAGAAGGCGCGCCGCCGTCTCGGGAACCGAGACGCGGTTGCCGTTGCCGAGCCAGATGACATTCGCTTTTGCCCGCTTTGTGCCCGCCATGGAAATTACGAAACTTTACCCCGGAGGCCAGCCGAACTTGCGGCCGCCGATCAGGTGATAGTGAAGGTGAGGTACCGTCTGACAGGCGTCCGGCCCGCAGTTGGTCACGATTCGATAGCCCGCCTCGGCGATCCCCTCCCGTTTCGCCAGCTCGCCCATCACGCAGTAGAGATGCCCGATCAGCGGGGCGTCTTCGGGAGTGATGTCGTTGGTCGACCGGAGTTCCTTTTTCGGGATCACGATGATGTGCGTCGGCGCCTGCGGCGCGATGTCGCGGAACGCCAGACACCGGTCGTCTTCGTAGACGATGTCGGCCGGGATCTCCTTATCGATGATCTTCTTAAAGATGGTCTTTTCTGCCATAGTTCAGCGCCTTTCTGTTCCCCCCGCCCTTTGTACCGTGCCGAGGTTATTTTACAGGCTCTCCCCGACTCGCGGAAGGGGAGAGCCCGCGCGGCGAAGATCAGCCGGCCGAAAGGGAGCGCGCCCGTTTGGCGGGACGTTTCCGCGGAGCCGCGGCGGCGACCGATTCGGGGAAGAGTTCCGCCTTCTTTTTCCGATTCCGCTCTTTCACCGCCTTGGTGCTCGGCTTGGTGATCGGCTGAACCGACTCGTCGGCGAAACAGAGTTCGAACGATTTCGACGAGAAACGGGCGACGCCCGCCATAAATTCGCCGAAGATCCGCAGATCGAGCACTGTCGCCGAGAGAGCTTCCGGATGGAACTGCGTGCCGAACGCGAACCAGTCGTCCCGAATATACTCGATCCCTTCGATGACCGAGTCGGGGCATTTGGCGGTCGCCAGGAATCCGTCGGCAACGTCGTCGACCGCCATGTGGTGCATGCTGTTGACGACGATCGCATTGTCGCCGTAGACGCGGTCCAGAAGCGAGCCCGGCTCGACCACCAGCGCGTGGCGGTGGTACGGGTCGTGCGGGTCGCGGTGCGGCAGCGCCGTCGGAATGTCTTCGGCGATATGCAGAAAGAGAGTCCCGCCCAGCGCGACGTTCAACAGCTGCATTCCCGCGCCGATCCCGTAGAACGGAATCCGGCGTTCATAGACTTTCCGAATGAGGGCGCGGTCGAACGATTCGCGCACCGGAGACATCAGATGAAGGGACGGATGAACCATATATCCGTCGCGCCGCGGGTCGAGATCGGCTCCGCCGGTCATCAAAACGCCGTCGACCATGTCGAGAATCTGGTCGATGTCGTTTTCATTCTGATACGGGGGAAGAAGAATCGGAATTCCGCCCGCTTTGATGACTGACTCGTAATAACCCGCAAAAAGATAACTTGTAGAAGGGCAGTTGTTCTGACGGGTTCTGTAATCGGCGTTGATAGCGATAATAGGTTTTTGGCCTGCCATATCTCGTCATTTCCTCCCGAGATATTGCGGACATCGAAACAGCCGCGCGCCTGACCGGCAATATGAAAACAGCCGAACAAGCCCACCGACGAAACACCGCCGTCTCGGCAGCTGCCTCGTAACCTCAAAAAACGACGGTTTTCTTTCACAACCCTGTCCGATCCGCGCGCCGGAAGAGGAACCGTCACATTCCCGCAAAGTTCGGCGCTTGCCGCGGATAAAGAAAACCGCTTCCGCTTTCCTGTTAGGTAACCGGTCCGTTTTGCTGAGGCGTCCTCGTTTAAAAAAACTGACGGCCTGTCAACCTGAACGGAACCCAAACCTTATCGATAGGGAAAATATACGGATTGTAACGACTTTTGCAAGCGGAATCCCGTATTTTGTTAAATTTTCTTAAAATTCACTAAATATGCCCCAAATAAAATCAATCTTTACTTTTTTCGCGAAATACGTCAGAATAGCGACTCTGAGCGGGAGGAGACCGCTCTCTCCCAAATTGCGTGAAATCCCGTTTTTAATAACGGAAAGACCAGAAGCCCCAAACGGAGCAAGGAGTGCAGAAGTGAAAAAGTTTTATCTCGGTCTATTTCTCATGCTTGCGATGCCGCTGGCCGCGTTCGCCCAGCAGGCGCAGCCGCAGGCCGCTCCGGCGAAGTCGCCGGCGCTGATCGTTGCCGTCGTCGACCTTCCGGCCCTGATCAAAGTTCATCCGGTCACCGTCGACGAGGTTCCGATGCTTCAGGAGCAGTTCAAGAAGGACGCCCTCGAAGCTCAGAAGACGCAGCAGAACTACCAGAAAGAGATGGAAAAGGTCTCCCGCGAGTACAACATCGGAACTCCGCAGTTCGAAGACGCCGTCCGCCCGATCAAAGAGGGAATGCGCAATCTGGAAGCGCAGATGCAGGACAAACAGGCCGAAATGCAGAACCGCATGGTTCCCCTCCAGTACAAGGTCTACTCGGACATTCAGAAAGCGGTCGAAAAGGTCGCCTATGAAAAGCGCGCCTATATCGTTCACGCCAAGGTGAGCGTCGACCGTACCGGGATCTCCGAAGAGCTCGCCGCGGTCCGGGAAGCCGACGCGAACGGTTCGCTGGTCTGGAACCGTCCGGAATGCGACATCACCGAAGACGTCAAGGCCGCGCTGGCTCAAATCGCCGGCACCCCCAAGGGGGGAGCCCAGTCCCTGAACAGCCTCGCGGCTCAGGCCGCCGGGGCCGCCCAACAGCCCGCCGCGCCTCAGGCCGCCGGGAATCAACAGCGTGCCGCCGCTCGGAACTCGACCGGCCGCTTGAACTAGCGTCGTAATGGAAGAAAAGCACCAGGTTCTGAACCTCGATAATGCCAAATACGGCCCGCAGCGGACGCTCGTCCGGCGGGCCGAAGTCGCCGGGTTCGGTTTTTGGACCGGAAAAGATGTTCTTCTGGAATTTCTGCCGGCCCCCGAAAATTACGGTATCCGCTTCTGCCGAACCGGCTCGGACACCGAGCCGGTTCCCGCTCTTTTGGAGTTCCGCGCCGAAAAACCGCATCAGTCGTCGCTGACCGACGGCGCGGTTCGCTTCGATATGATCGAACACGTCCTGGCGGCGCTGGCGGGGGAGCAGATCGACAACTGCCTCGTCCGAATCGACGGCGAAGAGATGCCCGGAATCGACGGCTCGTCCCGCCCTTTCAGCGACGCGGTCCGCGCCGCCGGCATTCAGCGGCAGAACGCCCCGCGCCGTCTGCGGGTCCTCCGCGAGCCGATCCGCCTCGAAGGGGAATGGGGCCGGATCGAGGCGCTCCCTTCCGAAAACGGAGAGGCCTCGTACCGATACGAGCTCGACTACTCGCGCCACGAAAGCGCCCCGGCCGCTCTTCAAAAACAGTCGTTTGAAATCGCCTTTTACGCCGATGGTACGGAGCCGGCCGACCGCCTCTTCGAAACCGAAGTGGCCCCGGCCCGCACGTTCCTCACCTCGGCCGAGGCGTACCATCTTCTCGAAATGGGGCTCTGTCAGCGCGTCACGCCGCGCGACGCTCTGGTCTTCGGGCCCGAAGGTCCGATCGAAAACACGCTGCGCTACCCCGACGAGTGCGCGCGTCATAAAGTCCTTGATATGATGGGGGATTTCTCCCTGGGGGGCGCGCTTCTGATCGCCAGGGTTCGGGCGCACTGCACCGGCCATGTGCAGAACGCGGCGCTTCTGAAAAAGATCCTTGAGCAGACTTCGATCATCTGAGTCTTTGGAAAGCTCCGTGCCAATGGACAGAGTGAAAATTGCCGTCGTCGGCGCCGGCCGGCTCGGCGGATTCCACGCCGATAAAATCGCCGCGTGTGACAAATCGATCCTTGCGGGAATCTACGACGTCGACCCCGCGGCCGCGCGAAGCGCGGCGGAAAAGCACGGAGTTCCGGCGTTCGACAGTCTCGAAGCCGCTGCCGCGGCCGCCGACGCCGTCACGATCGCCGCGCCGACCCGGCGGCACTTTGAGCTCGGCGAATTCTTTCTGCGGCGCGGAAAACACGTCCTTCTCGAAAAACCGATGACCGTGACCGGGTCCGAGGCGCGGGCGCTGCGCGTCGCGGCGCGCGCCGGAAACCTCGTCCTCCAAACCGGTCACACCGAACGGTTCAATCCTGCCTGGACGGCGGCGCTCTCCGCGATCCGAAGCATCTCCGGCCCGGCGATCTTCGACGCGCGGCGCATCAGTCCGTACACGTTCCGATGCACCGACGTCGGCGCGGTGCTCGACATTATGATACACGATCTGGAGCTCGTTCTTTCGGTCGCCGCGTCGCCCGTCCGTTCGGTCGACGCCGTCTCGTTCGAAGAATTCGGCGGCTTCGAAGACGCCTGCGCGGCGCAGGTTCTCTTCGAAGACGGTTCGCTGGCCCGTTTTTTCGCCTCCCGCGTCGAGCGGGAGGCGCAGCGGACGATGAGCGTCTCGGCGCGCGGGAGGCGCGTCTTCCTCGATTTCGCCGCCCGACGCGCCGAAGTCGTCTCCGCCGCGCCCGAAATCCTCGACGGCGGCTACGCGCCGGAAAAGACGGTCTTCGGCGAGATCCGGCCGAAGATCCCCTCGTTCATGCAGGAGCATTACAAAACCGAACTTTTCGAAAAGATCCCGATCGACCCGCTCCAGGAAGAAGAGAACCTTTTCGCCGATTCGATTCTCCGCGGCGACGCGGCCGAACGCGACCGCGGCGCCGAAGCGGTGGAACTGGCCGGACGGATTCTGGCCGCCTGCCGAAAGAACGGCTCCCGATGACCCGCGGCGGACCGGCGAAATACGGCGCGGTCGTGGTCGCCGCGCATCCCGACGACCTTGAAAAAGAGGTTCTCGACCGCCGCTATCTGGTGATCCGCCGTTCGAGCCGCGTGATCGCGCCGCGGCGGCTTTGCTTCCCCGGAGGGGGGCTCGAACCGGGCGAGACGCCCGAAGAGACGGCCCGGCGCGAATTCCGCGAAGAGGTCGGCGGCCGACTGACCGCGCTCCGCCCGATCTGGGAAAACGTCACCCCCTGGAACGTACATCTCGACTGGTTCGCCGCCGAACTGGCTACGCCGGTTTCGGAATTGGTCTTCGATCCGGCCGAAGTCGAGGAGATCGTCTGGCTCACCCCGCGGGAACTCTTCGATTCTCCCGACACGCTGGCGAGCAATTCCCCTTTTCTGACCGGAATCCTTTCCGACCCGGCGCGGCGCGAAAAACTCCGCTAGCCTTCCGAAGCGGCGTGCGTGACTAGGAGCGCGGGTGGAACTTGTCGTGGATCGACTTCATCCGCTCGAAATCGACGTGTGTGTATCGCTGGGTCGTCTGGATCGAGGCGTGTCCCAGCAGCTCCTGCACGACGCGGATATCGGCGCCCCCCGAAAGAAGATGCGTCGCGAACGAGTGGCGCAGGGAGTGCGGGCTGATCTTCGCCGGCGCGCCGACCCGCCGGGCGTATTTTTTCACCAGTTCCCAGAGCGCCTCGCGCCGCAGAGCGCGGCCCGATCGGGTGACAAAAAGGGGGAGCGCCGGATCGGTGACCGTTTTGCCGGATGGGAGCAGCGCATGTTTTAAGATGCGCGTGCGTTCGACGAGCCAGGCGGCGCAGGCGTCGACCGCGCCGCGCCCCAGGGGAACCATCCGCTCTTTGTCCCCTTTTCCAAGGCACCGCAAAAAACCCGCCTGCGGACGGTAGTCTTCCATCGTCAGCGAGGCGATCTCCGAGGCGCGGCACCCCGTGGCGTAGAACATTTCCAAGATCGCGCGGTCGCGAACCCAGTTCCGGTCCTCTTCGGGATTCGGCGCGGTCAGAAGGCGGTCGACCTGCCTGACCGTCAGAACCGAGGGGACCCGCTGCCAGAGTTTCGGGCTTTCGAGCAGGGCGGTCAGGTTCTTCTTGACGATCCCCTCGAGTTGGAGCCAGCGGTAGAAGGCGCGGAGCGAAACCAGATGCCGCGCGCAGGTGGCGGGGGAAAGGTTCCCCCGCCGCAGGGCGTCGAGGTAGCCGAGAAAGTCGGAAAGGGTCAGGTCGACCAGATAACGGTCGCCGAGCCAGCCGAAGAACTGGACGATGTCGCGGCAGTAGGCGTCGCGCGTGTTCTCGGAAAGACCGCATTCGTGGTCGATGTAACGGACGAAACGGCCTTCGAGCTCGTTCCAGGTGATTCGGATGGAACTCCGCTGCGGGATCAGACGGCGCCGTTTGGAGCCGGATTTCGGTTTGAATTCGTCGGATTCGTCCATTCTTTTCGGTCTTTTCGGAAGAAAATTTGTTTTTATCCTCTTATGCTATTTTACCTCATTTCGCGAAATCGGGGGCAATTTTTTCACGCCGGCTCCGCCGCGGAAAAGAGGGGCTCCGCAGGCCGGAAAACGTAAAAATAGATATTGTGATCGGGCGCGGAAAACTGTAATCTTGACCCCGATTCATTCTTTTCGGGAGAGGAGTCTCTCCCGCCGACCGTTTGTTTTAAGGACATTCATGCCGATTTCGGATCGATATATCGCTATCAGCAGGCTTTCCGGCGCGCTTCGTTTCGCCGCGTCGGCGCTTCTGGCGGCCGTTCTGACGGCGTGTCTTCCGACCGCGCCGCGCGCGGCGGCCGAAAATTCCCCGATCCTGACCCCGGAAGAGGTCGCGGGGGTCTCGATGAACGAGATCGACGGCCTGAGCGAAATGTCGTCGGAATACGCGGTCAGTCCGAAGGGAACCTCGCTCCCGGAAACCGAAGGGGACGACTGGGTTCCCGACCTTTCGCTCAACAGCGAGACGGCGACCGAAACGATTCGCTCGGAGGCGATCGCCAAGACGGCGGCGCAGGTTCCGAGCCCTTCCCCGTCGGAAGGGGCCGGCTTTTTGAGCGATCCGCCGAACACCCTCCCCGAAGAGTATCCCGACGGGATCGCCCCCGACTCGGCGCAGCCGGCCCCGAAAGACGACCCGGAAAACCGAATCGTCTCGGACATCCGCTGTTCCGAAGGGATGGAAATGCCGATCTCGCGGTTCAACAATCTCATCAAAACGAAAATCGGCAACCCGTTCAATCAGCAGGTGCTCGAAGAGGACAAACGCCGCCTTCTGCAGACGAAACAGTACGTCGACGTCGTCGTCTCGACCACGCTGGTTCCCGACGAGCCGGATAAGGTGATCGTCAACTTCGATTTTACGCCGCTGCGCAAGATCAAGTATATCAAGGTGATCGGGAACCGAAAAATGTCGAAGACCGAAATCCTTGAAGAACTGAACATGAAACGGGGCGAAACCCGTATGGATCCGTACGACGTCGAAAACGGCCGGATTCGGATCGCCGAACTCTATAAGTCGAAAAATCTCAACGAGCCGTACGTCGAAGTCCTGGTCGGCGACCGCCCGACCGACGTCGGCGTCGTCTATCTGATCGACGAAGGGATCAAGCAGCGCGTGCGCGAAACGACGTTCATCGGCAATTCGCTGGTCAGCAGCGCGCGCCTGAAAAGCCTCGTTTCCGAAAAGCCGGGGTTCCTCTACCTGATCGGCGGAGAATTCTCGCGCGAACGGCTCGACGAGGACGTGACGAAGCTTCTCGAGTATTACCGGAGCCTGGGCTGTTTCGACGCCAAAGTCGACCGCGAGTTCGAAGTCGGCGACCAGTTCCAGTTCTTCAATCAGACGAACGAATGGATCACCGTCAAGTATATCATCGATGAAGGCCCGCGCTATAAGATCCGGAACTTCCTCTTCGAGGGGAACCGCGTCATCCCGACCGAAGAACTCCGCGCGAAACTGAAGGTCAAGCCGGGAAGCGAGTACAACTTCAACGACCTCGAAGCGGACCGCATCGCCCTGAAATACGCCTACGGCGAACGGGGCTACGTTCTGGCCGACATTCAGCGCACCCAGATCTTCACCGAAGACGAGGGAATGATCGATCTGCGCTACGACATCAAAGAGGACTACCGCTACCGCGTCAAGGACATTCAGATCCGCTACGAAGGGGAAGAGTCGCGGACCAAGGCGTCGGTCGTGATGAATATGCTCGAGTTCGCGCCGGGCCAGGTCCTGAACGACAAGAAAATCAAGAGCAGCGAAAACAATCTGAAGCGGAGCGGCTACTTCAACGACAAACCGACCGAAGGGCCGCTTCCGACCGTCTCGATCATTCCGGAGACCGAAAACCTCTACTTCGGCAAAAACGGCGTCAAAGAACCGGAGGCGCAGCGGATCGACCGAACCGCCCGCCGCGGCGGCGACGCGCCGAAACCGGAAGAGGAAAAGAAATCGGACGAGGCCCAAAAGCCGTCCGACGAGAAAAAGATCCTGGGTCAGATGCCCGAATCGGCCCCGGGGTGGAGTCTCTTAAAGCGTGCCGACGGAGAGGAACGCGTCGTTTCGGCCGGCTACGTCTCGTCCGACGCGCCGTCGAAGGCGGGTTTCGATCCCGGGTTCCGCGTGATGAGCGCCGAAGAGGCCGCCGCAGACGTCGTCGATTTCACCGCCTCGGACGGCGCGACGGTCCGCGGACAGTCGATGCAGGTTCCGACCGGATTCGGCGGCACCACCGCGCGCCAGCCGGCGTCCGGCGCCTGGAACGGAAGCGACTATATCGGCTATCAGGGGAGCAACGTCAACAGCGCGAACTCCTACGGCGACACGTCGATGTATAACAACAACACCTACAGCACCGCCAACACCGCGGTCCCGATGGCGCCTCCCCTTTCGACCGGGGTCTACAGCTCGACCACGGCGGGAACCGACGCGCCGGGATTCGGCGCCGCCGGACGCGACTCGGTATTCCCGGGCACGATCGAACAGCAGGGGCTCGACGGCCGTCTGTGGGGCGACTACGCGACCGGTGAAGAGCCGATCCGCGACGCCACCGTCGTCGCCAGCATTATGGAAGGGCGCACCGGAATGTTCCAGGCGTCGATCGGGGTCAACTCGAACTACGGCCTGGTCGGAAACGTCAGCTTCACCGAACGGAACTTCGATATGTTCAAACTGCCGACCGCGCTCTTCCGCCCGGACGGCTGGACCGACGCGTTCCGCGGGGGCGGGCAGATCTTCCGCGCCGAGGCTTCGCCGGGGCGGAACTACTCGCGCTACTCGATTTCGTGGGACATTCCGTATATCTTCGACACCAACTACAACTTCGGCGTCACCGGTCTTTACGCCGACCGCTACTACGACAACTGGGACGACTCGCGCTACGGCGGCGAACTGAGGTTCGGCCGGCAGTGGACCCCGCGCTTCTCAACCACGTTCAACGCCGGAGCGTATAACATCAAGATCCACAATCCGCGCGTCTCGTTCGTGCCCGACATCAACGAAGTCCTCGGAAGGAACTCGCAGTTCCTGCTCGGGCTGAACGGCTGCTACGACACGCGGAACCATCCGTATCTCCCCTCCGAGGGATTCGTCATCGACGGCGGGGCGGAATACGTCTTCGGGTCGTACCGCTATCCGCGCGTCTCGATCGACGGGCGCACCTATTTCACCGTCCACCGCCGCGTCGACGGTTCGGGCCGAATGGTTCTCGGGCTCCGGTCGGCCGCGGGCTGGACCGGCAGCAACACCCCGATCTACGACCGCTATTTCGGCGGCGGGTTCCAGAATCTGCGCGGGTTCGAGTACCGCGAGGTCACCCCGCGTTATCTGAACACCAACGTCGGGATCGGCGGCAATTTCGAGTTCTACAACTCCGCCGAGCTGTTGGTTCCGGTCTCGGGCGGCGACGAGTTTATGCTCGCCTTCTTCGTCGATACCGGGGTCGTCTCGGAGTCGATCAAGCACTGGGACACCTACCGCGTCGCCCCCGGTCTGGGGATGCGGATCTCGATCCCGATGCTCGGGCCGGCGCCGCTGGCGCTCGACTTCGCGTTCCCGGTCGTGAAGAACGATTCGGACGAAAAGGAAATCTTCAGCTTCAGCATTCAGGGGAGCCGCTGATGACCGCCCGACTTCTCTACACCGCGTCGGACGAAGACGAGACCCGCAGGCTCGGCGAAGCGCTGGCCGACACGCTCCCGGTCGGGAGCGTCGTCAGCCTGATCGGCACGCTCGGTGCCGGAAAGACAGCGCTCACCTCGGCGGTCGCCGCGCGTCTTGGCGTTCCCGAGACGGAGACGGCCAGCCCCACCTTCGTTCTGATCAAAGAATACACGTCGGGACGCGTTCCGGTCTACCATTTCGACACCTACCGGCTGAAAGACGCCGACGAATTCTACGAACTCGGCCCGGACGAGTATTTCGACGGGGACGGTCTCTGCTTTGTGGAATGGGGTGATCGGTTCGAAGAAGTTCTACCCCCGGACCGCCTCGACATCACGATCACCGTTCTGGGGCCGACGCGGCGCGCGTTCGAATTGGCCGGCCGCGGCGGATTTCCCTCTTCGGTTCTCGACGCGCTGCGCGAAAAACTGGCCTGATCCGGCCGGGCCGGCGTCGGCGGCGCCCTCTTTTTTTTTTTCGCGGAACCGCCCGCTCGGACCCCTTCTTGATAATTCCGAAATAAACGGGAAATGAGCGTAAAAAACGGGAAACTTCCCGTTGACGCCGCCCCGCGAAATCTTTAAAATTCCCCGTCCAATCTCAAGCTCGAAAACGGGAAACGACGACAAGCATGGCAAAGAGCAGTTTACGGAACGGAAACCGTTTACTTCTGATATTCACCGTCGCGGCGGCCGCGGCGGCCGCGGGCTACTTCCTCCTGCGGGGCGGCTCTCAATTCGGAGAGGCCCGAAACGCGACGGCCGCGGTCTTCGGCGGCTGGACGTATGACAGAGAAGATCAGCGTCTGGCGGCCGCGGCGCTGGTCAAGTCGGGTCTGACCGACTACGAGTGGGAAGACGGCCGGCTTCTGGTTCCCGCCTCGCGCCGCGGAGAGTACGAACGCGTCCTGGGCGAAGGGGGCGCCATCCCGAAGAAACCGAGCGCCCTGAAACAGGAAGACCTCGACGGACTGAGCCTCTTCGAGTCGGAAAACCGCACGAAGATGCGCGACCTCTATTCGAGCGCCCGCCAGCTGGAAAAGACCCTCGAATCGTTCCGCCAGATCGATTCGGCAAGCGTCGGCCCGCACGCGCGGCGCGAGCAGGTCGGTCTCTATCCGAAGACGATCGTCACCGCGTCGATCTCGGTGACCCCGAAGGAAGGGTGCGCGATCACGCCCGAACTGATCACGTCGATCACGATGGCCGCGCGTCATCACCTGGGGATCACCGACAACGCCGATATCTCGGTCATCGACACCGAAAGCGGCCGCTCGTGGCTCGGGAGCGAAGGGGACGCGCAATCGTCCGACTCGCCGATGGCAGCCGAACAGGCGCGGCTCGAAAACGTCTGGACCGGAAAACTCCGCGAGGCGCTCGGCTACATTCCGAATATCCGTATAGCGACCGCCGTCGAACTCGAAGAGGTCGGAGGCGATTCCGGCGCGGAGAGCGCCGGGGACGCGGCGCGCCGTCCGTTCGGTCTGGAATTTACCGACGCGGCTCCCGCGCCGAAGGCCGGGACCGCCTATCGGCCGCGAACGATCGCCGCCTCGATCGCCGTTCCCGAAAGTTACATACGCCGCGCCCTCGACGCCGATTCGTCTGCCGGAGAGAACGGCGGGGACGAATTACAGGCGAAAAAAGAGGAACTCTTTACGCAGATACGCGAAACCGCCGAAACGATGATGAGTCCGGCCGGCGGCGCGTCAGGTCCGAATCGCCGCGTCGAGGTCTCGCTCTACGCCGACCTTTCCGACGAGGAACGCGTCTATCGCCCGGCGTCCGAAACGGCCGACTCTCCGATCTCGCTCCTTCCCGACCCGACTCTTTCGGAAGATTTTGACGCGCAGCTCGAAGGGATCGAAGAGAGCGCCTTCGCCCTGGCGCGGAAGATGATGTCGGGACCCTGGACGGTCTACGTTCTGGCGTGTCTGGCGTTCGCCGCCGGCCTCTTGATCCGTTCGCTCTTCGCCCCGCGGCGCGGCCGCGCCGCGGAAGAGAGCGCCGACGAGAGCGGGACGGCCGACGCGGCCGAACCCCTTGAGGCGGCGCCGGCGCCGAGCGCCGAAGCCCCCCGGCCGAAAGAGACGCGCGCCGAGCCCGACGCGCCGGCTCCGGCGCGGGAACGGATCGATTCGGCGCGGCTGAACAGGATCCTCGACGAACTCGAAGCCGAAGACCTCTCGCTCGGCGACAACGTCGATTCGGCCGACGAGACGATCGCCCCGGCCGGAGCGCCGAAAGAGATTCCCTCCTTCTTCTCGGCGGAAGACGAAGACGGAACGCGGAAAGATTATCGAATCGACCCGCGCCGCGCCGCCGACGACGGACCTCATTTCGCGGTTCGCGAGTCGGCCGGCGACATCTTCGACGACGCCCCCCGAGCCGACGAGGCGGAAGTTCCGCGCGGCGAGCCGCCGCGGTTTACGTTCCTGGCCGATCTCGACGCCGACGAGCTGCGCGCGCTGATCGAAAAACAGCGGCCGCAGACGGTCGCGCTGATCGCCCGCTGCGCCTCGCCGGAATGCCGCCGCCGGGTGCTCGACCTTCTGCGCAGCCGTCTGCGCGACGAGGTCGAAAGGCGGATGCGTTCCCCCGACGAGCCGGACCGCAAGGTGGTGGCCGCGGTCGAGGCGTCGCTGCGCGAATCGCTCGGCGCGGTCGGCGAAAGAAACGTCTGATCGCGATATAGAATAAAACAAGAAACGCGGATATGAGTTATACACAAGAAAACGGCGAACCCCTCCGTCCCTTCCCGCTCAAGCGCTTTTCGCACGGCGGCGGTTCGGCCGACTCGCTCCGCGAAGAGGCCGCCCGGATCACCGAATCGGCGCGCCGGGAAATCGATCGGTATCGGGAAGAGACGGAAGCGCGCCTTCGCCGGAAAGAAGAAGAGCTCGACCTTCTGCGCGAACGGCTCGACCGGAAGTCCGCCGAACTCGACCGCCGCGAACAGAATCTGGGCAGGGAAAACAGCGACGAAGGGTGGGACCAGGGATACCAGGACGGTCTGGCCGCCGGACGGGAAGACGGATACGCCGAAGGGAAGGAGAAGGCGCAGGCCGCGTGGCAGTCCGACTTCGAAAAGATGCGGGAAGAAAAACTCCGTGACTGGAGCGAGGCGAATCTGCCGACCCTGCGCGAACTGGTCAAAGGACTGAGCGGCGCGCGCGGGGCGCTGATCGAGTTCTGGGAAAAGAACATCCTCCAGGTCGCCGCGGGAATCGCCCATCAGACGGTCGCCCGCGAGCTGCCGAAGATGAAAGACCTGCCGAACTCTCTCCTGCGCGAGGCGCTGGAACTGACGATCGGCTGCACGTCGGTCAAGGTGCGGATGAATCCCGACGACCTGGAACGCCTGCGCGCGCCGGCCGAGGCGCTTTTAAAAGAATTCTCGCAGATCACCTCCGCCGAAATGATCGCCGACGTGCGGATCAAGCCGGGGGGATGCGAGGTCGAAACGTCGCTCGGCGTGATCGACCAGCAGCTTGAGTCGCGGCTCAAACGGATCGTCGAAGAGCTGTCGCGCTAATCGAAAACACTTGTCCGGCGGATCATTGACATAGAGCGGGAAAAGAGTCGCGAAGAGCCCCGCGGATTTACTCGGCCGAATCGAGCGCCATCAGTCCCTCGAGCGCTTCGCCGAACGTCGAAGGCTCGTCGGTGCGCTGACAGAGCCACGCGTCGATCGCCGGTTTCAGACGGATCGCGCGGTCGATTTCGGAATTCGTCCCCTCCTGATATGCGCCGACCGAAATGAGGTCTTCGTTCTCGGCGTAGACCCCCAGAAGGCGGCGAAGGCGGTTGGCGGCCTCCCGATGTTCGGGCGAGCAGATGTCGGGCATCAGACGGCTGATGCTTTCGAGCGGATCGATCGCCGGATAGTGGCCGCGGATGCTCAGTTTGCGGGAAAGCCAGATGTGCCCGTCCAAAAGGCCGCGGACGGCGTCGCCGATCGGGTCGTCCTTGTCGTCCCCCTCGACCAAAACGGTGATAAACGCGGTGATCGAGCCGTTCCGGTCGCGGCCGGCCCGTTCGACCAGGCGCGGGATCGCCGAAAAGACGCTCGGCGGAAACCCTTTCGCCGCCGGGGCTTCTCCCGCGGCCAGACCGATTTCGCGAAGCGCCTGCGCGTAGCGCGTGAGCGAGTCGATCAGAAAGAGGACGTTCTTTCCGCGGTCCCTGAAATACTCGGCGATCGTCATCGCCCCCTGCGCCGCGCGGACGCGCGTCAGGGCCGGCTCGTTCGAGGTCGAGACAACGACCACGCTTTTCCGCTTCCCCTCTTCCCCCAGGTTTCGCTCGATGAAATCGTTCACCTCGCGCCCCCGCTCGCCGATCAGACCGATCACGATCACGTCGGCGTCTGTATAGCGGGTCATCATTCCGAGCGTAACGCTCTTGCCGACGCCGCTCCCGGCGAAGATCCCGATCCGCTGGCCGCGGCCGACGGTCAGAAAGCCGTCGATGGCTCGGATCCCGGTCGAAAGAACCGTGTCGATCCGAGGACGCGCATAGGCGTCGGGAGGACGGCGGTCATAACGCATCCGCTCGGTGAGGATCGGGCGGGGCTCCCCGTCGATCGGCTGACCGAACGCGTTGACGATGCGGCCCAGCAGTTCGTCCCCCACGCGGAGGCGGGGAACCGTCTGGATCAGTTCGACCCGGGCGCCGCGCCGGATCCCGGTCAGGTCGCTGTAGGCGCACAAAAGGGTCACGTCGTCCCGAAACCCGACCGCTTCGGCCAGGATCGGTTCCTGCCCCGGCTGTTCGATCTGCGCCAGCGCGCCGATCGGAACGGGAAATCCGGCGACCGACACGGCAATCCCTTCGGTACTCACCACGCTGCCGATGACTCGGGCGGGCATGACGCTCTTGATCTGGTCGTTAATCGACTCTCGGCCGTCCATGGGGTTCTTATCCTGTTTTTACGAAAAATGAGAAAGACGCCGCGCGCCGTTCCGCGCCGGGAGTATTATCTTTCCCGGCGGAATTGTCAAGAAGGTTATTCCGGCGCGCGGAGGAAGAAGAGCTATTTCGTCAGGGCGATGATCGCCACGTCGGCCAGGACGTTGGGGGATTCCTCTTCCGGAATCTCGATCTCCCGTTCGGTGTCGAGCGCGATCATCTTCTGGATTCGGTACCGTTTGTCGTTGCAGAGCTCGCGGAAGTCGGCGATCGTCAGGAAACGGACGTCGTTGGTGTTGAACCATTTCCGGCCCGGGCGGGTGTCGGTCTGCGGCGCGGTGCCGAACATTTCAAGCTGCGTGCGGAATCGATGATACCCGAAATTCGGGAAACTGACGATCGCCGTCCGGCCGATCCGGAGCATCTCGCTCAGAACGAGTTCGACGTTTCGAACGGTCTGGAGCGTCTTCGAAAGAACCACAAAATCGAACTGGTTGTCGCGGAACGAACGGAGCCCCTTGTCCATATCGGTGTGAATGACGTTCAGGTCGCGCTGAATACACTGAAGAACGCATTTCTGCTCGAGTTCGACCCCCAGGAGGGTTTCGTCCCCCCGCTGGCGGAGACGGAGGAGGAGTTCCCCCTTGCCGCACCCCAGGTCGAGAACCGATTTGCCGGGAGGGATCAGTTCAAGGATCCGGTCGAAGTCGATACGGTGTTTCAGACGGTAGGGAACCGGACGCTTCTCGGGAAACTCGGCGGGATCGGCGTTCGGCTCTTTGTGAACGCTGACCTGCGGGTTCGATTCGAGGTTGCGCAGAAACGCGCTGACCAGCTGACCGTAGAAGTCGATCTCCGGTTTGAGGAGAAAACCGTCGTGCCCCGCCTCGCTCGCCACGTTGCAGTAACTGACCTCTTTTCCGGCGGCCAGGGCGGCGTCGACGATCTCTTTGGTCTGCGAGGGGACGAAGAGCCAGTCGGACGAAAAGCTGACGCAGAGCCAGCGGCACCGCGACTTTTTCAGATCTTCGGTAAGGTCTTCGAAGGTCTGCGACTGGTTATAGTCGTCCAGGGCGATCGACAGCGTGCAGTAGCTGTTCGCGTCGAACCGTTCGACGAACTTGTCCCCCTGGTGCGCCAGATACGAGCCGACCGGATAGATCGTCTCGAACGGCGAGTCGACCTTTCGGTCCGACGCGGATTTGCGGTTCATCGCCTCGCGCGAGAGGTAGGTGATATGCCCGAGCTGGCGGGCGATCGCCAGACCCTTTTTCGGACCGACTTTTTTATCGTAATACTGACCGTCGCAGAAGTTCGGGTCGCTGGTGATCGCGTTGCGCGCGATCACGTCGAACGCGCGCGACTGCTGCGAAAGGCGAGCGCCGGTCGCGATCATGATGCTGCCGTAGAGGGAGTCGGGATAGCGGACGGCCCAGTCCAGCGCCATAAACCCGCCGAGCGAACCGCCGACCAGCGCGAAAAGGGAGGGAATCCCGAAATGCCCGCAGATAAGCTTGTGGTTGACGTTGACGATGTCGGCGATGCAGATCGCGGGGAAGTCTTTCCCGTACGGAACGCCGGTGGCGGGATTCACGTCTTCGGGGCCGGTGGTTCCGCGGCATCCCCCCAGGATGTTCGCGCAGACGACGAAGTAGCGGTTCGTGTCGATCGGTCTGCCCGGCCCGACCATCAGCTCCCACCAGCCGGGATCGTCGTCGGCGTCGTGCGAGGCGACGTGGGAGTCCCCTGAAAGGGCGTGGCAGATGAAAATGGCGTTGCTCTTTTCGGCGTTGAGCCTGCCGTACGTCTCGTAGACGACGGTCACGTTCTCGAGCACGCCGCCCCCTTCAAGCGCGAGCGGCTCGGGAAGAGTCCACCTTTCCGCGTGAAGAAGCGGCTTGTTGCTGCGGTCACTGTCGCTGCTGTCGAAAAAATCGTCTGCCATCAATAACTCGTCACTCCAGCATAAAGGATTTCAACACGTCGGACGACGCGGGCCGGTAGTTGAGCGGCTCCATCGACGCCGAGGCGCGTCCCTGGCTCAAACCGCGCATTGCCGACGTATAGCCGAACAGATTGGCCAGAGGCGTTTCGGCTTCGATGACCGTCAGCTTGCCGCGGTTGTGAGTCTTGGTGACGATCCCGCGCCGCTGGTTCAGGTCGCTGACGATGTCGCCGACGTACTCGTCGGGAGTCGAGACTTCCAGACGCATGATCGGCTCTAAGAGGACGATCCCCCCCTCGGCCAGTCCTTTGCGGAAGGCGTCGGCCACCGCGATGCGCAGCGCCGCCTCGCTCGTTTCCGAATCGCTGAACGCGCCGCCGACGAACGTGACCCGAAGGCGGGTGAGCGGAAATCCGAGCTGGCCGCCCGCTTCCCCCTCTTCTTTCATCGACTCGAGAATGACATTTCTGAACTCAGGATTCGGAAGTTCGCCGGTATATTCGCTCCGGACCTCGACCTTCTGACACTCCTCGCCGAGCGGCTCGAACCGAAGGGCGACCTCGGCCCAGTGGCGCGCCCCGGCGATGTTCCGCTGGCAGACGCCCGTCACCTCGGCCGGTTTCTGAATCGTCTCGCGGTAACTGACGCGCGGGTTGTGAACCCGGACGTTCAGTTTGAACTCGCGCAGCAATCGGTGCTTGATCACCTCCAGGTGGAGTTCCCCCATCCCGCTGATCAGCGTCTGGCCGGTCTCCTCGTTTTCGACCGCCTTGAACGTCGGGTCCTGCCGGCGCATCATTTCAAGAACCGTCTTGAGCTTTTTGTACTCTTCGGCCGAGTCGGGCTCGATCGCCATCGAAACGACCGTCTCGGGGAACTCGATCGACTCTAAGATGATCGGCGCCTTGACGTCGCAGAGGGTGTCGCCGGTGGCGCTGAAACGCAGCCCGATGACGCCGCAGATATCCCCCGCCGAGACTTCTTCGACCTGCTCGCGGTGGTCGGCCTGAATCCGCCAGATCTGCGGAATGTTCTCTTTGTTGTTCCCGCGCGGGTTGAGGACGCGCGAGTTCGAGGTCAGTTTTCCCGAATAGAGGCGGAGATAGTTCAGATCGCCGTGGCGGTCCGAAACGACTTTGAACAGGAGCGCGCAGAACGGCTCGTCCGGCGAAGGACGGCGGAGGGTCACCGGATCGTCGGGACGGTTCGGATCGGTTCCCTGCACCGGCGGAATGTCGAGCGGCGAGGGAAGATAGTAACCGACCGCGTCCATCACCGGCTGAACGCCGATCCCGTCAAGCGCCGAACCGCAGAGAACCGGAACCCCCATATCCGAAAGGACCGCCTCGCGCGTGACCGCGCGGATCATCTCGGCGGGAATTTCCTCTTCGGCCAGGAGGAGCTCGGTCAGCTCGTCGCTGAACATCGAGAGCTGGTCCAAAAGTTTATCGCGGTAGAACTGCGCCTCTTTGCGCATTCCCTCTTCGATTTCGGAATAGACGATCTTCTCGCCCCGGCTTTCGGCGTCGAAGGTGAGCTGTTTCATCGTCACCAGATCGATCGTGCCGCGGAACGCCTCGGGAACGTGGGGAGGACCGGCGCCGACGGGAATCGCCACGATCAGCGGCTCGGCGCCGAGCCGTTCGCGGATCTCATCGACCGTTCCGTAGAAATCGGCCCCCTCGCGGTCCATCTTGTTGATGAACGCGATCCGCGGGACGTGGTAACGGTCGGCCTGCCGCCAGACCGTTTCGCTCTGCGCCTCAACCCCCTCGCGGGCGCTGAAGACGACCACCCCGCCGTCCAAAACGCGCAGGGCGCGCTCCACCTCGGCGGTAAAGTCGACGTGGCCGGGCGTGTCGATCAGGTTGAAGTCCCAGTCTTTCCAGCTGAACGTCACACACGCCGAATTGATGGTGATCCCCCGTTCGCGCTCTTCGGGGTCGAAGTCGGTGACCGTGGTGCCGTTGTCGACCATGCCGACCCGATGGACAAACGCCGAATAGTAGAGCATCCGCTCGGTCACCGTTGTCTTACCGGCATCGATATGCGCGATCACGCCGATATTGCGCAGCGACTTGAGGTCACGGGATTTATTCTGTTTCTGTTTTGCCATCGAATCGTTTCCCCTGTGATAAAACTAGAGACCGGTATCGCGTAGATATCGGTCTCTGGTTTCGGAATACGGGCAAAGCCGATCACGCGAAGTGCGCGAACGCTTTGTTGGCTTCGGCCATCTTGTGGACGTTTTCGCGTTTGGTGAACGCGGTGCCCTCTTTGTTGTACGCGGCCAGAAGTTCGGCGGCGAGCTTCTGAGCGCTCGGCTGCCCCTTCTTGTCGCGGACCGCGGCCAAAATCCAGCGGATGCTCAGCGACTGGGCGCGGTTGGCGCGAACCGGCATCGGGACCTGATACGAGGCTCCCCCGACGCGCTTCGAGCGAACCTCGATCGCCGGTTTGACGTTTTCAAGAGCCGTGGTGAAGACTTCGATCGACGGAACGTCGGCAACTTTTTCAGCGAGAATGTTGAGAGCGTCGTAGAAGATCTTCTGCGCGGCGGTCTTTTTGCCGTCCCACATCAGGCAGTTGATGAATTTGCTGGCTAAAACGGAACCATAGACCGGATCGGGTTTCAGCTGTTTTTTACTGGCGGTGATTTTTCCCATCTTTTTTCTCTTTCAGTCTTGTGTGTTTTTCTCTTTGTGTTTCACCGTCCCGTTTTTGAGTCCCCCCGAAAAATACTCCGACGGGCTGCTGTCATAAAAACCGCTTTCTCAATCGGAAAGAACTCGGACGGCGCGAAGCTCGGTCAGGAGCCTCTTACTTTTTCTTGGCGGGAGCCGCCGCCCGCTTGGCGCCGTAGCGGCTGCGGGCCTGACGACGGCCGTCGACGCCGGTGGCGTCGAGCGTACCGCGGATGACCTGATAACGAACGCCCGGCAGGTCGCGGACACGGCCGCCGCGGATCAGGACGATCGAGTGTTCCTGAAGTTTGTGGCCTTCGCCCGGAATGTAGACGGTCACTTCTTTGCCGTTCGAAAGACGAACACGGGTGATACGACGAAGCGCCGAGTTCGGCTTTTTGGGCTGCATGGTACGGACTAACAGACAAACGCCGCGCTTCTGCGAGCATTTCTCTAAAACAACCGATTTGCTGAAGCTGTGCTGCTGCTTCCGGTTCTTTCGAACCAACTGATTAATGGTCGGCATTCAAGCTCTCTTTCTTGGTTAGGTAACTCTCGCTGAAAAATGATTGTCCTAATTCACATTAGGGGACTTTTAACAATTTACCCCGGCGCGAAATATTGTCAATCGGGTCCGACCCCTTAAAAAAGAGGGGAAACGGCGGTTCGGGGTCTTTCGATTCGGGGAAAAACGCGTATAATGTCCGAGAACCCCAATTCGACCATTCTTACCGGGAGACGATCATGTTCCGAACGATGTTAAAATCAAAGATTCACCGCGCCACGCTGACCGGCTGCGACCTGAACTATGAGGGGAGCATCTCGATCGACTCCGACCTTCTCGAAGCGGCGGGAATCCTCCCCGGCGAGCAGGTTCAGGTTCTGAACGTCAACAACGGCCAGCGCCTGGTCACCTACGCCATCGCCGCCCCCGCCGGGAGCGGGACGGTTATGCTCAACGGCCCGGCGGCGCGCGCCGGCGTCGTCGGCGACGTGCTGGTGATCATCACCTACGCCCTCTTCGCCGAGTCGGACCTGGCCGGCTACCGCGCGCAAATCGTAAAGGTCGACGCCCAAAACCGGATCAAAAAGTAACGGGAAATCGGCGGTCTTTGCCGAAAAAGCGATTTTCTCCCCCCTTGCCGTTTAACAAAACCTCCCTATAATCTACCGAAAGTATCTTTACCGAAAGAATAATTGCCTTTAAGCCAAAGAGGATATTACCATGTCGCGGATTTGTGAAATTTGTGGAAAAGGCCGCCAGATCGGCAATCAGATGACCACCCGCGGGCGCGCCAAGCGCCTCAAGGGGGTCGGTACCAAGGTCACCGGGATCACCCGCCGTGAATTCCGCCCGAACCTCCAGAACGTTCGGATCACCACCGAAAACGGCACCAACAAGACGGTCCGCATCTGCACGCAGTGCCTTCGCTGCGGCGCGGTCACCAAACGTGTCCAGGCCAAGGCGGCCGCCAATTGATCCCCCTTTTCGGGGCGGCGGGCTGACGGACGCGTGTGTCTGTCGGGGCGAAGGCCGTAACCCGCGGCGGGCCGGATTTCCGGCCGGGTCGAACGATCAGTTCAGCGCGCGTCTTCCGACGCGCGTTTTTTTTCGGTTCGAACTTTGAGATTCGTTTTTCGGAGGGCTTTTCCGCCCTGAGGGAGATGCCGGTGAGTTTACCCAGCCGAATCAGCCTTTCCGCCCCGGCGAAGCTGAACCTTTTTTTTGAAGTCACGGGGAAACGGCCCGACGGCTACCACGACGTCGAGACGATCACCACTCTGGTCACCCTGCATGACGAACTGACGATCGAAACCTCCCCGGGGGCGGAACAGGACGTTTCGCTCACCTGCACAATCGGGGGAGAGGCTTTCGCGAGCCGCGTCCGGCTCCCCGGAGGAAAGAACCTGATTCTCCCCGCTGTCGACGCGGTCCCGACCGACGAGCGGAACCTGGCGGTCAAAGCGTATCGTCTCCTGGCCGAGTCCTCGGACAACCCGACGCCGGTCAGGATCGAACTGATCAAAAGGATTCCCGCCGGAGCGGGGCTCGGCGGCGGGTCGTCCGACGCCGCGGCGGCTCTTTTCATCCTGAACCGTCTCTGGAACCTGAACCTCAGGACGCCGGAACTGGCGCGCCTCGCCGCGCGGCTGGGGAGCGACGTCCCGCTCTTTTTCGAAAAAAGCCCGGCGCTCGGTCTCGGACGGGGCGAGATTACGCGCCCTCTCGACGCCGCCGACCGGCCGATCTCCTTTCTCATTTTCAAGCCGTCGTTCAGTCTTTCGACCGCGGAGGTCTACCGCGCGCTCGACCAAGAGCCGCCGTGGGAGGCGAAGTCGAGCCGTCCGCTGGCCGAGGCGCTCCGCCGCGGCGAAGAGGGAAAGGCGCTCTTTCCCCTCTTCTACAACCGGCTCGAAGCGACGGCCCGGAGAATCTCGCCGGAACTCGACGCCTGTTTCGAGACGCTCGGCGCTCTCGCGCCGTTCCGTCTGACCGGAAGCGGCTCGGCGCTTTACACCGTCGTTTCCGATCCGGAAGAGGCCGTCCGCCTCAAGGCTCAAATCCGATTCTCGGCTGTTCCGGGAAAAGTTTTTCTCTGCCGCTCGGCGGCCTCCCCCCTTTCCCCCGTTTAGGATTATGTTATATTGATAAGGTCATCATTTTAAAGAGGCGGGCGCCCATTCGCCCGCCGTCGGACTAGAACATTTGTAATTTAACACAGAGGTCAACAGTGGGAACCAAAAAGACGGGTAAAGGTCGGCGGAAGCTCGGAAGAAAAAAGCGGCGAATGCGTTCGAAGAT
>CACXFR010000017.1 GCA_902766935.1 uncultured Planctomycetota bacterium | reverse complement strand
GTCACCGCCGCTTCGACGTCTTCCCAGCTCTGGTCGCCGAGTTCGATATAGTCGAACCGAAGCCGGAGTTTCACCGTCTGTTCCTCGAACGAGACCGAAATCGGGTCGATTTTACACATTTCAAATTCGACCCACAGATCGTTGTCGTATTCCAGTTTCGGCGCGTCGCGGTGAAATTTCGCGGCGATATACGCGGCAAGATCTTCGGGCGTCCAGCTCCGCCCGCCCAGATTGAGCCCGGCGAGAAACACGTTGACCGCCGATTCGTGGACTTTCAGGTCGGCGAACGCCCCCCGCAGAGTCGGCGGCTCGACGGTCTGGCTTCCGAGCGAGGAGGGCTGCGAAAGACGGAGCGAGGCCAGGAGCCAATCGTTCGTCGTCCGCGCGTTCTGAAGAGTCAGGCTCAGACCGAGCTCTTCCAGCCGGCTGTAAAAGTTGTTCGACAGGCGGCCGTTTAAAAGCTCAAACCGTTCGGTCGACTCGGTATCGATTCGGCGCTTGACCTCGGCGGTGATCTTCTCGCGCGTCTCCTGACGAAGCGCTTCCTGTTTCGACTGGTATTCACCCTTCACCATCTCGCGGGTCAGTCCCCCCAAAATAGGCACGAAGTCGATGTTCGTACGCACGTCGCTCAGGACGTTGTTGTTATTGACGTCGATCTGCGATTCCGACCAGCCCATTCCGCGGTTCCCCCACTCGAGCTGCTTGACCCCGACGTAGTTGGCGTAACTCTCGTTGAAGATTTTCGCGGGGAAGACTTCGCTCTTGGTCGAGGCGACGATCCGGCCGGTCACGACCAGGTTCATCAGAAGGCGTTTCGGGTCGGGAACCAGCTGAATCCGAACCTGCGTGTCGGTTCGGCGCGAGCCGGCGACGGGATTCCCCAAAATCTTCTCCTGAACCACGTCGAATTCCGGGTCGCGGATCGGAAGGAAGCGGTTGATAAACGCCTGCGAAATATAGACTTTCAGGTTCGGATTGTTGTAGATCGTTCCGACGGCTTCCCCCATCGCGCGGCTCGAGACATTCGGAGAGGTCTTCATGCGGTACGCCGCCCGGCCGAGTTCGCGCCCGGTGTCGCCGCCGCCGCGCCGTTCATACTCCTCGTAGAGAGCCAGAACCGCGTACGGGTCCGACTGGTCGGCGGCCAATCCCCTGAGCGTCTCGTGCCACTGCCTCGGCGCGGCGTGTCGGAAGACCTCTCTCTGCGCGGCGGTCAGAAGGTTCGAGTCGATCTTGCAGCAGATCGAGTTGATGTGCTCGCGCAGAAGGGAGAGATCCGCCTGCCGCTCTTCGGTATTCTGCGCGGCGCTTTCGGTCAGATAGGGGCGGAAAAGGGCGTCGGTCTCGTCCCCGTCCCGCTGAAGGCGGTCGAGAACCGTCATGAGGGCGTCGATCTCAAAGTTCGCGCGCCAGCGCCGTCCGGCGGGGGTGATCCCGAAATAGTTCCTCACCGCGACCGTCTTTTCTTTCAGATCGGCGATCTCCTTGGCGGTGATCGGGCGCTCCCGGCGGTCGGCGCCGCGCGGATTCCGCTCAAAGTAGTCGGCGGCGGCCGACCAGAGAAAAACCCGGCGGTCGAGCGAATGGCGGAACGAGCGCATCAGCGCCCCACGCTCTTCGGGGGAAAGAGCCGCCAGACCGGTGGAATCGGGATCCGGTTCGAGCCGGCCGGCATACTTTTCGGTGGCGAACGCCGGCGAGAAGCCGTTTTCGCCCAGAGGAATTCTGCCGAACCTCTTCGAATGCTGCGCGAGGAACTTCGCCTCGTCTTCGGTCAGAAGCGCGGTTTCGGAACTGTCGTCCTGCACGATTTCGCCGCTCAGACGGCGCAGCGCGGCGCGCGCCTTGACGGGATTTTCCTCCAAAAGGGCGAAAGTATCGCGGAGCTGTCCCTCGACCGAGGCCGACCACTCGGCGGTCGGCTCGAACTCGGCGAAAAGGCCGAATCGGCCGTCGAGTTCCCCCTCGCTCATTTGGCGGACCAGCTCGTCGCGGAGATTCTCCCCTCCGGAGAAGGTGTCCGCCTCGTCGGGGAGCTGATCGTCGGTCTCGACCGGCGCGCTCAGATGGGGCGCAGCGGCCACGTCGCGCGAGAAAGCGTCGATATCGCCGACGTCGAGCATTTTCGGTTCGGCGGCTTCTTTCGGCGTCCGGTCTTCGAGCTCCATTCCGCTCGGAACCGGCGCGGTCTCCGCCTCTTTTTCGGAGCCGCCGGCGGGAGCCGCGTCAATGAAAAGACCGTCCTGGTACTGGGCCAGAAAGAGATCGCCGTCGGCCGCAGCGAGCGTCCCGCCGGTAAAAAGCGGAATCGACAGGACGGCGGCCAGGAGCGCCGACAAAAGGCCGGCTCCCGAAAACATCGCGGTTTCGCGGTTCAACATCCGATCTTGCGCGTCCTGATTCATTCTCAAAACTGTCTTCGGCGCCGGCGGCGCAGACTCCGTGCCCGAGCCGCCCGCGCAGACAAAATTATCCTAACCTTTCATCGGAAATCGCGCCGAGCCGACTGAAGTTAAAATATGTCGGTTATGCGGTTTTCCCTTTTAGCGCGGAAAAAACGGACGGGAGCGAAGCGATTTTTAAAAAAAGAGGATCCGGGAGGTCCGATTCGAATTTCGGCGGCGTCTTCCCCCCTTCTCGAAACCGAATTCGGGGGTATATTAGCGGTAAGTATCGATATTTACCAACAACCCGGGGAGAGGTTCGCGTTCCGACGCCGACGCCTTCTCCTCCGAATATCGCGGAGCAAATTATGACCATCGATAAGAGCCTGAAAGTCAAAAAGGGGGTCTCCCGGTCCCGCAACGTGCTGACCCGTGTCGAACGGATCGAAAAGATGAAAGAAATGGACAAGTGGCAGGAGGGCGAATCCCCGTTCGGTCTTCCGAAGACCCGCGTCTACCGCGTCGTTCTGAAGAAGAAAAAGAAGGCCGTCAAAGCCGACGACGCCGCCGCCGACGCCAAAGCTCCCGCCAAGAAGTGACCGCTTCGGCGCTTTCCGTATGTCAGAAGGCCGTTCGGGTTTCCCGAACGGCTTTTTTGTTGGGCGCTTTTGAGCCCCTTTTCACTCGCCGAGAAGTTCCCCCGCCCACGGGCGGTTTCCGTAGAACTCGCGCAGCCCTTCCCGAATCCGCGCGGCGTGCGCCGGATCCGACTCTTCGAGCGTGCGGGCGTATCCCAGCTGTTCGGCCACCAGATCCCGTTCTTCGTCTTCCCGGTGTTTGATCTCCTTTTCGAGCCGTTCCAGACGGCGGCGCGCCAGTCGGACGCACTGGGCCGGAACACTGTACGGCGAGGAGAGACTCTCGTCCCGATCGAAGATATCCAAAAACGCGCGGAACTTGCGAACTCCCTCCTCCGGATCCCGCTCCGCGGCGCGGAGCGCCTCGATATAGGCCGACTCGATCAGCGATCCGGGCGGAACGGCTCGAAAGATCGACCGTTCGGCCAGGCGGGAAAGACGCGTCTCGAGCGCGGCGTACTCCAAATCGCCGTTCAGGCGGCGGATACGGTCGGCCCTCGGGTCGTTCGGGTAGAGGGCGAGGAATTTCGAAAGATCGGCCCGCGCCTGACGGAGCGCGCCGAAGTAATCCGACTCGTTTTCGGGGGAGATCCCGCTCAGGCGCGATTCGATCCGCCCGAATAGCCTGTCGGCCGAAGGGCGGCGGAGCGACAGGGCGAGAACGGTTCCCACCAGAAGAAGGACGCACGAAAAGAGGAGGATCCGCAGCGAAAGATAGGGGGTGTCCTTCGGTTCCGAATAGGGATCGAACTCCTCTTCGGGAGCCAGGGTAAAGACGGAACGCGGCGCGGCCGGGTCGACCAGCGTCTCTTGGGAGGTTGAGGACTCGGTCCATTCGAGAGAATGGCTCCCCGATTGCTGCGGAGCCTTTTTGCTCAGGACTCCGGTCGTGACCGTTTTGTCGGTGTCCGAACCGCCGTCGGTCGTTTCGGACGCGGCCAGATCGACTCGGCTCGGCGAACCGGAGCGCCGGATGGGGGCCGTTTCGGCCCGGCTCGGGTCGGTTTCCCCTTCGCCGCCGACACCGTCCGATTCAAAGAAACGCGACAGCCCCCCCGAAACGGAGTGCTCTTCGAGAATTTTTTCCAGGCGGTTCAGAACGATCTGAGCGCTGGGAGGACGTTTTTCGGGATCGATTTCGAGAAGTTCCATAAGGAGATCGTCGAATTCGCGCGGCACTTCGTGCCGATGGAGACGCGCCGATTCGGCGGGTCCCTCGGCGAACTTTTCCAGCAGTTCCGGAAGCGATTTCTTTTTCAGCGGGAAAGGCGGCGTCCCCGTCAGCAGGGTATAGAGGACCGCGCCGAGTGAAAAGAGGTCGGTCTTCACCGTGATCGGCTTCGACGAGGCCTGTTCGGGAGCCATGTATTCGAGGGTTCCGATCACCGTATCGTCCGCGGTTTTCCGACGGCCGCCGAACAGCTGCGCGATTCCGTAGTCGGAAACCTTAACCTCCCCGTTCTTCGAAAGGAGAATATTCGCCGGCTTGATGTCGCGGTGGATGATTCCCCGGTAGTGGGCGTGGCGAAGGGCGCGCGCCGTATTCACGCCGATATGAACCGCCTCTTCCCACGTAAAACGACGATGATCGCGGCGGAGGAGCGTCTCGAGGGACGAGCCGTCGACATACTCCATCGCGAAATAGCTGATCTCTTCGGCCTCTCCGAAGCCGATCAGGCGGACGATGTTCGGATGGTGGAGGCGCTTCAACGCCTCGATTTCACCCTCGAACCGGTCGTGGCGGTCCGTTCCGTCGCCGGATAAGGAGAGAAGAACTTTCAGCGCGACCAATTCGGACGAATCGCTCTGCCGAGCCTCGTAGACCATTCCCATTCCCCCTTTTCCAAGGAGGCGCGTCAGGTGAAACGGACCTAACTGTTCGGGAACCAACATCGCAAAAGGACAATTATTTCGGAGGGGTGAACTTGATATTCTCGATAAGCTTCACCACCTGGTTTTCGTCGTTTACGTATCCCGAGACGGCGGTGATCGCGTCGATCAGGTGGCTGTAATGCAGATCCCCGTCGGCGGTGAACTCGGCTTCGGTTTTCGAAATATCCCCGACGCCGGTCTGCAGGTAGTCGAAGACTTCCCTCCGCAGACGCGCCATATCGGTTCCGAGCGGAATCTGTCCGAAGACGACGGCGGTCAGGTCGCCCGCCTCGTTGCTGCGGAGAGTGATCTCAAGGGGGGCGGTCTCGTCCATCGACTCCGAGGAGGGGGGAGCGTTCACCGGCATTTTGATATTGAAATCCCCCTCGACGGCGGGAATGCGGAACGTGATAATGAAAAAGGCCAGGAGATTGAAGACGATGTCGATCATCGGGGTCATCTCCAGTTTCGGCACTTCGGGAGAAACTTTGACGTCGCGCAGACTCATAGCGGCTGAAACCCTCCTTCCGACTCGGGGGAGCCGGCGAATCCCTCGCCGCCGTGCTTGGCGCGGAGAGTGAAGGTGACGATTCCGACCGACTGACAGGTCTG
>CACXFR010000016.1 GCA_902766935.1 uncultured Planctomycetota bacterium | reverse complement strand
ATCGTGACCAGCGACATCCTCCACGCGCCGCACAACCGCGGCTATGACTTCGTCTCTCAGAAAGACGACTCCAAAAAACTCGACACCTGGATTGAAGAGAGGCTCGGGCGGGTGGCGCAGCGGGGCGATCAGCTTGTCATTAACGGCGTCGAGTTCAAGGTGAGGCGCATCCGGCGCGGACACACATTCGACGTCCAGATCAAAAAGGCGCCCGAATCGGAAGTGTAATTCCCGTTGAAACGCAGAGAGCATAAAAAAACGGAGCCATTCAGCTCCGTTTTTTTATTGCCGTGAAGCAGTCAGGTTTATTCGGCCGCGTCTTTCGGCTCGTCTTTTTCCTGAACGTAGGTGCCGTCCAGAACCTGCCGGATGGTGGTCAGGAGCAGATCCATCGGAAACGGCTTGCGAATGTAGGCGTCAACCCCCAGCTTGAGGGCGTAGTCTTTATGGCGGGAACCGTCGTTGGCGGTGATCATCACGATGCGGGTGGTGAACGCCTCTGTCTGACGCAGCGCCTCAATCACCAGAAAACCGCTCCGTTTCGGCATCATCATATCGAGAACGATCAAATCGGGATTTTCCCGTTCGGCCAACACCAGACCGGCATTCCCGTCGCGGGCGGCGAGAACGCGGTAACCGTTCGCCTCTAAGGTGAGGCGCATCGACTCGGAGATCTCGGGATCGTCGTCGACAATCAGGATCGTGGTATTTTTATCTTCCGGACTTTCACTCATTGAACAAACCTATCTAACACTCACAGAGTGGTCAGGCACTAGCTGTAACGGGAGGCGACTGCGGCTGATACTTCGGTCAAAACGCGTCTTGATTCGGGTAACAGTATAACCGATTTTTGCCGTTCGTCAACCTCTGGGGCGCGGCAAATTTATAATTCACCGCGCCGGAACTGTCGAAAAAAAGGTTTAAAACTATTTTTCGCGCAATTTTGTGAACGGCGTCGGCTCGCCCCGGAGAATCCGCGCCTCGACGATCCGATCAGGAGCGGGAAGGTTCCGCCCCTCGGGGTTGATCCGCTGGAGTTCCGAGAGGACTTCCAGCCCTTCCACCACCCGCCCGAAGACGGTATGCTGACCGTTCAGATGAACGGTCGGAATGAAGCAGAGGAAGAACTGCGAGCCGCCCGAATCGGGCGCCGCCGTCTTGGCCATACTCAGCGAGCCGCGGAAGTGCATCCGCGCCCCCGGTTTGCTGCATTCGTCTTTGATGCAGTAGCCGGGCCCTCCGGCTCCGGTTCCGGTCGGATCCCCGCCCTGCGCCATAAAGTGAGGCAGGACACGGTGGAACGGCACGCCGTCGTAGTATTTCTGGCTGACGAGAGTCATAAAGTTCCCGACCGATTCGGGCGCTTCGCGGAGGAAAAGCTCCAGGACAATATCCCCTTTGGTCGTGCGGAGGAGAACGCGGGGGAGCTCTTCGGAAGCGTCCTTTTCGCGCGCGGCAAGCTCTTCGGGCCAGAGCTTCCGGTATTCCGGAAGAACCTGGGTGATCATCGACGGGATCTGCATCTCGCCGCGCGGGTCCTGTTTGCGGAGCCCCTCGAGCCCGCCGGTCTCTTTCGCCTTCTGATAGAAGGCCTCGGCGTCATCGAGCTGCATCACGTTGAACGCGGCGTAGGCGCCGTAGGCGTAGAGATAGCTGTATTGTTCGGGGATCGCGCCGTCGAGCGCTTTGGCGATACTGTAGGCCGTCTCGTAATCCTCGGTCGTCGCGACGTCTTTGTCGAGCATCGACATCAGAAAGACCGACAGCTCCTCGTTTTGGGAATCCTTCGCCTTAAACGCCTCGATCGCCAGCGGAACAAGCGACTTTTGAAGCGCCGCCGTTTCGGACAGAAGCGGCGCGAATTGGGCCTGAATTTGGTCTTTTCGCTCGGGGGCCGCCGTCTGATACTCCTCTTTCAGGGAACGAAGCTCTTTCAGGTGGTCTTTATAGGTCTGCATCTGGGTCTGATAGGCGTCGACCGGATCCGCGGCCGGCTGGGCCGAAAGGGACGCGGCCCCGAAGACCAGGGAAAGAACCGAAAAGAACGCCAATCGGGTGAATCTGCTTGTTTTCATCATTTTTCCTGTAGCAATCTAGAGAGACTCCGTTACAAAAACGCCGGTTTGTGCTATTATATGAGAGTTCAACGAAAGACTCAAGACTTTGTCACGCCGAGCCTGCCATGTCCGCGAAGAAAAAACGATATTCCGATCCGCTGTCCGGCGATATCCCCGCCGGTCTGAGCAGCCGGGATTTCCTGAACTATTACCGCGCCAACCGCTCGAAATTCGATTCGGGGAACGTGCCGGGCGAAGACGCCGCCGGCGGCGAGTCGGCGGCTCCCGTCAAAAAGAAGAGGGGACGGGGAGACGTCGGCAGTGAGCCGGGAGACCGCGGCAGAACGGCGGGGCTTCGGATCATCGGGGGGCGCTTCAAGGGTCTGCGGCTCGAATACGGCGGGGATCACCGGGTCCGTCCGATGAAAGACCGAATCCGCGAGTCGGTTTTCAACCTGATGGGAATCTACGCCCCGGGACGCCATGTCATCGACCTTTTCGCCGGAACGGGCGCGCTGGCGTTCGAAGCGATCAGCCGGGGGGCCGAATCGGCCACCCTCATCGAAATTCATTTCCCTTCGGCGCGGATCATCAGGCGGAACATCGCCGTCCTGGCCGAAAAGAATCCGCAGATTCCCGAAAAGATCGACCTGACGATCACCGACGTCTTCTTCTGGGGAAAGGAACTCGCCGAACACAACAGGGCGAAGGAACGCGGCGAGTCGGTCTCGACCTCGCATCTGCGCCACCCCCTCCCTTCCGACCGGCCGTGGCTCGTCTTCTGCTCCCCGCCGTACGATTTTTACGTCTCGCGCCAAAACGAAATGCTCGAGCTTCTGGCGGAACTCCGCGCGGCCGCTCCGGCCGAATCGGTCTTTGTGATCGAGGCGGACCGACGGTTCGATTTCGGTCTTCTGGAAGTCGAGATCCCCGAGAAGAAACGCCGTTCCTACCCCCCCGCCGAAATCGGGATCTTTATGACGGGCCGCCGGGAGCCTAACGAGTCGGAGTCCCTATGAAAAAGACAATCTTCGCCGCCGTGCTCGGCATCCTCGTCGGAGTCGTTCTGGGAGTCGTCTCGGGGTATCTCACCCTGATCGGCCGCAGCTGGAATCCCTCGCTCGAAAAAACCGAATACTGGGAGTCGCGCCGTCAGGCCGAACTGGCCGCCGCCGAAGACGCCCTGGCCGGAAAGATAAAGGCGCCGCGGGTCGAAACGCCCGAAATCGAGTTCGATTTCGGCGTCCGGGAAAAGAACAAAGAGAACGTGACCGGCTCGCACGATTTCCCGATCACCAACAGCGGCACGGCCCCCCTCACCCTCAAAGAGAAGACAAAATCCTGCTACTGCACCGATTTCCATATCGCCAAAAAGAAGCTCATGCCGGGCGAGTCGACGACGGTCAATGTCCAATGGGACGCCGAACGGGGGGGCGGCGCGTTTAAACAGTCGGTGATTATCTCGACGAACGACCCGGTCCGCCCCGAAATTTTCTTTAACGTCAAAGGGCTCTTCTCCTCGCCGGTGATCGCCAACCCGAACCATCTGATCTTTTCGGGGGTTTCGAGCGGCGAAGAGCAGTCGCGCTCGTTCCACATTCTCGGGTTCGGCACCGATTCGGAAGGGAACCCTCTTCCGCTCGATATCGACGGCGGCGACGTCACCCTTTGGGATCCGGATCATTTTCGGGTGGAGCTTGAGCCGGGGACGCTCGACGATCTGACGGACGACGAAAAGAACAACTCGGTGATCAGCAAGGCGACCTCGCTGGTCAGGGGAACCCTCTTCATCACCCCGGGACTCCCTCAGGGAGCGTTTCAGGAAACGGTCCGTTTCAAGACGCATCGGCCGGAACAGCCTCTTTTGGAACTGATGGTCGAGGGGCAGGTGACCGGAGCGGTCACGATCAGCGGGACGAAGTACGACAAGCACAAAACGGGCCAGCTGGCGATCGGCCCCGTCTCTTCGGCGGCCGGCGCGCGCGAGTCGTTCCGTCTGACCTTCGACGACCCGTCGTTTATCGCCGACGCGTCGACGGTCCGCGTGGCGAGCGTTCGCCCCCGATGGCTCAACGTCTCGCTCACTTTCCTCGACGCCGAGACTCAGAAGTCGATGCCGGTCAAGTGGGTCGACGCCTCGGTCGAAATCCCCGCCGGCTCTCCGCAGGAGCGGTACTCCGGGCCGGGTCTGGCCGAAACGGGAGAGATCGTCGTCGAAATCGACAGGGATATGAAAACCGAAGAGGTCGTTCTTCCGGTCAGTTTCACGGTCGGCCCGTAGTTCGTTCGCGCGGCGTCTTTTAGCCCGTTTCGCTATTTTTCCCTTTTTCCTGAGTCGATCGGTTCGGCTCGGGGATTCTTTTTTCCGCCCGTGAAAAAGCGGACGCTTCTTTCGAATCGCGCCGGGCCGATTATTCCGGAAAAAACACCTTGAACCGTTCTTGATTATTCTCTACAATCCCGCCGCATTCTCCCCGGTGACAAGCTGGGGATATGGGATATTGGCTCGCTGGAATGAAATTGCTCCGATGAAGATTCTGTCACGAACGATATACTATAGAGACCGCCGAAAAGGGAGATCGGAAGGGGACCGGTCTTCTCCGGCCCTCGCCGCGCTCCTCCTGCTGGGGGGTCTGTTTATCGCCGTCCTGATCTATACGTATTCGCCCGCCGCCGCCGACGACGGCGCGGCGCCGCCGTCCGACGAAACCGTCTCGGAGACCTCCCCGTCGCCTCCCCTTCCCGCCTCCGAAAACGAAACCGACGAATTCCCCGCCGAGCTGCACCGCCCGAGCATCTATTCCGACGCCAGAGACACGCGTATTTACCATCCCGCCGAATCGGTCCCGAGCCAGCTGGGCGAAAGATTTATGGCGCTGATCCCGCCGGCCGACCGCGCCTCGGTCGACTGGCAGGCCGACGACCAGGAACGCACGCTCACCCTGACCGCGCCGCCGCAGATTATCGCGACCGCCGACCAGCTGATCCCCCGAATGGACGCCAACGTTCAGCTCTCCGGCGAGGGGGTCGAGTACGGCGTCGCCGAACCGACGCTTCCCAGCACGGCCGAAGAAGCCGAACCCGCCCCTTCGGCGGGCGCGTATTACGATCCGAACGAAAACCGGATGGTTGAAACACGCTGGGAAAACGAGAACGCCATCTTTCCCGTCACCGAAGAGGAGATGGGAACGCGCATCTTCGGCGGCGACGACGCCCAGGCCCCGAACGAAGTTTCCCCGCAGACCGCCGACGTCGCCGTCTACTCCTGTCCGAGCGAAAAGATCGGCCTGGTCGCCGCCGGCCTGAAAGCGAAATACAAAGAGTCGCCCGGCGTGATGATCACCTCCGACGCGGACGACGAGATTATCCTGGTTTACGCGCCGACGGCCCTGCAGGAACAGATCCGGCGGGAACTGGCCTCGGTCAACATCGAACCGGCCGCGCCCGAACGCCGGGACACGACGCGGAGCCTCGCCGCGCCGAACCGGGAATCGGCTCCCGCCGAAAGCGGTGCACCGTTCCGCATCGGCTACTCGCCCGTCTACAAGAGCCTCGACGCGCTCGAGTCGCAGCTGACGGCGCTTTTCAAAGATCGGATCACGCAGACCTTCCCGGCCCCCGGTCAGGAAAACCTGACCCCCGCCGAAAAAGAACGCCGCGTCTGGCGTTTTGAGAAGAAGATGAAAGATTCCGCCGCGCCGGCGCCCGCGTGCGATATCAGTTTCATCCCGAGCGCGCAGACGATCCTGATGGTCGGCAGCCGTTCCGTCTGCGAACAGATGCGCAAGCTGATCGAAACGATGGATCAGGAAGGCCGTTCGCGCCAGACGCCGTATTACATTCAGATCCGCAACGCCGACTCGAAAAAGATCGAGTCGATCTTCCGAATGCAGAACGAGGCCGTCCGCGGCCGAAACGGCTCGGCTCCTATTTCCCTCGCCGCGCCGCCGAAACGCGAAATCTCCACCGCCGAATATACCGCGGGCGCGTCGGACGAGGCGCCGATCCGCCAAACCGCCCTGCAGGACGAGTCGGGGGAAGCCGCCTCTTCCGGCGGCGACGACCTGAATATGGTTTCCGACTTCGTGCCGACAGTCCTCCCCGATCTGGACATCGTCATCGTCGACGCGCCGCCGGCCGAGGCGAAGCGGATCACCGATATGATCGCCAAGATCGAGGAACTCGCCGCCAAGGCGAACCCCTCGATCGAAATGTATCAGCTCAAGTACGTCAATTCGCTGACGCTCGGGGGGATCCTGCAGCGGCTCTACACCGAGATGTTCCTCACCAAGCAGGGGCGCGTTCTCGCCTATCCGATGCAGACGCCCAACGCGATCCTTCTGGTCGGCTGGGGAAAGGCGCTCGAGTCGATGAAAGACCTGATCCGCACTTTCGACCAGCCGATCGAATCGGAAGGGAGCGATCTGCACGTCGTCTTCCTGAAACATCAGTCCGCCCGTTCGATGGCGGCGCTGCTGACGGAGTCGTTCCCCTCCGCGGCGGCGGGAACCGCCGGAATGGCTCCCCGGATCCGCGTCATCGCCGACGATCCGACCAACTCACTCGTCGTCCAGGCGTCGTCGAACGACTTCGAAGAGATTCAGCGGCTTTTGATGGAACTTGACGTCAACCGTTCGAATGTCAAACTCGAAGTCCGAACCTTCCCGCTCAAAAACACTCTCGCCGAACATCTGCGTCTGACGATCACCAGCGCCATTACGCCGGCCGCGGCCGGAACGGCGGGCAGGTCGACAAACCCGACGCTGGAATTTCTCTCGGTCGACGCCGAAAGCAGGAAGCTGATCTCCTCGGGGATTATGAAAGACGTTCAGATCACCGCCAATCCGTACAAACAGCAGCTGATCGTCACGGCGCCGGCCGACTGTATGGAACTGATCGCGAAACTGATCGAGGCGCTCGACGTGCCGGCGCCGACCGGACAGCTGAAGATCTTCGCGATCCGCCACGGCGACGCCACCCAGATGCAGAAGACCCTCACGTCGATTCTGGCGACGAATCCGGGCGGAACGCCGTCGATCCCGAACTCGAAGGGAGAGACGTCGTTCGTGCCGGTCCGCCTGACGGTCGACACGCGGACGAACTCGATCCTCGCCGCCGGGTCGCCGGGCGACCTGCGCCTGATCGACGCGTTGATCACCGCGCTGGACCGAAAAGATTCCAACGACCGACAGGAGGAGGTGATCCGTCTGCGCACCGTCCGCGCCGCGTCGGTCGCTTCCGCCATCAATCAGTATCTGAACGAAAAGCGGAGCCTGGAACTGACGAGCGACACGATTTCGGACCACCAGCTCTTTGAGTCGCAGGTGATCGTCATTCCGGAAGCGAACACCAACTCGATCATCCTGAGCGCGACCGGAAACTACATGAATGACATTAAGGAGATGGTCGATAAGCTCGACAGGGAGCCGCAGCAGGTCGTCATTCAGGTACTGATTGCCGAAGTGACTCTCACCGACCAGGAACAGTTCGGGATACAGGCGGGTCTGCAGGACAAAGTCGCGTTTGACCGGAGCGTCGTCACGAACGTCGTCAATTCGTCCTCGACCATCGGAAATCCCGGGTACGACTTTATCACGAACAACACGCAGGGAAACGCGTATAACTCGGGAACCGACCCGGAATACCTGGCCGGACAGGTTCTGAGCAACTTCGGAATGGGACGGAGCGATTCGGACCTGGGATACGGCGGGCTGATCCTTTCGGCAAGCAGCCGGTCGGTTCAGGTGATCCTCCGCGCGCTTCGCGACAAGAACCGGCTGCAGGTTCTGAGCCGTCCTCAGATCCAGGCGATGGACAACCAGCAGGCATTCATCCTGGTCGGTCAGCGCGTGCCGCGCGTCAGCGGGGCGAGCACCACCACCTACGGGGTCACCTCGAACGTGGTCGACGCCAACGTCGGGCTGATCCTTCTGGTAACGCCGCGTATCAGTCAGGACGGGCGCGTGATTATGGAAATCGGCGCTGAAAAGTCGAGTCTGGGAAGCAGCAACGACGCGATCCCGGTTTTCTCGTCCGAAGGACAGGTCATCACCTCGCCGACCATCAACACGACTCAGCTCATGACCGCCGTGAGCGCCCAGGACGGCGAGACGGTAATGCTCGGCGGGATGATCTCCTCGACGAAAGAGAAGATATCGCGCGGAGTGCCGTACATTTCGGATATTCCGGTCCTCGGCTGGCTCTTCCGGTTCGACAGCGACACCGAAACGCGCAAAGAGCTCCTGATCGTCATGACCCCGCGGGTCGTTAACGACCCCGCAGACTCCGCTTCGATCAAACTCGCCGAGTCGCGCAAAATGAGCTGGTGTCTGGCCGACGCGATGGCGATCAACGGCGACATGGGTCTGTACAACCCGCTCGATACCCAGGGAACCCCTCAAGGCACCCGGAATATCGAGTTCCGAGAAATGGACAATACGGAAGATCTCCCCTCCTCGACGATCCGCCCGAAGACTTCCGACTCGCAGAAGTCCGAGAACCCGAGTCTGAAAACCGCCCGGGTCTCGACGGACAGTTCGTGGTTTAAGAAGTAGAAAGAAGAACGATGCAGATTGCGTCCTTCGGCCTGCGCCGACATCTCCTTCGGCTCGTCTTCGCCGTCCTGACGGCGCTGGGACTCTCTCTGCTTCTGCCCGGCTGTTCCTCGTTTGAACACCATCAGTATATCTTCTGGGGTGAGATCGTTTCGCAGCACCCGGAAGAGCTCGAGGACCACTGGTCCGACTACGGTCCCTTTCTCCCCGACGACCGCACCAAAAAGATGCGCCGCGGAAAAGCGGGGGTGCTCCGTTTCTATAAGAAGGGAGACTACGAACGCTCGATTCCGGTCGACGGCGAGCTGGTCGTCTATGTCTTTGAGGGGCACGACGACGGTGTCGAACTGACCCGGCCGAAATACAAGCTCGTCGTCAATACCAAACAGCTCAACAGCCAGAGAAAATTCGAAAGCGAAAACGGCTACAGCTATCACATCTGGCTCGATCTGGGGGAAGTCGACCAGCCGGAAGAGGCGATCTCGATCCTGGCGGTCTTTACCGAATCGAAAACGCACGACCAGGTCGCCTCCGGGATCACCTACACGCAGATCGGCGGAGAACCGACCCACGAGACCAATCTGAAAGGGAGCGCGAAAGGGGATATCCTGAAAAAAGCGCTTGACGAAAAGTCCAATATCACGGACCAGCAGACCACCGCGTCCGACGGCAATGCCGAGACGGAAGTTTCCGACGCCGACCGCGGCAAAAATAATGAAGAGTCGAACGAACTCTTTTCGATCAACCTTTCCGATTCGCTCACCGAGCAGATCGCCTCGGCGCCGGCGCCGGTCGTTGACCAGAGCACGCCCAGAGCGCCGGTCAAGACCGCGATGGCCGTTCCCGAACCGACGGGCGAATCGGCGGACGCCGAAAGGCCTCTGATCGGATCGAAAAGACTGACCTTCGATCAGCTACGCTCCGTCGGTAGCCCGACCTTCGGGGAAGGCGGCTACTTTTCGCAGGGCGTGGTCGGCGAAAACGGCGCCGTACCGACCGCCGAACCGAACCTTCTCGACGGACGCCAGGCGGGCGGGGCCAAAGATATTCCTCAGTAAAAAGGGCGCGCCGCGAGCGCGCTTTTTCGTTTTCACCGCTCTTATCAAGCGCGAAAAAAGTCTCTTTTTCCCGGAAAGTGAATCTCTGTTAAAAACCCGAATACGCGGTATAATGGGGAATCGCTTCCGCGGACGTCCCTCGGCCCGGTTCCTCTTTCGAACCGATCCGAAAAGGATCCGCTTTCCCCAACGACTTAAATCCGAAGATGAAAGGCGACGTTATGACGGCTTTTCAGCACTGTATCAATCCCGACTGCGGACACACCTTCGACCTCCTGGAAGTCCATCACCGCTGCCCCGACTGCGGCGCGCTTCTGGACGTGGAATACGAGTGGGACAAACTCCCCGTTCCGAAATCACTCTCCCATTTCGAACAATACTGGGGACAGCGGCGGATCCCGCAGCGGCACAGCGGCGTCTGGCGGTTCCACGAACTGCTTCCGTTCGCCAAGCTCGAAGAGTGCGTCACGATCGGTGAAGGGCAGACGATCCTTCAAAAAGCCGATTACGTCGCGCCGTACGCCGGTCTGGTTCCCGGCTCGCTCTACCTGCAATACGAGGGGATGAACCCGTCCGGCTCGTTCAAAGACAACGGGATGGCCGCCGGCACGACCCACGGCAAACTGGTCGGCGCCAAGCACACCGCCTGCGCCTCGACGGGGAACACCAGCGCGTCGCTGGCGATCTACTGCGGCGTCACCCGCATGATGAACGCGGTCATCTTCATCGGTTCGGGAAAGATCGCCTACGGCAAACTCTCGCAGGCGCTCGATTACGGCGCCCGCACGATTCAGATCGAAGGGGATTTCGACGACGCGATGGCGCGCGTTCAGGAAGCGTCGAAAAGACTGAACCTCTATCTGCTCAACAGCCTCAATCCGTTCCGGCTCGAAGGGCAGAAGACGATTATGTTCCGCGTCCTTGAAGGGCTCGGTTGGGAAGTTCCCGACTGGATCGTCGTTCCCGGCGGCAACCTGGGGAACTCCAGCTCGTTCGGCAAAGCGTTCATCGAACTGCATAAGCTCGGCCTGATCAAAAAGATCCCGCGCCTGGCGGTCATCAACGCCGCCGGAGCCGACACCCTCTACCGTCTCTTCGAAAAAGAGGGGCTCCGCTGGAACGGCGGTCGGTGCGACCAAGCCCACATCAAAAAATTCTACGACCAGATGGATGCCGAAGGGCGCCGCGCCAACACGATCGCCAGCGCCATCGAGATCAACCGACCGGTCAACCTGACCAAGTGCCTCCGCGCCCTCGACTTCTGCAACGGCGTGGTCCGCGAGGTCACCGAACAGGAGATCCTCGACGCCAAAGCGAACGTCGGCGCCGGCGGCCTGGGGTGCGAACCGGCGAGCGCGGCGAGCCTGGCGGGAACGAAAAAGCTAGTCGCCGAAGGGGTGATCGGCAAAGACGAACGCGTCGTCTGCATCCTGACCGGCAACCAGCTGAAAGACCCGAACGCCACGGTCGCCTATCACGGAAACAACAAAGAGTTCTTCGACTCGGTTCTCGGCAAACGGGGGGTGAAGACGACCGAGTTCGCCAACCATCCGGTCACGGTCGCCAACGATATCGACGCGATCATCGATCTTCTCAAATAACCCCTGCCGAAACGGAAAGGTTCAGTCATGACCGAAAAAACACGCGTTGCCATTTACGGCGCCGCCGGGCGGATGGGAAAACGTCTGATCGCGCTGGCCGCGGCCGATCCCTCGCTGGAAGTCGCGGCCGCCGTTGAAATCCCCGGACATCCCCTTTTGGGGACCGACAGCGGTGAGATCGCCGGAATCGGAAAGAACGGCGTCGCGCTGACCGACGCGATCGGCGAAAACGCCGCGGTCGACGTCGTCGTCGACTTCTCGTCCCCCGCCGCGCTCGAGGCGCTTCTCGACCTGTGTCTTTCCCGAAAATACGCGCTCGTCTACGCGACGACCGGTCTTTCGGAAGACCAAAAGGCGAAACTCCGCGCCGCGGCCGACAAGACGCCGGTTCTCTGGTCGCCGAGCATGAGCATGACGGTCAACCTGACGATGAAACTCGCGCAGATTGCCGCCAAGGCGCTCGCCGACAAAGACGCCGACGTCGAGATCATCGAAAAGCACCATCGGTTTAAGGCCGACGCGCCGAGCGGCACCGCGCTGAAGTTCGGACAGCTTATCGCCGAAGAGATGAACCTGACCGAAGAGACGCACGGCCGTCACGGCAAACCGGGCGCACGCCCCCACAACGAAATCGGCTATCACGCCGTGCGAATCGGGGACAACCCGGGGGAACACAACATCATCTTCGGTCTTCTGGGCGAGACGATGGAGCTGACGGTCAAGGCGACCAGCCGCGACGCCTACGCGGTCGGCGCCCTTTCGGCGGCGAAGTTCCTGGCGGGAAAAGCGCCGGGAAAACTTTACGGCATGGACGACGTGCTCGACCTTTAATCGGGGCGGAGACTTTTCAAACCGGCTCGATTTTCTTACAATAACGGCGGGCGTCTCTCCCGAGCGGGAAGATGCCGGCCGTTTTTTTTCGCGGCGTTCCTTTCCTTCACACGCCTTCCCGACAATGGGGGTCATTATGAAACGCTTTCTCCTTTCGGTCATTCTCCTTCTCCTTTCCGCGGCGCAGGGTCTGTTTGCCGCCGACGCGGCGCCCCTTTCGGCCGGAGCGGCCGCGGTCGACATCACCCCGCCGGTCGGATACCGCCTCCGCGGCTATTTCGACGAACGGATCTCGACGGGAGTGCACGACCCGATCTACTTCAAGGCGCTGGCGCTGCGGCAGGGGGAAAAGACCGCGGTCCTCCTCTTTTCCGACACCTGTTCGATCCCGACCAGTTCGACCGACCCGATCCGGGACGCGGTCGCCGAAAAGACCGGAATCGACCGGGAAGCGATCATCATCTGCGCCACCCATTCGCACACCGGCCCCCTCTTCTGCGGCCCGATCCGGAAACACCTTCACGCGCGGGCGATGGCTCAGAACAACGGGGTCGACCCGTGCGAGCCGTTCGACTATGAAAAGTTCTTTATCGAACGGGGAATCGAGGCGATCGAAACCGCGCTGGCCGGCCTCCGTCCGGTCGTTCTGGACGAAGGGCAGAAAGACCTTCTCGGCATTTCGTTCAACCGCCGATTTATTATGAAAGACGGTTCGGTCCGGTTCAATCCGGGGTTCGACAATCCCGATAAAGTCCGGCCCGCGGCGGGGATCGACCCGAAATTCACCTTCTTCCTCTTCCGCGACGCCGAGACCGACGCCCCCTTCACTTCCTTCACCAACTTCGCACTCCATCCCGACACGACCGAGGGGACGCTGATCAGCCAGGATTATCCCGGTTATCTGAGTTCTGTATTACAGGCGCGTTTCGGGAACGATTTCGTTTCGGTCTTCGGCAACGGCACCGCGGGGGACATCAACCATTTCGATTTCGCCGGGGGAACCGAGCCGCGCCACGCTTCGGAAATCGGCACGATCCTGGGTCTGAACGCGCTGGAAATGACGAACCATCACGGGCTCGTCCGCGTCGCGCCGAACCTGGCCGCCTGCGGCGAAATCCTCGAATGGCCGAAACAGGCGTTCACCGACAAGGACGCCGAAAACGCCGAAAATATGATGGATCTGGCGGTCGCCCCCGAAGGGAAAGGCCTCCCGTTCCTCGACCGCGCGCGGGCCGAAAAGATCGTGAACTGCTCGTCGTTCCCGACCATTCTGCCGCTCGACATTCAGGCGGTTCGCATTTCCGACGAGCTCGCGATCGTTTCGCTGCCGGGCGAAATCTTTGTCGATCTGGGGAACGCGATCCGCGAGAGATCGCCGTTTAAGCAGACGATCGTTCTGGAACTGGCGCAGGGGGACTACCTCTACGTGCCGACCCTCAAAGCTTTTGAAGAGGGGAGTTACGAGACGATCGACAGCGTCCTGGCTCCCGGCGGCGGCGAGGCGGTCGTCGAAAAGGCGCTGGAAGTCCTCAAAAAACTGAAAGAAATGTAACACGCCGCGCCGCCGGGAAGAGAGAAAAAGATGATCACCTTTATCTGCTACGATCGCTGCTCCACCTGCAAAAAGGCGCAGAAATGGCTCGACGCCAGAGGGATAAAATACAGGAAAAGACCGATCAAGGAGGAGAGTCCGACGGCGAAAGAACTTTTGTCCTGGATCAAAAAGAGCGGCAAGGACGCCCGGAAGTTCTTCAACACCAGCGGAATCCTCTATCGCGGGATGGGGCTTTCGTCCCGCGTGAAAGAGATGACCGATCGGGAGATCGCCGACCTTCTGGCGACGGACGGCATGCTGGTCAAGCGTCCGCTCCTCGTCACCGAAAAGAACGTCCTGGTCGGGTTCAAAGAGGCGGAATGGGCGGAAAACGTCTCGTGACGGTTCCCGAACCGTCCGAAAAGAAAGAGAACGACGGAAATGGCTAAGAAAAACAGCGTCAAGGCCGCAAAGGTCTATTTCACCGATTTCCGCACCGGATATCAGGGAGAGAATCTCCCCGCGAAGCTGAAAAGGCTGGCCCGGAAAGCGGGGCTCGGCAAGATCGACATGAACGAGAAGTTCGTCGCGATCAAAATGCATTTCGGAGAGCTCGGCAACATCAGCTATCTCCGTCCCAACTACGCGCGGGCGGTCGCCGACCTTGTCAAAGAGCTCGGCGGCAAACCGTTTCTGACCGATTGCAACACAATGTATCCCGGATCCCGCAAGAACGCGCTGGAACACTTGGAGTGCGCGTGGGAGAACGGGTTTACCCCGCTCACCGTCGGCTGTCCCGTCATCATCGGGGACGGACTGAAAGGAACGGACGACGTCGCCGTGCCGGTGGAAGGATGTCGATACACACAGGAGGCGCGGATCGGCCGGGCGGTGATGGACGCCGACGTCTTTATCAGCCTGACGCATTTCAAGGGGCACGAACTGACCGGATTCGGCGGCACGATTAAGAATATCGGAATGGGGTGCGGCTCCCGCGCGGGAAAGAAAGACCAGCATTCCTGCGGAAAACCGAGGATCGACCCCGAAAAATGCAAAGGGTGCAGACGATGCGGGAAGGAATGCGCCAACGGCGGCCTGGTCTACGACGAGAACCGGCGGAAAATGCGCGTGGACGAAACCCGCTGCGTCGGCTGCGGCCGCTGTCTGGGCGCGTGCAACTTCGACGCGATCGATTTCGTTCTGGATCAGGCGGTCGCGGTGCTGAACGCGAAAATGGCGGAATACACCAAAGCGGTGGTCGCCGGACGCGACGCGTTCCACCTTTCGCTGATCGTCGACGTCTCCCCTTACTGCGACTGTCACGGCGAGAACGACGCACCGATCCTGCCGAATATCGGCATGTTCGCCTCGTTCGACCCCGTCGCGCTCGACCAGGCGTGCGCCGACGCCTGTCTCGGCGCCAAACCGCTCCCCAACTCGGTGTTGACCGACAACCTCGCCTCAAAGGGGTTCGTCGACCGTCACGACCATTTCAAAAACACGACGCCCGAATCGGAATGGGAGACGCAGCTCGCTCACGGCGAAAAGATCGGGCTGGGCACAAGAAAATACGATTTGATCCGTATGAAGTGAGCGCGGCGCGCCTTTGAAACGCCGCCCTTTCCCCGCGGAACCGTCCCCCGGCGCCGGGGACTCCACAATTCCGATTTCCCGGCATTCTCACGGGATGACGCTCCCCTGCGGCCCGGCTTTTCCCAGCCATTCCACCGCCGCCGAAAGATTCCTCTCGACGCCGTCTCCGGTAAGATAACATACCGCCAAATCCTGCTGCGCGACGACGAGCCCCCGCTCCGCCGCCTGTCTCAGCAGTTTCGCCCCCGTCGAGTGATTTTCCCTGACGCCGACGCCGTCGAAATAACACATAGCGAGACGGTATTGAGCCGGTGCGTGTCCCCGGCGCGCCGCCTCTTCCAACCATCTGACCCCTTCCGAAGTGTTCTTTTCGACCCCGTTCCCCAGAATGCAGCTCATTCCGAGCAGATATTGAGCGGGAGGGTATCCCCGCTCCGCCGCCTTTCCGATCCACTCCAGGCCCTCCGAGGCGTCTTTATCGACGCCGACCCCCATAAGAAGGGCTCGTCCCAGACAGCATTGGGCGGGCATATATCCCTGTTCCGCGGAGCGCCGAAGCCAACGGACTCCTTCCGAAGGATTCGGCTGGGCGCCGCTCCCCTCGAAAGGGGGTTCGTCCGGCGAATCCGGCGCGGAAACTTTCTTCCAGTCGACGGTCTGTTTCATCAGCGCCGCAAGATTTTTCTTGTTCGGTCCGCAGACGCACCCTTCGAAACAACACAGGCCCATCCGGAATTGAGCGGCCGCGTTCCCCTCTTCCGCTTTCCGGCGCGTTTCTTCGAAACAGGACTCGTCAAACGTCTCTCGACGAAAATTCTTGTGTGT
>CACXFR010000015.1 GCA_902766935.1 uncultured Planctomycetota bacterium | reverse complement strand
TCGTGAACCAGTAGTCGACAAGCCAGGTGAGATCGGCATTGTCCACATAGTCGTCGCCGTTGATATCGCAGTCTTCATTCCACGCGACATCGCCGGGCGCCGTGTGCCAGGCGCTGAGGAGGAGTCCCCAATCCCCGGTCGAAACGATTCCGTTGCCGTCAATGTCGGGGGTGTGGGCCCAGAGGCGCGAATAGGAAGGAACGCCGACCGATTCGATCAGAGCGTCAGCCAGGGGATACGTTTCACCGCTTCTGACGTAATAGTAGCCGGAAACGAAAGGCGAAACGGGATCCGTAATGCCCGAAACGGAAATCGAAGGGGTCGTCTGCGAGGAACTGTCGAGCGAAACGACAAAACGGGCCAGAAGCCATGAATTTTCGCCGCCTGTGATCGGTTGCAGAAGGCTCCAATCCTGAGTGGACGAGAAGAGCCACGCCACCTGGACGGCTTTGATGCGGGTTTGACCAGTGTCGTAATACAGGTATTCACTCATGGTAACTTTCCCGGCGTAGATATCCTCAAGATCGAGGGAAACCACCTGATCGGGATCATAGTCGAGCTGAATCTGTATGCTCGAGATAAACTTTCCGTTGGCATTAAAATCGGAAACCCAGACTTCAAGATAAAAATCGTTGCTACCGACGACCGCCTCGCGGGTCGAAACGGGAACCTCGTCATTCGGCAAATAGTAGAACGTCCCGAAGTTACGGCTCCCTGTTCCGAGAACCTGGTAATTTTCGGTCGGTTCCGAAAGAGCCGCCAGAGTAATGGTCACTTCCGGATCGTCCAGAGCCGTATCCTGCGGCATCCCTCCGTCTTCGGGAAGCGGAACGGCATCTGTCGATCCAACGGTGAGAACGGCCGCGCCCGGAGGGCAGACGAAATCGGGATCGCCGACCGATTTCATCCAATTCGCTCTGATATACGTCAGATCTCCCGGGCCGATCACGCCGTCGGCATCGATATCATACGACGGATTCCAATTTTCCTCATCGGTCGAGACGAGCCAGAGGGAAGAAAGGAGAGCATAATCCCCCGGACCGACCATGCCGTCGCCGTCAAGGTCAACCGAGGAAACGGCCGCCGCGTTCGGCTGAGGCTCACCACCCAAGGGGGAAACTGCCAGGAGATCCCGCTGTTCCAGAGATTCCAGTTTCAGGGTTCTCCCCCTCACCGTGCGAACCGAGCGTTCTTTTCGACTTCGTTTCGGCAGGAGTTTTTTCCATAACGTGGTCATATTCACCTTCCTCGTTTCGACAATTACTTTGCAATGAGTCCCATTAAACCGAAGGAAAACGCTCTTTGGAAAACCAAGCGCATACGGTAAAATGTCATCTGCCGTCGATTCAATTATATATGAATTCGCCCGATTTTCGTACCCCTGAGCCGAGAAAAAACTTGCGTACATTCCACAAGCCAATTTCAATTTGGAAAATCAGCGGAAGAGATTATTCACTTTCCCCCTTCCCCCGCTGGATGGGAATACTCAATCTGACCCCCGATTCCTTTTCAGACGGCGGCCGACTTGCAATAAAAGCACCCGCTGAATCACCGTTTCAGGTTGATATCGACGCGGCGCTTCGCCACGCGCGAGGGCTCATCTCTCAGGGAGCCGACATCATCGACGTCGGCGGCGAGAGCACCCGTCCCGGTTCCGAGCCGGTCGAACCGGCCGAACAGATTCGCCGAACCGAAGAAGTGATTCGGCGTCTGGCGCTTCTGACAGACGCGCCCATTTCGATCGACACGACCAGCGCCGAAGTTTCCGATCGGGCACTTTCGGCGGGAGCGTCAATCGTCAACGATATTTCCGGCGGACTCTTCGAGCCGGAAATTCTCGACGTGGTACGAAAGTTCCGCGCCGGAATCTGTATCGGGCATATCCAGGGGATACCTTCTCAAATGCAGCGATCCCCCCATTATAAAAACGCCGCCGAAGAAGTCGCCCTCTTCCTTCGAAATCGGACAGAAGAACTCATCTCCGCAGGGATTGAGCCGGAACAGATCGTCATTGACCCGGGAATCGGATTCGGCAAGACGACCGCACACAATCTTGACATTCTCTCCCGACTCGATCTTCTTCGCGACATCGGTCCGCCCATCCTTATCGGGATCTCCCGAAAGAGGTTTCTCGGCGAACTCGCCGACCGAGGCGCCTTCCCCAACCCGCCGGAAGAACTCTCCGAAAAACGCGACTTCTACACCGCCGTTGTCACAAAACGCCTGATAAATGAGGGGGTCGCGATTTTCCGCGTTCACGATGTCGGCTACAACCGCGCGGCGGTAAATGACCCGGATTTACCCCATTTTTCCTTCCCGTTACCCGTTTGACACCGATAAGAGATGACACGTTATAAACCGTTTCTGATTACGTTTTCCTCGGTTCTTTTATTTTACCTGGCGCTCCCCCCGGCAAATCTCGCCTATCTCTGTTTTCTCCCGCCGATCTTTTGGGTCTTTCTGATTCGCGGAGAATTCGCTCCCGCCGAAAAAGCGAATCTTTCCAATTCCGGCTTCTTCAGAAGATTCATAAAAAGAATCGGTTACCTCTGCCGAACATTTTACGGTCAGATATTTATCGCCGATCTCATTTTCTGGGGCGTTTCAATCTCCTGGCTTCCGATTCCCCATCCGGCGATCTGGGCGGGATGGGCGCCTCTAAGTATCGTGATGGCGTTCTATTTCCTCCTCTACGTCGCCGCGGCCCGCCGTTTTCTGCGACGTTGGAAAATGCCGCTCTTCCTCGCTTCCCCTCTGGCTTGGGTCGGAATGGAATGGCTGAGAAAACATATTTTAACGGGGTTCTCCTTCTGTTCTCTCGAACATTCCCTCTATCTTCACCCTGAAATGATCCAAACCGCCGAATGGGCGGGGGAATACGGCGTCGGCGCGCTGATTATGCTGATCGGCACCGCCTGGGGGATCGGGATCGAATCGTTGATCTCGGTTCCGCGTCGCGGTAAAAGAGGAATCCTCGCCATCTTGGGAGGAACGGTACTTCTGGTCGGAATGATCGGATACGGCATTTATACCGTCGATAAGATTGAACGTCTTTGCACCGAGGCCGACGCGATGCCGGACGGAAGAGTAAATATCGCGCTTCTTCAAGATTCAACCTACTATCATTTTCCGATTCCGACCGAAACCACCATCGCCGTTCATCAGCGCTATATGACTCTTTCGGATCTCGCCGCACAGGAGAGGCCCGATCTGGTTGTCTGGCCCGAAGGAACGTTCGCGTACCCTTACTACGCCTTCGAACCGGGAGCGAAGATTCCTTCTCCTGAGGGAAGCTCTCTTCTTTCGCCGGAAGAAAGTGAACAGCAGATTCGAAAAATCGAAAACGATCAAAAGGACCAAATAGAGACTTGGCTCAAAAAAGTCGGCGCTCCCGTCATTTTGGGTCTCATTTCGACCGTCTACGAACCGGACCGAAAACGTGTCTACAACAGCGCCCTCTACTGTGCCGTGGGGGAACCCTATCTTCGTTATGATAAGCGCGCCCGAGTTGTTTTCGGCGAGTTTATCCCCTTTATGGAATATCTTCCCGAAAGCTTTCCGCTCAAAACCCTCTGTGAACCAATCTCCGCCGGAAAACGCCTGGGACTGATCCCGGTCGCCTCGAAATACCGGGCTCTCGTCTCGATTTGCTTCGAAAGCTGCTATGCCCGTTTCGTTCGTTCGCAGCTCGACGAATTGAAAAAAACGCCGCAATCGGTCGACCCGGACTTCCTCATCAACATTTCGAGCGACGCGTGGTTCTTCGGGAACGCCGAGAATGAATTTCACAACTCCTCTTATCCCCTTCGCGCGGTCGAAACACGTAAATATTATCTTGTCGCCTCGCACGGGGGAACGTCCCTCGGAATCACCCCGTCCGGCAAAATCTTTACGCAGGGAAAACGCGGGGGGGACGGAGTCGTTATGGCGCGCTTTACCCCCGTAAAAATCCGACCGTTTCTTGACGGAAAGGGACTCTGGTTCGGAGTCGTCTGCGCGTGGCCGGTCGTAATCGTCTTTATCCCGATTCCCGGGAGGAAAAACCGTAAACGGGTACCGCAAAGCGAAATCTAGGACCTTTCTCAAAAACCTCTTTACCTATTTTGAAAAAAAGAGTATCCTTGGAGTAACGGGTGTTAAAGTTTGCCCGTTTTAACGACGACGTCGGAAGTTTTTACAAAAACGACCGGGGTGAACGGAACAGATATTTGTTCAAATGTTATAATTCACCAAGGCGGGTGCCTTCGAGGTATGGTATTCATATCACCGCAAAGTCCGCCTCCTTTGACTCGGAACCGAAAAAACAAAAACCGCCGGCCCCACGGGGTATGGTTAAGTCATTTTATGAAAGGAGCAATAATGAAAAAGATTTCTTTGTTGACGACAGCTCTTTTTGCCCTCCTCGCCCTTTTAGCGACAGTCAGCGTCATGGCTCAAACCGCGGCTGTCGCTCCCGCGGCGGTTCCCCAACAAGCTATCACCACTGACGCCGCTCCGGCACAAGCTGCCGTCCCGGCTCAGACCGCAGCCCCGGCCGGGGTTGCCCGACCGGCCGCGCCCCGGCAGGTTTACACCTATCCCTACGGATATGTCCGAACCCAGCCGCAGCAACAGTACTACACAAACCGAGGCGGCCGTCCGGTAACCTTTCAGGAATATTTCGGGTTCGACGGCATTCCGTTCAATGGGAGCCACATTCAGGCCTTCCGCCGCTACCACGGCCGCGGATTTTGATCCGACCTCAATCCTGTGATCATTCAGATTTCTCCGGGTGCCGATTCTTCGGCACCCGTTTTTTTATCGTCGAAACCATTCTTTCATCGTCGATAAAACTTTGACCAGCTCCTCTTCGGTAATAATGTACGGAACCATCGCGTAAAGATACTTTAAAAAGGGGCGGCTGAAAACGCCCCTCTCATAGGCATACTGTTGATATCCGCGAAGAGTTTCGGAATCGTAAACCTCCACGCAAACGCATCCGCCCATCATTCGGACCTCTTTCACACGCGGATCGGAAAATCCCTCCATTTCGCGCCGGGTGATTTCTTCGATTCGCCTGATTATTAACGGATAGTTATCCCGTTCAAAGAGTTCGATCGACTTCTTTGCCGCCGCGCAGGCCAGAGCGTTACCCATAAAAGTCGGACCGTGCATCAGGGCATAAGAGGGGTTGTCATCGTAAAAAGCGTTGTAAACTTTACTGTTGGCCACTGTCACGGCATGTCCGATATACCCTCCCGTTAATCCTTTCCCGAGGACAATAATATCGGGAAGAACCAAATCGGCCACAACGCGATTTCCCGTTCGTCCGAATCCTGTTGCCACCTCGTCAAAGATCAGAAGAACATCATACCGATCGCAAAGCTCCCGTGCGCGGCGCAGGAAAGACAGATCGTACATCCGCATCCCGCCGGCTCCCTGAAGAAGGGGTTCGACGATAAAACAGTTCAAACGTTCGCCGTAAGCGGCAAACCCCTTTTCGAGCGCGTCGATCTCCGTCGGAATATGAACGACGTTCCGGCTTTTTCCGTACGCGTCCAGTACAAAATGGTAATCCGGATCGTCCCCGACTTCCATCGCTCTAAATGTGTCGCCGTGATAAGCATGTTCAAGAGCCAGCACCATGGTCCGTTCCTTTTGAGAACGGTTTAGATAATACTGAAGCGCCATCTTCAACGCAACCTCAACCCCGACGCTTCCGGAATCGGAAAAGAAGGAATAATCCAGATCTCCGGGTAGCCAGGCTTGAAGTTTATCGGAAAGATCCTGAACCGCCTGATGAGCTAGCCCGCCGAGCATCACATGGGAAAACTTTTTCACTTGTGAGACAATCGCCCGATCCATTTCCGGATTTTTATATCCGTGGATCACGCT
>CACXFR010000014.1 GCA_902766935.1 uncultured Planctomycetota bacterium | reverse complement strand
TCTTTTTCGTCGCACTCCGATCCGGCGATTCGTGTCACTGCTTCCGAGGAATTTTACAATGACGCTTACGGCGTTGATAATTTTTCTGACTATCTGCCTCCGCGCCGTGACGAGGAAGAGATTCCGAGTTCCGAACCGGTCTTCCGAGACTGATAAAGGGTAAGGGAAAAACCTATGTCGCTTAATCAGGCGTTTTTAAAACTGTATGGCGGTAAAACGGACGCGCCGTCGGTTCCGAACCGTTCGGCCGATGAGGATTCCCTTTCCTGCGCTCCTTCCGCCGACGGGGCCGCCGACGAGTTCAACATCTCGCTGCGCGTCGACCGGGGGGAGACGTCGATTTCGCGCCGCTTCGCCGCGATGCGCGAAGACCGGCAGCGGAACGTCTTCTCGCTCGAAGAGGAACGCCGCCGCCGCAACCCGTGCCGGAGAGAGGACGCCGCCGCCGGGGAGGAAGACGCCGCGAACGAGACGGCTCTTTCCGAAACCGCCCCTTCCGCCCGTCAGCTGCAGGAGGAGCCCGCCGCCGAAGCCGGTTCGAGCCGGGCGCGTCCCGAACCGGAAGAGCCCGAGGTGATCCCGCTGCGGGCCGCCGCGCCTTTACCGCCGCAGTCCGCCGAGCCGCTTTGCGAGACGGAATGGTGCCGCGGGACGCTCGAGTCCGCCGAAGTCGTGTCGATGCCGGCCTGGCCCGGCGCGTGCCGCGAAATCTTTCGGCGGGGAGAACGGGAGTTCGCCCAGCTGGCCGACGTGGTGATCGACGCGGCCCGGAAAGGGAACAAAATCTTCGGATTCGGCGGGTGGGGGAACGGCTGCGGGGTTTCGACCCTCCTTCTGGGGATCCTCGTCGAAATGCTTTCCCGCCGGAGGCGCGTTCTTCTGATCGACGCGAATTTTCGGCATCCCGATCTGGCCGACATCCTCGACATTCCTCCCGGGGCGACTTGGGAAAACCTCTCGCGGGAGGCCGGGCCGGATTGTCCGAGCGGCCTGGTTCGGGTCGAAGCCGATCCGGCTCCCTTCTGGTTCCTCCCGCTCAGCCGCGAGGGGGTGCCCGAGGCGGTCGCCGCCAGCTGCCGCAAAAGCTGGTTCCGCGCTTTCCTGGAACTGGCCGAACCGTTCGACCTGGTTCTGGTCGACCACGGTTCGCTTCACAGCGGTAATCCCCGGGAGAAAGTTCTTGAACTTCTCCGGTTCGGGTGCGACGGGTACTTCATGGTGACCGACGCGCGCTCGCCTCTGCGGGGCGAGGAAGCGGCTCTGCCGGCGGTTTCGGACGAGTGCCGGCTCCCCTGTTTCGGCGTGATTGAGAACTTTACCTGACAGCGGACAGAATATCGCTATGTACGAAGCCTATTGGAATCTGAACAAAAAACCGTTCGAGATCGGCACCGATCCCGACTTTTACTTTCCGGCCGAGGGACATCAGGCAGTCTTTCACAAACTCCGCTACCTCCTGGAAACGCGGCGCGGGAGCGGTCTGCTTCTGGGGGAGAGCGGGACGGGAAAATCGCTTCTGGTGACGCTCCTCAAACGTCTGCGCCTCGAAGGTTCCCCGCTCGGTCCCGTCCTCGAAGTGAATATGCCTCAGTTCGGCTCGGAAGATCTTCTTTTCTACCTGGCCGAAAAGATGCGGGAAACTTCGTCGGCCGCGCCGAAGAAGACCTCCTCGTCCGTCTCGGACGCGGCCGACGACCAGCCGCCGGTCTACAAGGCGTTTTCGACGGTCGAACGCGCCCTGACGCGTCTGGCGTCGGAAGGGCGGCGTCCGGTTCTGGTGATCGAGGGAGCCGATCGGATCGGCAACGTCGACGTCTGGTCGACGCTCGCGTCGCTGACCGAACTGGAATCGGAAGGCTCGCCTCTTTTGAGTCTCCTTCTGACCGCGTCGCCGAAGAAACTCCGTCGGCCGATCCCGTTCGTTGAAGACGTCCTGGAAGCGGCGGCGGAACTTCCCCCTTTGAGCGAAGAAGAAACGGCCAAGTATATCGGATATCGGCTCCGTACGGCGGGGACGGGCCGGCGCGACATTTTTACGCGCGGCGCACTTTCGGCGATCGCCCGGCTGAGCGGGGGGATCCCGCGCAAAATCAACCGACTGGGCGATATGGCGCTCCTGGTGGGGTACGCCGAACAGCTTCCCCGGATTGAGGAAGAGGTGATTGTCAATTTGAACAACGAGTTGATACCTTCGTAAGTTTTGATAAGATAGAGGAAATGATGAAAGACTTGATTTTGTATCACGGCGGTCTGACCGCTCCGATGACCTGTTTGATTCCCGCGGAAGCCGAGAAGGACGCGCGCGAAAAGGCCGCGTCTCTTCTTCAGGTTCCGGTGAGCGACGCCGATCTTTCGACGGTTCACCGCTGGGGGGACGGCGCGCTGACCCCGTTGGACGGCCCGATGGATTCGGCGGTTTACAACCGGGTGCTTGACGAGTCGGTGATCGATTTCGGCGGGAAAAAATACGCCTGGACGATTCCGCTCTCCCTGCCGGTCACCGCCGAACTGGCGGCGAAGATCAAGGCGGGTGATCAGGTAGCGCTGACGCACAACGGCAAGGCGGCCGCGATCCTCGACGTGACCGACGTTTTCCCCTGGGATAAAGCGAAGTATATCAAATCCGTCTATCTGACCGACCGAACCGACCATCCCGGCGCCGATATGGTTCTGGTCGGCGACGCTGACAAGACGTTTCTCCTGGGCGGGAAGATTCACGTTTTTTCGGCGCCGAAAAACCCGGCGTTCGGCAAATACGTCCTTTCGCCCGCCGAAGTGCGCGCGCTGATCGCGAAGAAGGGATGGAATCGGGTCGTGGCGTTCCAGACGCGCAATCCGCTCCACCGCGCGCACGAATACGCGCTGGTCTACGGGCTCGAAAAGCTCCTGAAAGAGGGGGCGAACGCGGGCGCCTGCCTGAACCCCCTCGTCGGCGAGACGAAAGGGGACGACGTGAACGCCGAGATCCGGATGCGGACGTACGAAAAGCTGATCGACAACCGCGCGCTCGGCGAAGGGGACAGCGACAGGGAGCTCTGGGCCAAACTGGGCGAGACGGTTCCCGACCGCGTGATCCTGCTGGGACTCGATATCAAGATGTTCTACGGCGGTCCGAAAGAGGCGGTGATGCACGCGATCTACCGGCAGAATTTCGGGTTTACCGACATCATCATCGGCCGGAAACACGCCGACGCCCCCTATAAGGACGGCACCCCGATCTGGGGGGATTTCGACGCGCAGGAGATCTTCGAGCATCTGGAGGGCGACCTTCAGGAGAAACCGCTCAAGGTCGGGTTCGCCGCGTATTACGAATCGCTCGGGCGGGTCGATCTGATGGAGAACCATCCCGACGAGAAACCGGTTTTCATTTCCGGGAAAGACGTCCGCGCGACCCTCAAACGGGGCGAGCATGTCGACCCGCGGATCATGCGTCCCTCGACCTCGGAGATTCTTGCCGCGGCGATGAAAGAGTAATGCAAATGGGAAATCTGCTGGCGACGATTCTCGTTTCGTGCGTCGTTTTCGGACTCTTTGCGCTGGCGCTTTCGCTGGCCGCCCTGATGGGCCGGGCGCGAAAGCGCCGCTGCGCGTGCGCCGAGTCGAAGGCGGTGATGAAGACCGTTCTCGACCGGGAGAAGGCGAAACGCCGCGCGCTCTTGTATAGCCGCGAAAGCGTGAACCCGAAGAGTCTGCCGATCCTTTCCCCCGAACTGGCCGAGTCGATCCCTCCCGAAAAGAGGTCGGCCGAATAGCGCGGTGCCCTCGGCCGGGCGCGTTTTCCTTTTTCCCCCGAGCCCCGCTCGGGGATATTGTTTTTTAAAAGAGCAGAGAGACGTATCGATGGCACAGGGCGAACCTTATCCCCCGGAACCGCGGCGGCGGGTCTTTCTGCCGGTTCTGATGTACGTCCTGACCTGGATTTCGACCACCTGGGTCGGTTCCCTCTACGCCGGCGGCTCGTTCCTTTCGGGGCTTTGGTTTTCGATTCCGCTTTTGATCATTCTGACCTGCCACGAGTCGGGGCATTTTCTCCAGGCGCGCCGCTACGGGGTCAGATCGTCTTTGCCGTGGTTCATTCCGATGCCGCTGCCGCCGTTCGGCACGATGGGGGCGGTGATCACCCTCGACCGGCGGATCCCGAATATCCGCGCCCTTTTCGACATCGGGATCACCGGTCCTTTGGCGGGGCTGGCGCCGACTTTCGTCTTTCTGGTGATCGGCGTCGCCCTTTCGTCGGTTGCGGAGGTGCCTTCGGGACCCGGAACGCTGATCTTCGGCGAACCGCTCCTCTTCCGTTGGGTTTCGGCTCTCTTTTTCGACCGGAGCGACCCTTCGGTCGACCTGGTTCTCCATCCGGTCGGAATGGCGGCGTGGACCGGCCTGTTTATCACCTCGCTCAACCTCTTTCCGATCGGCCAGCTCGACGGCGGCCATGTTTTTTATGCCCTGCTGAAACGGCACGCGCGTCCGACGGTGCGGGTCCTTTTCGTTCTGGTCGTCGCCGCGGTTGTTCTGACCGGCGCGTGGCAATGGATGGTCATGCTGGCGCTGGTCACCCTTCTGGGAATCCACCATCCGCCGACCGCCGACGACGCGATGCCGCTCGGAAAAGGGCGGACGATTTTGGGGTGGCTGACCTTGGCGTTCCTGCTGATCGGCTTTACGCCGAACCCGATTTCGGAACCGGATATCCCGAAACAGAACCGCAAACCGCTCATTTCGGTGAACATCGCCGAACCGATTCAAAACAGCAGCTTTCTCATCCGGCGTTAATCCGCGGCCCGCGGAATTACGAACGGTACTGAACTTGCGGCTGCCAACGAGCAGCCGCGGCCGGCCCCGCCAAAAGGAGCGGGGCAGAATTACCCGCCGCGGTTCGCGGAATTACGAACGGTACTGAACCTGCGGCTGCCAACGAGCAGCCGCGGCCGGCCCCGCCAAAAGGAGCGGGGCAGAATTACCTGCCGCGGTTCGCGGAATGACGAACGGTACTGAACCTGCGGCTGCCAGCGGGCAGCCGCGGCCGGCCCCGCCAAAAGGAGCGGGGCAGAATTACCCGCCGCGGTTCGCG
>CACXFR010000013.1 GCA_902766935.1 uncultured Planctomycetota bacterium | reverse complement strand
TCCTCGTCGGTTTCGCGGGGAACGCTTTCGGCGAGCTCTTCGATGTCGCTGAGGTGGTCTTCCGTCTTGGCGTCGGTCAGGTTCTTTTCGAACCAGAGAACCATGTCGGCCTTGGAGAAGAGCCATTTCCCCTGGACCTTGTGCCCCGTCAGATCGCCGTTTTCGGCGAGTTTGACGACTTTCTTTTCCGGAATGTGGAGGAAGCGCGCCGCGTCGGCCGCCGAAAATTCCCTCTTTTCCATATCAATCCCCGGTGTGTTCTCTCAATTCAGCGGATCTGCGCGGCGAGCCACTCCTCGTAGGAGGGCGAAAGATCGTCGAGCGGCACCGCCGTGATCTGAGGCACCTCGTACGAATGTTCGGCCGCGACCAGAGCCGAGACCTCGTCGAAAAGGCAGGCGCGCGTTTTCAGGGTCAGAAGCCATTCTTCGTCTTCGCGGACTTCTTCTTTCCAACGGTAGACGCTCATAATCGGGCCGCTGACCTGGGCGCAGGCGGCGAGCCATTTTTCGACCGCGGTCCGGCCGATCCGCGCGGCTTCTTCTTTGGAGGCGCAGGTCACGTGAATTTCAGAAAATTCGCTCATTGAATGTCCCTTTTCGCGCTCTTTCCCGCCGATAGCGTACGGTGCGGCGGGGGTCAAAAATCGCTTCGCTCCATTATAACATAATGGGCGGAAGCGGGAAGAAGCCGCGTTCCGTCCTTGTCGGTTTACGCCCCTTTTGATATAATGGCGGCAAGTTTTTTTATTTTTCGCCGCCCGCAAGGCGCGGCTTCGTCATTTGAAGAGAAGATTTCGAGGAGATCATGGCAAAAGAGCAGGAGGGCGACCGGTCCGAAAAGCGGGAAGAAAACGCCGCGCCGCGCGAAAAACAGCTGCACTTTATTGAACAGATCATCGCCGAAGACGCAAAGACCGGGAAGTTCGGCGGCCGGGTTCACACCCGGTTTCCTCCGGAACCGAACGGCTATCTCCATATCGGGCACGCCAAGTCGATCTGCCTGAACTACGCCATGGCGACCGAGAACGGCGGCCTGTTTAATCTTCGTTTCGACGACACCAATCCCGCCAAGGAAGAGACCGAATACGTCGAGTCGATCCTGGCCGACGTCCGCTGGCTCGGCGCCGACTGGCAGGACCGACTCTGTTTTGCGAGCGACTACTTTCAGCAGATGTACGACTACGCGGTCGACCTCATCAAAAAGGGAAAGGCCTATGTCTGCGACATGACCGCCGAAGAGATGAGCGCCGCGCGCGGCACCGCCACCGAGCCGGGAACCCCCAGCCCCTGGCGCGGCCGTTCGGTCGAAGAGAACCTCGATCTTTTCGCCCGGATGAAGGCGGGCGAGTTCCCCGACGGTTCGAAGACGCTCCGCGCCAAAATCGACATGGCGTCCCCCAACTTCAATATGCGCGACCCGGTCATGTATCGGATCGTCAACGCCGAGCATCACCGCACCGGCAGCGCGTGGAAGATCTACCCGATGTACGACTGGGCGCACGGTCTGGAAGACTCGATCGAGGGGATTACCCATTCGATCTGTACTCTCGAATTTGAAAACCACCGCCCCCTCTACGACTGGTTCCTCGACCAGCTGGGGGTCTATCACCCTCAGCAGATCGAGTTCGCCCGGCTCAATCTCACCTATACGGTGATGAGCAAGCGGAAGCTTCTGGAGCTGGTCAAGGGGAACTACGTCTCGGGGTGGGACGACCCGCGGATGCCGACCATCTGCGGTCTGCGCCGCCGCGGCTATACGCCCGAGTCGATCCGCGCGTTCTGCAAGACGATCGGCGTGGCGAAGTTCAACAGCACGATCGACGTCACCGTTCTCGAAAACGCCGTGCGCGAAGACCTCAACAGGACGGCGCTGCGCCGGATGGGGGTGCTCCGTCCGCTCAGGCTGGTGATCGACAACTACCCGGAAGGGGAGACCGAGATGCTCGACGCGGTCAACAATCCCGAAAATCCTGGCGACGGCGTTCGGCAGATCCCCTTCTCGAAAGTCCTTTACATTGAGCGGGACGACTTTATGGAAGACGCGCCGAAGAAGTATTTCCGCCTTTCGCCCGGCCGCGAGGTTCGGCTTCGCTACGCGTATTTCGTCACGTGCGACTCGTGCGTGAAAGACGAGGCCGGAAACGTGGTCGAAGTCCACTGCCGCTACGACCCGGCAACGCGCGGCGGCGACGCCCCCGACGGGCGGAAGGTCCGCGGCACGATTCACTGGGTCAGCGCCGCCCACGCCATCGACGCCGAGGTCCGCCTTTACGACCGTCTCTTTTCGGTCGAGAATCCCGACAGCGCGTCGAATCCGCTCGACTATAAAGAATATCTCAATCCCGAGTCGCTCGAGATCGTCGCGAACGCCAAGGTCGAACCGATCATGGCCGGCGAGGCGGTCCCGGGCGCGGCGCACTACCAGTTCGAGCGGATCGGCTACTTCTATCCCGACGCCGACTCGACCGCCGAACGGCCCGTTTTCAACCGGACGGTTTCGCTCAAAGACACCTGGGCGAAAGTCGCGCGGAAGGGGTAGCGTTCCTTTCGTTTTCGTTCCCGTAACGTCAAACCAACCCGATCAGCGGCCCGGCGCTTTCGTCCGGGCGGCACAACACAGGTAATCCGATGAAAGCCAACGAACTTCGTGAAAAGTACCTTTCCTTCTTCGAATCCAAAGGGTGCGTCCGCCGTCCGAGCGACGTGCTCGTTCCCCGCTGGGATCCTTCGGTCCTCTTCACCCCCGCCGGGATGAACCAGTTCAAAGACCATTTCCTCGGCCGGTGCAAACTCGACTTTACCCGCGCGACCACCTGTCAGAAATGCCTCCGAACCGGCGACATCGACAACGTCGGCCGAACGGCGTATCACCACACCTTCTTCGAGATGCTCGGCAATTTCAGCTTCGGCGACTACTTCAAGCGCGAGGCGATCCATTGGGCGTGGGAATTCCTCACCGAAAAGAAATGGCTCGGCCTTCCTCCCGAAACGCTTTCGGCGACGGTCTATAAGGACGACGCCGAGGCCGCCGCGATCTGGCTCGACGAAATCAAACTTCCCGCCGACCGTCTGCAGTACCTCGACGAAGACGAGAACTTCTGGCCCGCCAGCGCGCCTTCGGAAGGGCCCGACGGCGTCTGCGGCCCGTGCAGCGAGATCTACTACCACACGCCGCTCGGCGAGGTCGAAATCTGGAACCTCGTCTTTACGCAGTTCAACCGCGTCGGCGATCCGCCGAACAACCTGGAGCCGCTGCCGAGCAAGAACATCGACACGGGGATGGGGCTCGAACGGACCGCCGCCGCCCTTCAGGGGGTCGCGACGAACTTCCATATCGACATCTTAAAGCCGCTGGTTCTCGCCGCCGGCGACGTCTGCGGCGTGAAATACAACGACGGGGATCTCGCCGACGAGAACGGCCGCCGTCTGCGCCGGATCGCCGACCACGTCCGCGCCTGCACCTTCGCGGTGCACGAAAACGTCTATCCCGGCAACAAGGAAGAGAAATACGTCATCCGCCGCCTTCTGCGCCGCGCCGTTCTCGACGGGTTCCAGATGAAAAAGAAAGAGCCGTTCCTCTACGAACTGGTTCCGACGGTCGCCGATCTGATGAAGGTTCCCTATCCCGAACTGAGCGAGACGATCGAACGGGTTCAGCAGGTGATCCGCGCCGAAGAGGAGCATTTCCTCGGTACGATCGAAGGGGGATTGGGGCGCATCGAAAACGTCTTCAATTCGATCTCTTCCGAAGCGGTGGTCCCCGGAAAAGACGCGTTCGAAATGTATCAGACCTACGGCTTCCCGCCGGAGCTCTTCGAGACGCTCGCCGCCGACCGCGGCTACGGGTTCGACTGGGACGGGTTCAAAAAGGAGATGGAACATCACGGGGAGCTTTCCGGTCTGACCGAAAAGAACCTCCTCTTCCAGGACGACCCGCTCGAGCCGCTCAAAAAGAGCACCGCGCCGCCGACCTTCCTGGGATACGAGTCTCTCGCCGCCGGCGACGCCAAAGTCCTGACCGTCCTCAAAGACGGGCGGATGGCCGAGTCGGCGTCCGCGGGCGAAAAGGGGAAGATCGCGCTGATCCTCGACCGCACGCCCTTCTACGCCGAAAAGGGGGGCCAGGTCGGCGATATGGGCGTCATTTCGAACGGGAACTTTAAGTTCCGGGTCGACGCGACCGAATACAACGGCGAATTCCAGGTACACGCCGGAACCCTTCTCGAAGGGACCGTTAAGTCGGGGGAAATCGTTCTGGCCGAAGTCGACGCGGCGCGCCGCGCGGCGGTCTCGCGCGCGCACAGCGCCACGCACTTAATCCACCTGGCGCTGCGCCGCCGTCTCGGCTCGCACGCCGAACAGCAGGGCTCGAAGGTTCGCCCCGACGAACTCCACTTCGACTTCACGCACCACCAGGGACTCGACCGCGAGACGCTCGACGCGATCGAAGCCGACGTCAACGCGATGATTATGGCCGACCTGCCCGTCACCTGTGACGAAATGCCGATCGACGAGGCGCGCGGCGTCGGCGCGATGATGCTCTTCGGCGAGAAGTACCCCGACGTCGTCCGGGTCGTCGTGATGGGCGAGTCGAAAGAGCTCTGCGGCGGCACGCATCTGACCCGCACGGGGCAGATCGGGCTGTGCAAGATCGTTTCCGACGAGTCGGTCTCGGCGGGTACGCGCCGTATTACGGCCGTGACCGGCGCCGGCGCGCTGGACCGCGTCCGCAAAATGGAGTCGACCGTTCTCTCGCTGGCCGGCCAGCTGAAAGTCAAGGCCGACGACGTTCTTTCGCGGATCACCGCTCTTCTGGCCGAACAGAAGAAACTCGCCAAAGAGATCGAGACGCTCAAACGCCAGAACGGCGTTTCCGCCGACGAACTCCTGGCGGGCGCCGAGAAGGCCGGCGGGGTCGACGCGGTTCTGAAAGTCCTGAAAGACCAGGACGCCGGGGCTCTGCGCGACGTGATCGACGCGATCCGGCAGAAATCGAAACGGACCGCGGTTCTGCTGGCCAACGTCGACGAGAAGAACGGCAAGGCGACCCTCTTCGCCGCCTTCTCGAAAGACCTGGTCGCCGAGGGTTATAACGCGGTCGACTGGGTCAAGGCCGCGGCGAAAAAGGTTCAGGGAGGGGGCGGCGGCCGGCCCGACCTGGCGCAGGCGGGGGGTAAGAATCCCGCCGGAGCCGCCGACGCGATTGCCGAGGCGAAGGCGTGGCTTGAAGCGAAGTGACGCGTTCGGGGAGATCCCGGACGAAACCGGCGCCGCGCGGGCCAGACGCGCGGCGCCGGTTTTTTTGCGAATCGGATTCCTTCCGCCGGCGCCCGTTCGGCGCTTTGAAACGCTTTGAAGAACGGCGGAAAGAAAGACCGCCTAGTAGAAGAGGACCTTTTTCACCTTCGGGAACCGGCTTCCCAGGAGATTGACGATTTCACACAGGGCGGCGGTGCGGAAACAGCGGTTGAGCACGACGTAAACCAGCACGCCGGCGATCCCGCCGGCGACGAACCCCGTCCAGGGAGAATGGAGACTGATCAGGCTGTAAAACTCCCACGCCGCAAGGCACGAGGGGAACGTGATCGCCGCGTAGGGAAGAACGTCGCCGAGCTGCTTCAGAAGACCGTATTGAAGGTCGCGCCCCGAGAAGTAGGAGTTCAGATAGACGCCGACGAACGAGAAGAGAATCTCGCCGATCAGCATGGGGACAATCCCGTAGAGGAGAAGGATGACCACCTGGACCGCGTAAAACGACTTTTTGATGATCTCCAGGAGGAGATAGAGATCCGAGCGGCCGCGCGCCTTGAGAAGCTGCATATTGAGGACCTGAATCGGATAGAAGACGACCGTGCAGGTAACCAGCCACCAGTAGGGAACACAGCCGAGCCATTCCTCGCCGAGGACAAGGAGGATGAACGGCCGGCAGAGCGTGCAGATCAGAAACGGCAGAAAGACGACTGCGAAGGTCGAAACGGCGAGGGAGCGGCTGAACGCCGACCGGAGGCGGGGGAGATCGTCCTGAATCTTCGAATAGGCCGGGAAGAGGACGCGGCCGACCGCCCCCTGAACGCTCGTCGGCCAGAGGTTCGCGTATTTCTTGGCGCGCGTGTAGGTTCCGAGGAGCGAGGTCGGGTATTTCTTGCCGATGATCAGGTTGCTGAAATGGGTCGTGAAGACGTTCAGAATTTCGATCAAGAGGAGTTTCGAGCCGAACGCGAAGAGGGAGCCGAGCGCCTTGAAGCTGAACCGGAGTTTCGGAATCCATCGGGAGAAGCAGAAGACCGACACCGCCGAAAGGAAGGTGGCGATCAGCTGCTGCCAGACGATCGCCCAAAGGCCGTAACCGCGCTTGGCGATGAAGATGGCGATCACGCTGGCGATCAGGTGCGAGGCGAGCGTGCTGATCGTGACGAAGAACTGTTTCAGACGGCGGTCGAGCAGGGCGATCTGGACCGAGACCAGCGCGCTGATCGGCAGGGTCCACGCGGTGACGTAGATCGTCTTTTCGAGAACCGGCTCGTTGTAAAAGAGCGCGATCTTTTTCGCGAAACAGACCAGGAGCGCGAAGCAGACCAGGCTCAGGAAGATGTTGTAGTAGAAAACCGAGCAGAGGTCGATCTCGGTGACCTCTTTCCGCTGAATCAGCGCCTGGCCGAACCCGCCCTGAATAAAGACGTAACTGATCGACCAGAAAAGGGTCAGAATCCCGATGATGCCGTAATCGTACGGCGTGAGGAGGCGCAGCAGGCAGATTTCGAGAAAGACCTGAATGAACTGCGAGGCGAACTTGACGATCAGAACCCACCCGGCGGCCTTAAACGACCTCTTGGTGATATTCGTGTTGTCGTTCCCTAAATGAGACTCGGCCATGAAAAAACTGAACTGTTCCGTGCGCCCTTTTCGGCGCGTAAAAACGATTCGATTCCGGGGGAGAAACCGCCCCCGCCGATAGGATACCACGTTTCGGCGGTTTATCAACGCCCGAACGCGCCGCTATTTCAGCCGTGCCGAGACGGCGTCGGCGGCGAGTTCGAACGAGGTCTTTCCGCCGTCCGAAGCGACGAGGGCGCGCAGGCGCTCAAGCTCTTCGCGGCGCCGGGCGAGCGCGGCGGGGTCGGTCAGCCACTCGGTCAGGCAGCGTGCGGCGTCGGCCGAACGGTCGCGGCCGGTCAGCAGTTCCGGAAAGAGAACCGTCCGGCGGTCTTCGGCCGAGAGTTCGGCGGGCGCGCGGCGCCCCTGGCAGAAGATCGATTCCCCCTTGGCGTCGGCGGCCAGAAGGTTGACCAGCGAGATATACTTCACGCGCCGAAAGAAGCGCGAGAACCAGAGCGCGAGGCGGCCGACCCGATAGTAGATGACCGCCGGTTTGGCGAGAGCCAGAAGCTCGATCGAGACCGAGCCGGAAACCGACAGGGCGCAGACGCCCGAGGCGATCAGTTCGCGGGTCCGGCCGGCGTAGACGGGAAACGGCGCCCCTTCGCGCCGGAGGATCTCGCGGATCGGGGGAATCTGCGACGAACGGTACGCGGCGACCGTCGGCCGAAGTCCGGGAACGTCTTTTTGGACCAGGAGCGCGGCGCGGGCCATTTCGGGAAGGTTCGCGGCGATTTCGGAGCGGCGCGAACCGGGCAGGAGGGTCAGGATCGGCGGGGCGCCGTCCCCCCCGATCCGCGCGATAAACTCGCGGTCGAGCGGTTCGGCGTTCATTTCGTCGAAGAAGGGATGGGGAACCGCGACCGTCTCGACCCCCCGCTGCCGAAACCATTTCTGTTCGAAGGGGAGGGGGGAGATGACGAAATCGACGTCGCGGCGCGTCTTTTTGATCCGCCCCTGGGCCCACGCCCAGATCTGGGGGGGGACGAAGAAGCAGACCGGAATCCCTTCGGCTTTGGCGTCTTTCGCCAGGCGGTAGTTGAATCCGGGATAGTCGACCAGAATCAGAATGTCGGGCCGGTCGCGGCGGAACGTCTCGCGCGCCTTTTTCAGAAGACGCGCGAAAAGGGGAATGTTCATGACCGCCTGGAGGAACCACATCACCGCCAGGCCGGTCAGGTCGTATTCGATCCGGCACCCGGCTTTTTGCATTTCCGGGCCGCCGAAACCGCGGAACTCGGCGTCCGGGAACCGTTTTTTCAGTTCCCGGATCAGACCGGCGGCATGCTGATCTCCGCTCGGTTCCCCGGCGGAGACGAAAAAGAACGGACGCGCCATGCTCAGAGTTTCGAGGTGAACGTCCAGACGCCGCTGCCGATTTCGAACTCGACCCGGCCGCCGGTTTCGACCCCTTCGAGATTGACCGTCTCGCCGGCGGCGTTTTCAATCCGAATCGACGCGGGGTCGGAAGTCGGCACGCTCGCCGCGGCCGTGGCGTTGATCGGAACGACCGCCTTCCAGGTGAAGACGCCGTCTTTGACCGTCCACGACGACGAGATCTGGCCGCGGATCGAGTCGTACGCGGCGTCGACCCAGGTCAGGTCGCCGACGACGTGCGGCGCCATCAGGATATGCTTGAACCCGGGATTGGCGGGGTCGGCCTTGATTCCCGCCAGGTACTCGTAGTACCAGATCGCCAG
>CACXFR010000012.1 GCA_902766935.1 uncultured Planctomycetota bacterium | reverse complement strand
TATATTCGGCCAGCGCCGCGTCGGCGGCGGCCGCGCGCGGATAATTCAGACCGTCGTCCCCCGCCTCGGCGAGCCAGTTGCCGCTGATATAGGCGCGGTCGGCGCCGGAGATATCGCCGTCGCCGTTGACGTCGGCGTAGGGGCGGTACGCCTCGTCCCCCGTTTCGGCGAGCCACGCGCCCGCGAGAATGGTTCGGTCCGAGCCGGAGATGTCGCCGTCGCCGTTGATATCCATCGGGCAGACGGCAAACGACGCCGACGCGCTCCAGTCGGAATTCTCAAACGAGCCGGTTCCCAACGCGCGGACGCGGTAGGAAACGTCCGCGCCGTAGACCAGGCCGCCGACGACCGCCGAGGTTTCGGCGGTTTCGATCGAGACCCAGGTGTTTCCGCCGTCGGCGGAATACGACAGCTCGTAGCCGGCGGCGTTTTCAACGGCGTTCCACTCAATCCGATGCCGGTTCGCGCCGCCCGAGACATAACGCCCCCCGACGCCGGTGAGGATCGCCGGAGCGTCGAGTGCGGTCGAGCTGAGGTACTCATACGCGCCGAGATCGACAACGCCGCCGACAATCCGCGGGTTCCCGGCCAGGTCGGTTTCGGTCACGACGGCATCGTTCGTTCCGGCGTCGATCGCGGCGCTCCCCGCGGCGAGCGAAAGGTCAAGCGCGTCGGCGTTAATCAGAACCCCGTCTTCAAAGACCGGCGCGGCAACAAAACCGGGATCGGCATCGACGATATTGCGGACGCCGGAATACTCGCCGTCTATTTCGGTGCCCGCGGGGGAATAGTTGAGCGCGACGATCGTGTTGGTGAGGGTCAGCGCCGCTTCGTTGTTGTTGCGAATCCCGCTGCCGCCGTCGGCGGTATTTCCCGAAACGGTGCAGTTGATCAACGACATCGCGGCGGAACTTTTGTTGTTGTAAATCCCGCCGCCGTAATTCGGAACGGAGTTTCCCGAGACGACCGTATTCGTCAGCGTCGCCGTTCCTGCCTGGTTATACAATCCCCCTCCCGCCTGCGCGGTATTCCCCGAGATGGCACAGGCGGTCAGCGTCAGTGTCCCGGAACTATTGTAGATCCCGCCGACGAGGGCGGCGGTATTCGCCGAGACGGTGCAGCCGGCCAGCGTCAGCGTTCCGGAATTGTTCGAAATCCCGCTGCCGTAACCGGCGGTATTCCCCGAGACGGTGCAGCCGGTCAGCGCCGCCGAAGAATCGGCGCCGTCGTTATAGATCCCGCCGCCGTATGTGTCGGTGGAATTCCCGGTAACGGCGCAGTCGGTCAGGATCAGCGTCCCGGAATGATTCAAAACCCCGCCGCCGGATTTGGCGGTATTCCCCGAGACGGTGCAGCCGGTCAGAGCCGCCGTGGAATCGGCGCCGTCGTTAAAGATCCCGCCCCCGTATTTGGCGGTATTCTCCGAAAAGGCGGTGTCGGTCAGCGTCAGCGTCCCGGAATGATTGTAGATCCCGCCGCCGTATTCGGCGGTATTCCCCGAAACGACGCATCGGTTCAGCGTCGCCGAAGAATGAGCGTCGCCGTTTATGATCCCGCCGCCGTATTTGGCGGTATTCCCCGTAACGGCGCAGTCGGTCAGCGTCAGTCCGCCGTAATTGCAGATCCCGCTCCCCCAGCGGTCGGCGACAGAGGTGTTTCCCGAAACGACGCAGTCGACGAGCGTCAGAACACCGTCGTTAAAAATCCCGGCACCGTAATCGAACGTTGAGCCGCCGGTAACGGTCAGGCCGATCAGCTCCGCCGGGTATTCCGCATTTCCCCCCCTGACGTAAAAGACCCGGCTCTTTCCCCCCGCGTCGATCGTGATCCCGCCGATCGCGGAAGCGTCAATCGCAATCCCGCCGAAGATTTCAAGCTGCGTGCCGTTCAGCGTGATCGCCCCCCCCGCCAGCGCCGCGTCGAACGTGACCGTCCCGCCCGCCGCGGCGTAGAAGATTGCTTCCCGTAGCGAAATAAAACCGTCCGCGGCGACGACGTCGTCGAGCGTCGTTACGACCAGGCTTTCCGGGTCGTCCTGCGCGTATTCCCTGGCGCTCACGGCGACGGTATAGGCGCCCAGACTCCCGTAGTCGGAATAGATCCCCGGCCAATCGGTCTCGAGGCCGGTTCCTTCGACCGTAAGGTAATAGGTGCCCGCCCGCTGCGAAAAGACGAATTCCACGTCCAGGCGGTCGGCCGGATCGTAGACGCCGAGCAGTTCGCGGTCTTCCGTATAGATCTTAACCAGGACGTCGAGATTGGTGATTCCCGTCAGACCGCCGATCCGAAACCCGAGATTCGACCCGTTCGATTCGAAGACAAAGGCGTCGACGTCGGTGTTCCGTTCGATGATTCCGGAGATTTCGCCGACCGAATCGGCAATCGAAAGAACCGCGGCGTCCTCGAACGATTCGGCGTAATCGTCGGCGCGGTATCCCAGATGGGATGCGATGACCTTAAGCTCGTCCGTCGTATTGGTCGCGCCGGAATATTCCCCTTTCGACCACTGAAACAGTTCGCGTTCGCCGCCCCCCATAATCGGAGCCCAGCCGTCGATTCCGCGGAAATATTCCTCATCGCCGCCAACCTGGCTGTTCCCCTTATGGCCCGACAGCCCGATCGTATGTCCCGCCTCGTGCGAGGCGGTATTTCCCATATTTGAAATCGACGAAGAGTTGTCCGTAAAGACGAAGCAGGGGGAGTCGTTGCTGAACGACGTGTTTTCCTGAAAAAAACTGCCGACATACGAATATCCGCCGATATTCATCCCCGTCCATTCGCTGTTTCCGCCGAGTACGACCCGCTGAGCCAGCTTGTCGGTAAAAGCCCCGCCCGACGGTTCGACGGTCGTCACGTTGACGTCGAACGGGATAAAGTCTTCGGAAACGATCTGCCAGATCTTATAAATCGCGGCTTCCTCCTCCGCGCTGAACGACTCCTTTTCGGTATCGCCGTCGAGGGCGAACCGGGGAATGACGATACGGTCGAGTTCGAAGTCCCTGTTCCATTCCGTATCCGTCATCACGTGCCCGTCGAAATCGAGATAGATCGTGTAAACGGCGTCCGGCCTGCTGCTGAGGTTCATGACGTCGATGACCGGCGCGGCGTCCCCGGTCATCATCGGCGCGGCGAGGTGCGCCGGCGGCGGGATCAGACCGGCCGTGACGGCGAGAAGCTCGCGCTCTTCGAGCGATTCAAGTCGGAGTTTACGGGATTTCATCGGGAACTCTTTCGGTGTGAGGCGGAACGGACGGTTTTCGTTTTGAACCGCGCCGAACGCCCGTCTCCGGCGTCGGAAAGCCGGGCGCAGCGACGGAAAACATACTGTCTATTTATACATTTTCGTGCGGGGATGTCAACCTAAAGGTTCTTCTCCGCCCGGCGGGAAAGAACCTTTCGAAAAATCGCCGAACCGTTCGGGGGATTTTGAGTTTTCGCGCCTCTGGTATACTGAACCCGTAACGCCGCCGGGTCCCTCTCCCGACGACGATTCCCCCCTTCCCCCAAGGAGCGCGCCATGCCGGAATACGATAAGTCAAAACAGCTCGCGGTGGTAATGAACGATAAGTTCATCTGCGACCTGGTCGGAATTAAGCTCGAAGAGGCCGGTCAAGGATTCGCCCGCGCCGGGCTCGACATTCGGGAGAACCATTTAAACGGCGTCGGAATCGTGCAGGGGGGCGTTCTCTATTCGATCGCCGATTACGCCTTCGCCGCCGCCTCGAACTACTGCGGCGAAAAGGTCGTCGGGGTCGAAACTTCGATCTCGTTCGTCCGCTCGGTCAGCGGCGGCCGGATCTGCGCCGAAGCGAAAGAAGTCAGCCGGAGCCGATCCTTTTCGGTCTGCCGGGTCGACGTCCGGGACGGCGACGGGAACCTCCTGGCGATTATGAACGCCCGCGGCTACATCATTCGCCCGAAATAGTCCGCCCCGCCGTAAAAAAAACGCCGCGCGGGGCGGCGTTTTTGCGGTTCTTTTCAGCAAAACATTTTCAGATGTTCGGTTTGAACGCGGCGAACTCTTCCGAAATCTTGATATGCTGGGGACAGACCTCTTCGCAGCTTCGGCAGGCGATGCAGTTGTCGGAACGCTTGTCGGGGGGGATCAGATCCAGCTCGTTGCGGATGTAGTAGTCGTTCCCCTTCATTTTCAGCTCGCTGCAGAGGGTGAGCATCTTCGGGATCTCGATCCCCATCGGACAGTGCGAGACGCAGTAGCGGCATCCGGTGCACGGAATCGTCTTGCTCCCGGTCAGCCGGTCGGCGACCACTTTGAGCGTCTCCAGCTCGCCGGCGTCGAGCGGCTCTGTATTACTGAAGCAGTTCAGGTTGCTCGCCAGGACTTCCGGCGTCGACATTCCCGAAAGGATCACGGTCACTTCGGGAATCGTGCGCAGGTAGTTGAACGCCCAGTCGGCGGGAACGCTTCCCGGGCGCTTCTCGGCCAGAAACGCCGCGTCCTCGTCGGAAAGGTTCGCCAGACGGCCGCCGCGCAACGGTTCCATCACCCAGACCGGAAGACCGTACTCTTTCAGCATTTTGACCTTTTCGCCCGCCTGCTGAAAGGACCAGTCGAACCAGTTCAGCTGGATCTGGCAGAATTCCAAATCTTCGGCGTAGCGGTCGAGGAACCGCCGCATCGTCTCGAGCGAGCCGTGGGTCGAAAAGCCGAGATGCCGGATCCGCCCTTTGCCGCGCTGCTCTTTGAAATACGAGAAGTGGCCGTATTTCGCGTCGTTCAGGTAATTGTCAATGTCGGCGTTGTCGACGTTGTGCATCAGGTAGAAGTCGAAATAGTCGGTCTTGCACTTTTTGAGCTGCTCTTCGAAGATCTCCTCAACCTTGGCGTAACTCGAGGCGTCGTAGCCGGGGAACTTGTTCGCCAGGAAGTAACTCGCGCGCGGGTACTTCGAAAGGATCTCGCCGGCGGCGGATTCCGATTTGCCGTTGTGATACGCCCAGGCGGTGTCGAAATAGTTGACCCCGGCGGCGATCGCCGTCTCGAACATTCTGGCGGTCAGATCCAGGTCGACCTTCGAGTAGTCGCCGTCGAGGATCGGAAGACGCATCATTCCGAACCCGAGCTGCGAGATTTCCAAACCCTTAAACACGTTCCGTTTCATCGTTTTTCTCCCGTCGTAAGATGTCAGAACAGTCTTCCCGGATCCGGCTCGTCCGACTCCGCCCGGGGCGGTTCGCCGACCAGTTCGAGAAACTCCTCTTCGGAAAGGACCGGCACGCCGAGCTGCCGCGCCGCGGTCAGTTTACTCCCCGCCTCGGCGCCCGCAACGACCCAGTCGGTCTTTCCGGAAACCGATTTCGAGGCTTTCCCCCCCTTTTGACGAATCAGTTCTTCGACCTCGGAACGTGAGAAGCGATTCAGCGTTCCCGTGACGACGAGCGTTTTTCCCGCCAGGGGGAGTTCCCCTTCCCCGGCGGCGGGCCGCCCGTCGTCATGAACCTGTGTTTCGACCCCGAGCGCTCGCAGCTCGTCCAGGAGCGCGGCGTTTTCGGGATCGGCGAAAAAGTCGACGATGTTCTCGGCGATCACCCCGCCGATATCGGGTATCGTAGCGAGTTCTTCGCGCGAAACCTTCGCCAGGTTTTCGATCGACTTGTATTTCGCGATCAGCACGCGCGCGGTCTGCTCGCCGACGTTGCGCAGCGCCAGCGCGTTTAAGAGACGCGCCGGCCCGGCTTTCTTGCTCTTTTCGATCGCCGCGATCAGGTTCTCGGCCGACTTCTTCCCCATCCGCGAAAGGCCGCTGACGTCGGAGGCGCGAAGGCGGTAGAGATCGACGATCGACTTGACCAGACCCGACTCGATCAGAAGCGCGACCGCTTTCCCGCCGAGCCCGTCGATGTCCATCGCCTCTTTCGACGCGAAAAACTCGACCCGCCGCTGAAGCTGCGCCGGACACCCCGC
>CACXFR010000011.1 GCA_902766935.1 uncultured Planctomycetota bacterium | reverse complement strand
TCTTCTCTTTCGAAGCGGAGCCGCGGTTCTCAAGGAAGGTCTCTCGAACAGCCGTGAAGCTTTATCCCCGCGTCTTTCGCCGTCTTCGTTTACGCGCTCATCGGCGCGGGCGGGGGTTCGCGTCCCTATTCGGCGCCCTGTGTCTGATCCTTTCGACCGCCCCGATTTGGGGAGACGGGTTCGAGGGATACACCCCGGGGTTCTATGATCCCGAAGCCGAAGAGGCCGAAGGAGGGTGGCGCGAGTCGTTCGAGCAGGAGGGGGTCAGCTGGGTTCCCCTCTATCAGGAACCGGACGTCAAAATCACTTTTCAGGAACGGACCGGCGATTCCCCCCACGGTGGGGGGCGTGCCGAAGAGATCGCCCTCGATTTTCCGAGTCCGGGATTCGCGTTTCTCGGCCACTACGTCGACTATCCGATCCTCTTTAACGAGACGGCGCCGACCGTCTGGGTCCGCGCCGATCGGCCCGACGTTTCGCTCGGCGTTCTGGTGGTCCTCCCCGAGACGAAGCGTCCCGACACCGACACGCCCGTGACGCTCCTCCTGCCGGGTTCGACGTACCGCCGCGCCGGGGGGTGGGAAGAGCTCTCGTTTGAAAAAGATCTGGCGACCCTCCTCGACGAGACGGTCAAGGCGATCCGCGCCGAACATAAAATCAAGCTCGATCCGAAGAACGCCTATATCCGCCAGCTGGTTCTCTTTACCGAACAGCCGCGCGGCCGGCTCCGCCTCTGGATCGACGATATCCGGATCGACGGACACGCCACGCAGTCGATGTCGATCCTCGACGAGGCGGAACAGGCCCCGGTCTTCGACCCGGTCAATATGCTCGCGTTCCGCTACCTGGTGACCGCTTCGCCGATCGTGATGCAGGCGGCGAGCGACAAACTCCGAAAGTGGCCGACCGAACCGTTCGCCATCGGCGCCGAAAAGCCGAAAGAGATGGCCGAAATGCGCGAGCGGAAGAAAATCGCCGAGTCGCGCGCATTCGTCTCGGTCTACGCCCCGCCGTCGAAGGAACGGAGCATCGCCGATTCGGTCGATACGGAGCCGGGGAAAGGGATCGCCGAAGTCGACTATGCCGAAAGCGGCGGCGCGGGCGTTTCGAACGCCGCGTATTCCGCCGAAGGGCCGGGCGCCTCGCCCCTGATCCTGGGGAGCGGCACGCGTCTGGCCGCCGCCGATTTCCCCGGTTCCTCGACGCGGAGTTCCGGCGCGCCGAACGCGCATTTCAGCGATCGAATCCTGATGATCGACGGCCAGACGCCGACAGCGATCCGCGCGGTGGAGTATCAGGGAGAACCCCTCGCCTTTCTGAAAGGACTGCGGTTTAACGCCGTCTGGCTGAAATCGCCGCCGACTTCGCAGCTTCTGAACGAGGCGCGGGAAGAGGAAATCTGGCTCATCGCCCCCCCGCCGACGGGGAAGGAAACGGTCGGCGGCTCGGCGCCCGTCGGGGAAAACGCGGCGTATTTCAACGGCACGACCGTTTCGGATCAGTATAACAGGGTCCTGATGTGGGATCTGGGAAGCGGGCTGAAAGACACGCAGTATCAGACGGTCGCCCAGCGGGTCGAAGAGCTTCGCAGGCTCGATCCGTTCCGCCGTCCCGTCGCCGCCAACGCGGTGACCGGACTGCGCCTTTACACCGACCGCGCGATCGACCTGCTCCTAGTCAAACGCCAGCCCCTTCTGACCTCGCTCGATATGGAGGACTACGGGCTCTGGCTCCGCCGATACCCGAACCTGATGTTCGTCGGCGCCCCTTTCTGGAACGAGATTCAGACCCAGCCGGACGACCAGCTCCTGGCTCAATGCCGATTTTTTGGCGCGGTCGACGAGATGCCCTCACTCATCTCGTACGAACAGATGCGCCAGCAGGTGCGTCTTTCGCTCGCCGCCGGCGCCCACGGACTCCTCTTCGGTTCCCATTCGCCCCTGAACGCCGAGGATCACGAGACGCAGTACCGCGCCTGCGCGTTGGAACTGATCAACCTGGAACTCCTTATGATCGACTCGTGGGTCGCCGGCGGAACCCCCGAAGACGTCATCGATATGAACAAAGAGGGAATGTCGGCGGCGCTCCTGCGAACCCGGTCGACGAGTCTTCTGCTTCCCCTGTCGACCGAGCCGAACACGCAGCTTGTCTTCGGCGCGGGGGCAGCGAACAGCCGTTCGTTTGTCGCGCCGGCGCGGGAAGGGTATTCCGCCGACCTCCTTCTGCCGGGGAACCTTCGCAAAGTTCCCTCGCACCGCCGCGCGGGAGGGATCGACATGCAGCTCGATGAGGTGAGCATGAACTCGCTCATCTTTCTGGCACAGTCGAACTGGTACACTCGGGTGGTCGCCGAAATGTCTCCCGCGTTCGGAAGCCGAATGGCGGAACTGGCGATCCGCCTGGCCAAAATGCGGCTCGACACCTATCAGGAGACGATCGGCAAGCTCGGCACTCTGGACGACGACGGGCTGATCCCGAACGTGCGGCGCCTGCCCCTGGTGACGATTCCCGATCAGACCGCCGAAGTCGACGCGGCGTGCCAGACGCTGACGGTCGCCGAAAACGAACTGCGCCGCGGCGATGCCGGCGAGGCCTATCTGCAGGCCGAACGCGCCCTGCGCGAAATCCGGATGAGCGAACGGCGGCTTTGGCAGATCGGCACCCGGTTCGATCAGTGTCTGCCGGTCCTTCCCGTCTCGATTTCGTTTTCGACCCTTCCCGCCTATATCGAAAACTACGGGAGGATCGCCTCCGGAAAGGTTCGGCTGACCGGCGAGAACCGTCTGGTCGGCGGCGATATGGAAAGGGCCGAGGATTGGACGGCGGGAAGCTGGAACCGCTACGACGTTCCCTTCGACGGTGTGGCCTCCAGTCTGCGGCGCGACTCCGCCTCGGCGTACCGCGGCGCGCTCGGTCTGACGTTTGCCGTTACCGCCGACGGGGACGGTGCGCCGGTGCAGACCGAGCTTCCCCCTCTGACCGTGACCGCGCCGGCCAACGTGCATATCGGCGAACTGATCTGCGTCCAGGGGTGGATCAGGATCGAGGGGAAACTGGCGGAAGGGACCGACGGGTTTATGATATACGAGTCGCACGGCGGCCCGGCGCTGGCCCAGCGGTACTACGAAACCGACGGCTGGAAGCGGTTCGCCTTCTACCGCTATGCCGCGACCGAAGGGGATATGACGCTGACCTTTTCACTCTGTACCCACGGGCAGGTTCGCCTCGACGAGGTCTCGGTTCAGCCGGTTCGGTAGATTCCTTTACTGTTTTTGCTAAACTTCCCATATTTGCGGACGAAACGGCATTTTTCGGACGCGGGGAGGCGATTCGACGGTATTTTACGTTTTTCCCGATTTTCGTATTGAAAGTTACGGGTAAATCATTATAATCCGCGTAGTACTTTGTTTGAGGGACGTTTTACCGCGTCCTTTTTGCGGCTTGCGCCGCGCTTTATCCCTTCCGAAAGGAGAACAAAAATGAGAAAGTTTTTCGTGATTTCCGCTTCCCTTCTTCTCTGCTGCACTCTGGCGATGGTCGGCTGCAAGAAAGCCGCCGAAGACGTTCAGAGCGACGCTCAGGCCGCGGCCGAAGCCGTGACCGAAAAGGTTGAAGCCGCCGCCGAAAAGGCTCAGGATGCCGCCCAGGCCGCTGCCGATGCCGCGACCGACGCCGCTGACGCCGCCGCCAACGCCGCCGATAAGGCGGTGGAAGAAGTCAAAGACGCTCTCGACGCCGCTCCGGCCGAATGAGTTCCGTCTGATCTTCGGACACACAAAAAACCGGTCCTTCCGTTTTCGGGAGGACCGGTTTTTTTCGGTTTTAACGCGCGGCCGCTTCTAATTTGTGTTTCTTTTTGCGCGCCCGGCGAAGAGCCGCTGCGGACCGATCGAAAGAGAAGAACAGGGGACTATTTTGCGACGGTGTCGCCCGTGACGTCGGCGTTCCAGCTCCGGGGGAGATCGTACCCCTGGGGGCGCATCTGCATGTCGCGCGTGCCGATGTTGGCGTTGGGGTACGGGTCGGTTCCGTCGGGGTACCCCTTTTCGTGCGCGGGGTTCAGGTATCCCGGCGAGATCAGACTCGGAAACCAGCAGCATCGATTGTTCGGATCGTCGTTGAGGGACTGGCATCCGCCCGCGCCCAAAAGCGTCAGCGCAAGGATACCGAAAAGGAAACTCTTTTTCATAGGACTTCGCCTGTCGAATGTGAGGGAGAACGAAACGCGTCTGTCGACGGGGAAGATTACTCGTTTATACCGATCGGCGTCAAGAGGGATTTCAGCTCGTCGGGGAGCTTGCGGTCTTGGTGAGGCGTGATTGCGTCGAGCCGGAGCGCTTCGGCTTTTTCGCTTTGCGCCTTTTCGTCGTCTCCCGCCGCGTGAAGCGCCATCGCCCGCGCCGCGTGATAGAGCGCGTTGGTTGGGAAGAGGTCGACCGCGGCGGCGTAGGAGGCGGCCGCCTCGTCGAGGAAAAGCCGCTTTCCCGTCGCCTCGTAGAGGGCGAACTCCTCGTCGGCCATCTCGCCGCGAACCGAGGCGCTTCCGGGGGCGGCGGCATAGAGCGCCTCTTTGGCGGCGCGCCACGCGGCTTCCCTTTCCGGCGAGGGAAGGTAGCCCTCGTCGTACAACGCCATCGTACAGAGCGCCCAGCGGATCGGAATCGAATGGCGGCCCGACCCCTCAGCCGCGCGGGTGAGCGCCAGCGCCGCTTCGCCCGGCGGCATTTCGTCGAGACGGGGGAGAAGCGTCTTTTCGGTCAGAACCGGATAGAACTCGGTCGTCAGATAGAGCGCGAAAATGAGAATCCAGGCCGCGGCGGTCAGAAGCCGGCACGCGCGCGGCGCTTTGGTTTCGGCGTCCGGCCCCTGTGCGCGGTTCAGGAGGAGCGCCGCCGGGATCCAGACCGCAAGGGCGGTCGGCGGGTAGCCGATCCCCCCCGCGGCGCAGAGGTTCAGAAGACCCGCCGCGGCGGCCAGCGCCAAGACCGCGGAAGGGAGCCGCGCGAGGAATCGGCCGATCAGCGCGGCGGGGAACGCAAAGAGGAGGAATACGGGCGCCATTCCCAAAAGGAGGGAAAGACGGCTTGGCGCCGAGGTCAGAAAGTTCAGCACCAGGTAGAGGGAATACCCCCCGAAAAAGAGGAGCAGAGTCGGCAGGAAGGGGATCTTTTCGTCCGGCGCTCGGTCGTTCGGCGGGGCCGCGCACAGGACGCGGAGGACTCCCGCCAGGAAGAGAAGGAAAAAGACGAGCGCCGGCAGGCCGAACAGAACGGCGTATTCAAAGGCGAAATTGTGCGGGTCGGCGATCGTCTCGGCGGCGTCGGGGAGGATGTAGCGGGGGTAGACGTTCTGAAAGTTTCCCGGACCGACTCCGAAAAGGGGCGCGTCGGCGATCATGCGCGAGGCGGAGGTCCAGTAGTCGAGACGATAACCGAGCGATTTTTTCGCTTCGGAAAAAACTTCCCGGTCGAGGAGCCCCGCGCGGAGCGCCGCGCCCGCCAGTACGACTCCGCCCAAAAGAACCGCGCCGGAAACGAGCGCGGCTTTGCGTCCCGCCGCCGGGAGAGACCCCCGCGCGCGCCGGCCGGCAAGGAGAATCATAGGAAGCGCCGCCGCCGCGGCGAGAAACGCAAGACACCCCGCCCGGCTCTTGGTCAGCAGAAGAGTCAGTCCCGCGAGGAGAAACGTCCCCCCGACCGACAGACGGAAAAAGAGACGCCGCCGGGACGATCCGCTTCGTCGGAAAAAGCCTTCCGCCGGGAAGAGTCCCGCCAGAAGGACCAGCGCGGGGGCGAGAAGCCCGGCAAGGGTGTTGGTCAGTCCGTAGGTTCCGATCGGTTCGGCGCTGTCCAAGACCCGTTTGGCGAACAGGTCGTATTCGGGAGTTCCCTTTTCGAGGCTCATCCCGCTTTCGCGCAGGAGTTTTTCAGGGTCGGCGCGGAACTGCGCGCGGACCGCCGGGGCGGTGACGAAATAGTCGTAAAGCGAGACGGTCGACTCGAAAAGGACCGCGCCGACGAGCGCGGCGAAGAGGAACGTCTCACCCGCGCGGCGGAGCCGGGCCGGAACGGCGCGGAGCGCGAAATAGACGAACGGCATCAGGGCGAAGGTCCAGAACCCGTTGGCGGCGTGGAGAAGGTTTCCGGCGTGGGCGGCTTTCAGCCGAATCCACGCCAGGCCGCTCCAAAGGAGGAGGAGGAGAACCGCCAGGTCGGCCGCGCGCACTTTACGCCCGGAAAGAAGTGCCGAGAGGACTCCGACCCCCGCCAGGAAAAGCCAGCCGAAAACGAGCGGGAACGCGTCGCCGTCGCGCGCCGCCCCTTCGGGGGGAAGGAGGAGAGTCGGGATCGACAGAAGCGCCGCGGCGAAAAGAAAGAGGAAAGAAAAAACCGGCGGACGTCTTTCGGCGGAGTCTTCCGCTCGGGGGGGGCGCGATGTCGGTTTTTTCCTTCCCATGGAACGCTCTTTCTTGTGTAACTGTTCAGCCGACCGACTTTAAGTAGTCGATGCTGTTTTTGCAGAGGACGTCGGCGCCGTCGGAATAGTCGAACGGCTCGACGCCGATCCATCCCGAAAAGCCCGTCGCCTTGAGCGCGGCGAGGATCGGACCGAAGTCGAGTTTGCCGAAACCGGGGCCTTTCATATTCGGGTCCTGCGCGTGGAACGTCTTTTCGAACGGGACGATCGCCGGGTCGGCGATCACTTCGGGGATCGGGCGGTCTTCGCCGTCGGCCATCGCTTTGCAGTCGAGGTGAATCGTGATCGGGCCGGGATTCCCCATCTTGGTGATCAGGTCGAGCGCCTGGCGCGCGGTGTTGAGGAAGTTCGTCTCGACCGGCGCCAGCGGTTCGAGCCCCAGAACCATCTGCGACTCTTCCAGAAGGGGGAGGAGCTGTTCGAGAACCGACGCGGCGCGGTCGTACCCTTCTTCGAGGGAAACCCCTTCGGCAAGGTTCCGCTGAACAGGGGAACCGAGGACGAGGTACTGCGCCCCCGTTTCGGCGCCGAAACGGATCAGGTCTTTGAAGTATTCGGCGGTGCGGTTCCGCTGGTCGGCGTCGGCGCTGGTCAGGTGGAGCCCGGTCGTCTTGGCCAGGAGCCAGTGAAGACCGCTGACCTCGATGTTGTTTTGTTCGGCCAGGCGGCGGATCAGCGCACGGCGAGCGGGGGAGATCCGCTTGACGTCGGCGTTCGCCTCGGCGCCGCTTGCGAACGCCTCGTCGAGAGTGAACGGAGCGAGTTCCACGCCGTCGTAGCCGGCCGAGGCGACCGACTCGAACTGCTTTTCAAGGGGCCAGTTACCGAAAACTTCATTGCAAAACGCGATTTTCATGGGTGTTCCTCAGAATGGGTTGGGCCCGGCGCGCGGGCGGATGAATCTGTTATTTCGTGTCGGATTTCGTCTCGGCGGGGACGCTTTCCCGGGGCTCCGCCCCCCCTTTTTTCAGGAAGAACGAAACGGCGTCCTTGAAGACCGGCAGGTTTTCCTGGATATACGCCTCGTCAACTTTCCAGTCGAGCCGTTCGGGCGACGAGACCGGCATCAGCGCGTCGACGAGCGAGCGGTTCAGCTCGGCGTACGGCTGGTCTTCCGGAATTTCGCTCAGGAGTTTGCCGCGGATCTGCTCGATTGTCGGCGCGGGGTCGAACCCCGGGTCGAACCGAATTCGGAGCTTGATCGAGGTGTCGCTCTGGTCGAAGACCATCGCGCCGTAGCGCGCCGATTTGCCGAGACGGAGCATCTTTCCCGAAACGTCGTCGGAGGCGCCGATGCCGCGCGGGTCGGAATTTTTCTGAATTGCGTCGATCGATTCGGCGAGCCGCTGCGAAGACTTTTCGTTCCCCGTGACGACGAGCGAAACGGCGGCGTCGGGGAATTCGTCGAGCGCTTCCTGAATATCGGGACGGGGGTCGGAACGGAGGCGGTTGAACTGCTCGCGGATCTGCTTCTGGACCTCCGGACCTTCGCCGTCCCCCTCCGCCGCGGTCCCCGTTACGACCGGGGCGAAGAGGTACCCGTTCAGCTCAAAGCAGAAGGGCATCGGCAGATTGAGCGTGCGGAGCGACAGGAGCGCCTTTTTGAGCCCCTCGACCTTCTCTTTGGGAATGGAGCCGAGGGGGACGGC
>CACXFR010000010.1 GCA_902766935.1 uncultured Planctomycetota bacterium | reverse complement strand
GATCGTCGATCTTCTCACCAAAGAGCACGACATTGTCGTCCGCTATCAGGGGGGCGCCAACGCGGGGCACACCGTCGTTTTCGACGGGCAGAAATTCAAGCTCTCGCTGATCCCCAGCGGCATCTTCCGCCACAACGTGCAGAGCGTCGTCGCCAACGGCGTGGTGATCGACCCGGCGTCGATCCTCAGTGAAATCGAATCGCTCACCTCGCGCGGCGTGGCGATCGACTCGAACCTTATGATCAGCGACCGCGCCCATGTGATCTTCCCCTGGCATAAGGAAGAAGACCGTCTGATGAACGATATGGGCGTCGGCAAAGAGGCGATCGGCACGACGATGCGCGGGATCGGCCCCTGCTACCGCGACAAGATCGGCCGCTCGTCGGCCATTCGGTTCGGAGATCTGTTCCGAAGCGACCTGAAAGAAAAGATTGAAAAAATCGCGGCGATCAAGAACCGTTCCCTTCCCGGCCTGGCGCCCAGCGCCGAAGCCGCGGCGGGGGTGAAGGTGATGGACGCCGATGAAATCTACCGGCAGTACGCCGGATACGCCGAAAAGCTCCGTCCCTTCGTCGCCGACGTGACGGGCTATCTGCTCGACGCGGTCGACGCCGGCAAGAAAATCCTCTTCGAGGGGGCGCAGGGGGCGCTTCTGGACATCGACTACGGCACCTTCCCCTACGTCACTTCGAGCAACTCGTCGGGGGTCGGCATTTCGGCCGGTTCGGGCGTTCCGGCGCGCTACATCGACCGCCTGATCGGGATCGTCAAGGCGTACACCACCCGCGTCGGCGGCGGCCCCTTCCCGACCGAGCTCGACAACGAGATCGGCCAGAAGATCCGCGACCGGGGGAACGAGTACGGCACGGTCACCAAACGTCCGCGCCGCTGCGGCTGGTTCGACGCGGTCGCCGCGCGCTATACGGCGCGCCTTTCCGGGGTGACGGAAATCTCGCTGATGCTCCTCGACGTCCTTTCGACCTTCGACGAGATCAACATCTGCACCGCCTACGAAATCGACGGGAAGACGACGACCCATTTCCCCGCCAACGCCGAAGACCTGCGGAGGGTCAAGCCGATTCTCGAACCGCATCCCGGCTGGTCCGAAGACATCACCAAGGTCGCCAAGTTCGCCGACCTTCCCGAAAACGCCAGGAAATACGTGGCGCGGATCTCCGAAATCATCGGCAAACCGATCTCGATGGTCTCGGTCGGCCCGAGCCGCGAGCAGACGATTACGGTCGAGTGATCGGCGTTCCGGCCGACCGCGCCCGACAGACTTCCCCCTTTCGAAAGGTTCCCCGTGGCAAAGAGCGGTAAGAACAAGCCCGTTTCCGAATCGACCGAAAAGGTGGTGAGCGAAAACCGCCGGGCGCGGCACGACTACCACATTCTCGACACGCTCGAGTGCGGGATCGTCCTGACCGGAAGCGAGGTCAAGAGTCTGCGAAACGGCCGCGTCTCGATCGCCGACTCCTACGCCAAGGTGAAAAACGGCGAGCTCTGGTTCATCGGGTGCGACATTCCCGAATACTTAGAGGCGAACCGGTTCAACCACAAGCCGAAACGGGACCGCAAGCTCCTTCTTCATAAAAGCGAGATGCGCCGGTTCGCCGAAAAGGCGTTCGAAAAGGGGTTCACCCTCGTCCCGCTCAAACTCTATTTCAGCCGCGGCCGCGCGAAACTTCTGGTCGGCCTCTGCAAGGGGAAACAGGAATTCGACAAGCGCGAGGCGAAGAAAAAAGCCGACACCGAGAAAGGTCTGCGGATGTCGATGATGCGCCGCAGATAACGGCGCGTTCCTTTAAGTCTTTAAAAGGGCGTATGGCGATCAATTCAGAAAGGCCCGGCGGCGTGGAGCGTCCTTCTCATTCCGACACAGCAGACGCTGATTCCGCTTTCCCCCTTCGCCGTGCGCCGCGCCGCGCCGATTTTCTGCGGGCGCTTTTCGTAAGCGTCCTGGCACTGACGCTCTTCCTGGCGGCCTCCGAAGCGCTCCCCCCCACCTGGGACGAGGGGGACACCGCCGCGCGGGTCGACTCGGTCGTCGCCTGGGCGGGCCGAATCCCCGCCCCGCGCCGCGCCGAATCCCCCTGGTCCGAAGAGGAGCTTTGCCGCGCATTCCCGAACACGACCCGCCGCGAAGGGCATCCGGCGGGCTACGTCGTCCTTTCCGCCGCCGGCAAGGAGTTCTGCGCGTTCATCGGCGCCGCGGGGCCGGGCCGCCTCCTTTCCGAAAAGACCGCCTATCGATTCGGCGCGATCTTCCTCTGGTCCCTGGCGCTGGGCGCGGTCTTCTTCCGCGTCAGGCGGAGTTTTTCGGCGTCGGCCGCCCTCTTCGCGGTTCTTTCGATCGTCGTTCTGCCCCGCGTCTTCACCCACGCGCAGATCGCGTTCGGCGACTCGCCGCTGATCTCCGCCTGGCTCCTTTCGTGGGCGTTCTTCCCCCGCGGAAAGGCGGGTCTTTCCCGCTGGCTCCTGTGGGGGTTCTTTTTGGGACTGGCCGCCGCGGCGAAGTTTACCGGCGCGCTGGCCTTCTTCCCGTTCCTGATCTGGTCCCTCTGCCGAAAAGAGCGCCGCGCCCTTCTCCCCCGCCTGGCGCTGGGCGCCGCGGCGGCGTGTTTCACATTCTGGCTTCTGAACCCGCCGATCTGGCACGCCCCCTTTTCGGGCCTGGCGAAATATTTCTATCTCAACACCCACCGCGAAGCGTATGACATCGGGATTTTCTTTCTCGGCGAACTCCATTCGCTCACACGCCCCCTTCCCCGGTGGAACGCCTTTTTCTGGACCGCGGTGACCGTTCCGGCCGGAATCCTTTTTTCGGCGCTGGCGTTCCTCTCGGCGGCGGCGGTCAAGCCGTTCCGACGCGGCCGCAGACGGGAGCCGGAAGACGGCTCGTTTTTCACCGACGCCCGCCGGGGCGAAATCGGCCTCCTCTTCTGGAACTGGCTTCTTCTGCCGGCGGTCCGCGCCTTTCACGGCCTGCCGGTTCACGACGGGATCCGTCTTTTCGCCCCGGCGTTCCCCTTCCTCGCCGTCCTGGGGGGTCTGGGACTCGCCCGGCTCTGGGCGTGCAAGAAGACCGTCCCCCGCGCCGCCGCGCTTTTTATTCTCCTCGGTTCGGCCAGTTCGCTCGTCCTTTATTTCCCCCAGGGTCTTTCGTATTACAACCTCCTGATCGGCGGCCTCCCCGGCGCCGCGCGCGCCGGCATGGAAGCCGCGTACTACTGGGACGGGCTCGACCGGGAAACCGCCGGTTTTCTGAAACGGGGAACCGGGGACGGGGCGGCGCGTCCGGTTCTGTTCGGCGCGGCGTCCCCCGCCACGCTCCGGCTCTGGCAGAAAGAGAATCTGATTCCCCCCGAGTCGGCGACGATCACTTCCCTGGCCGGAAACCCGGACACGCGGCGGTTTCTGACCGAAACGCCCTTTCGATACTATGTGCTGCAGAACCGCGCTTCCGGCCTGACGCCGTTCGACCGGAACCTGCTTCGAACCCGAAAGCCGGTTTGGTACAAGACCGCCGGAACGTTCAGATTCCCGAAATTCCTTCGCAACACGCCCTGGGCGCTCGACCGCGTCCCGCTGATTCTGATCTACGAATACGAGGATTTTTCCGACACGCTCGACGCGGCGGAAGCG
>CACXFR010000009.1 GCA_902766935.1 uncultured Planctomycetota bacterium | reverse complement strand
TATTCTGTCCGCTTTCGATACGGATCCGAAACAGTAGAAAACCGCCGTCTCAAACTCACATTATAAACGCGCCGCTCGGCAAAAGAGGGTCGTTCCATGAGCAAAACCAACAGAATCCACACCGCCCCCCAAAATACGGGAATGAAGGCGATCGCGCCGCGCGGCCGCCAGGTCGTCCGAAAGGATGTCGACGTTTTCGGCATCCTGATGATGGTGCGCCGTCAATTCCTGACCATCCTCCTTTTCATCTTTGCCGGGATCGGCGTGGCGTGTTACAAGTATTCCGTCACCCCGAACAAATACGCCTCGAACGCCTCGCTCTTTATCACCACGCGCGACTCGAGCGCCATCATCGCGGGGGGACGCGAGGGACTGACCGACGACAACCGCGTAAACGCCTTTCTCCCCTCGCTTGTCGCGATCCTCACCGGCGACGAAGTCCTGACCGCCGCGTGGAACTCGATCAAAGACGACCCGTCCAAGAGCAAACACATCGAATCGTTCAAATTCGACGACGGCGTCATCGTCGGGCGCGGCGCCCTTCGCAGCGCCCTTACGGTGCACTTGGGGGGAGATACCGGCGGCGACGCCAAAAAGGCGAACGTCATCTCGGTCACCTGTATCGCGTCCTCGGCAATCGAAGCGCGCATCATTCTGCAGGAAGTCGTCGATCAGTACAAACTTTACATGACGAACCGGCACACCGAACAGGCGAACAGCGTCACACAGGCGATCGAGCGGGGACGGATCGATATGGAAAAGGGGCTCGAGGCCGCCACCGAAGAGATGAAGCGCTACATCCAGACTTCGCCGCACACCTTCATCGGTGACGAGACGAACAACCCGCTTCTGACGCGTCTTCAGGATATGGAGACGAAGCTCGTCGAAATCGACTATCAGCTTCTGAAATACCAGAACCGCCTCGACATCGTCGAGAGTACGATCGCCGGACGCGATATTGAAACGATCCCCGACGAACAGATCATCGGCCTTCTCGGCAGCGGCGGCGAAGACGACCAGACGGTCAATACGATCTCCTTCCTGGCTCAGGGGGGACGACAGGAAGACGTGAAGGCCAACGCGCAGATCACCACCGCCGTCAGTATTGAGATGCAGGAGGCGGTCAACGTCGAGATGGAAATCTCCAGACTGAAAAATCTGGGAATCGGAGACGACAATCCCCAGATGAGAGACCTTCTCGAACGACGCCGGCTCCTCGAACAGGCGAAGCGGGACAAGACCGGCGAAAACGGCGACATCGCCACGCTCCACAAAGTCGGGATCTTCACCTATCCGCAGCTCCTGGCCACCTACATCGACGTACTGAAAGGACGCATCAAAGAGATCGAGCAGCAGCGCGCGACGATGCAGAAATTCATCGCCGACCAAGACGAGCGGGTCCGTGACATCACCGAGTACCGCCAGACGATCGACTCGATGAAATTCTCGATCGCCTCGCAGAAAGACACGTTTATCCAACTCGGCAAACGTCTGGACGAAGTCGCCCTGATCGGAAACTACGGCGGATATCAGGTCGAAATTCTCGATCCTCCCTCGACGCCCCGCCGTCCCTTTTCGCCGAACATCTACCTTTATCTCCTGGTCGGCGGACTCTGCGGGATCGTCATCGGCGTCGGTCTGGCCTTCGCGCTGGACGTCAACGACAAAACGTTCCGCGAACCGGGCGAGATTGAGGCGGCTCTCGGCATACCGATTCTGGCTCAGTTCCCCGGTTCCCCCAAACCGATCAATACCGCCAGACCGAAGAAAGGGGCCTCGGTCCGCGGCGTTCCGCTTCAGAAACTGATCACCTACAGTACGCCGAACGCGACGGCGTGCGAAGTCTTCACCGGTCTGCGAACAAGACTTTTTCTCAACCCGAGCGAAAAGAACAAGAACATACAGGTTCTCCAGGTGACGAGCCCTCACCCGGGCGACGGAAAGACGATGTTCATCAGCAATATGGCCATCAAAACCGCCGACGCCGACAAAAAGGTTCTCCTGGTCGACGGCGACATCCGCAAACCGGACATCCACAAGTGGTTCAATCTCGAAAATAAAGCGGGACTTTCCGATCTTCTGGCCGGCGCCAAAACGTACGAAGAGATTATTCAGCCGACGCAGGTCAACAATCTGACCGTCATCAGCGCCGGGATCAAACGGAAAAACCCCGCCGAACTTCTGTCCGGTCCGGTGCTGGGAGAATTCATCGAGAAAGTGAGGGCGCTTTACGACGTGATCCTCATCGACTCGTCGCCGGTTCTTTACGTCAACGATCCCTGTATTATAGCTTCCAAAGTTGACGGGATCATTTATAATATGCGCGTGCGTCGGCACGGCCGGCCCGACGTGATCCAGGGGCTTCACAACCTTTTGGACGTCGGGGCGAAAGTCATCGGCTGTACGGTCAACTGCTTCGAGAAACACCGTTTCTACAACGAGTTCGCGGTTTCCGATCAAGCCTACGGCGGCAACTACGGCGGTTACGGGTACGGATACGGCGGCGGCTATGGATACGGCGGCGGCTACGGATACGGCGGCGGTTACGGATACGGCGGCGGTTACGGATACGGCGGCGGTTACGGATACGGCGGCGGCTATGGCTACGGATACGGCAACAACTACGGCTACGGATACGGTTCGCACGGCAAGAAGTACGGCAGCCGCGGTTACGGATCGCGCCAGACGCAATCCTCGGACGGATCGGAAACGCCCAACCATCCCGACGCCGATAATTCCCCGCGTCCCGAACGGGAAGAGCGCCGCAGCGCGTAAGAGATTCCGGCACTGTCGGGCGGGGCCGCCTCCGGCGCTCCCGCCGGCGGATCAATCCGAATATAGTTTCTTAAAAAAGAAGAGCGGCTAACAGAATGTCAGCATCTGCAGAGACATGGGGAGCGCCTCCGGCCGAATGGACGCGTTCCCATCTTTTGGGTCTTGAAACCCTTTCCAAAGAAGAAATCACCCTCCTCCTCGACACCGCCGAGCGATTCCGCGGAGAGGTCCTCGAAAACCCACTCGGCACGGGGCGGAAAATTCCCCTTCTCGCGGGCCGGACGATCGTCAACCTTTTCTTTGAAAACTCCACCCGCACCAAGACGAGTTTCGGCCTTGCGGGACGCAGGCTCGGCGCCGACGTGGTCGAGTTCGCCGCGGCGACGAGCAGTCTTTCAAAGGGGGAGACGATCATCGACACCGCGCAGAACATCCTTGCGATGGGGGTCGACGCCGTGGTGGTTCGCCACAGCTGTCCGGGAACGCCGCACATCCTATCTAGGCGGCTCGAACACTGTTCGGTCTTAAACGCCGGGGACGGCACGCACGAACACCCGACACAGGCGCTTCTCGACATCCTGACGATCCGCCGCCGTTTCGGCCGCATCGAGGGGCTGACGGTCGCGCTGGTCGGCGACATCGCCCACAGCCGCACCGCCCGTTCCGACATTTACGGTCTCAAAAAACTGGGCGCCAAAGTGATCGTCTGCGGTCCTTCGACCCTCGTCTCCCAGGGGTGGCAGAAGCTGGGGGTCGAATACTCCTACTCGCTCGACGCCATCCTTCCGCGGGTCGATGTCTTCAACCTCCTTCGGATCCAGTTCGAGCGGCAGGTGGTGCGCCCCTTCCCCTCAATACGGGAATACGCGCTTCTGTACGCGATGAACGCCCAGCGGCTGGCCGCCTGCAAAAAAGACGTTCTGATCATCGCCCCCGGCCCGATCAACCGAGGCGTGGAGATCACCCCCGAAGTGGCCGACGGTCCGCAGTCGGCGATTCTCGATCAGGTCACCAACGGCGTCGCCGTTCGGATGGCCGCTCTTTGGCTGACCCTCTCGGCGGGTCGGAAAAACTCCAAGTAACACAAATCAGACAGTCATTCCTCAACAATGAGCACACTCTTTCTTGAAAACGCCCGCGTGATCGATCCGGCCGCGGGAACGGACCGTCAAGCGAACCTGCTGATCCGGGCGGGGAAGATCGCCGCGATCGACCCGTCGGAGGTTCCCGCCGACGCGCAGCGGCATGACCTCTCCGGCAAAATCGCCGTCCCGGGACTGATCGACCTGCACGTCCACCTTCGCGAGCCCGGGGGGGAAGAAGACGAATCGATCGAAAGCGGGACGCTCGCCGCGGTCGCCGGCGGGTTCACGTCGATCGCCTGCTGTCCGAACACCCAGCCTCCGCTCGACACGCAGGCTTCGGTCGAACTGGTTCGGCAGCTGTCGCTCCGCGCCCGGCACTGCCGCGTCTATCCGCTCTGCTGCATCAGCAAAAACCGCGAGGGGAACGAGCTGGCCGAGCTCGGGGTTCTCTTTGCGGCCGGCGCCGCCGGCTGCACCGACGACGGCGCGCCGGTCGCCGACGCCGAGCTGATGCGCCGCGCGATGGAATACACTCTGATGTTCGACAAACCGATCCTCAGCCACGCCGAATCGCTCCCGCTCGACAAGGGGGGCGTGATGCACGAAGGACTCGTCTCGCTCGAGTTGGGGCTGCGCGGGATGCCCGCCGCCGCCGAAGACATTATGGTATCGCGCGACATTCACCTGGCCGAAATCACCGGCGCGCGGCTTCACATTATGCACGTTTCGACCGAAGGGGCGGTCGCGGCGATCCGCCGCGCCAAAAAGCGCGGCGTCTCGGTAACCGCCGAAGTGACGCCGCACCACCTGACACTGACCGACGAGTCGCTCCGAAGCTTCGACTCGAACTTTAAGATGAACCCGCCGCTCCGAAGCGCCCGGCATGTCGAGGCGTGCGTGAACGGTCTTCTCGACGGCACCATCGACGCGATCTCCACCGACCACGCCCCCCACGCGCGCGAAAAGAAAATCCGCGAGATCAACGTCGCCCCGTTCGGAATCATCGGTCTTGAAACCGCGCTTCCTCTGATGATCGAAAAATTCATTTCTTCGGGTCTGATGACCTGGCCGCAGCTTATCGAAAAAATGTCGGTCAACCCGTCGCGGATTTTGGGGATCAACAAGGGTTCGCTGGCCGTCGGCGCCGACGCCGATGTCACGGTCATCGACCCCGAGACGGAATGGACCCTCACCGAAGACGCCATACATTCCAAGAGCTGCAACACGCCTTGGCTCGGCAGGCGGTTCAGGGGCCGCGCCGTGATGACCGTCGTCGACGGAGAGGTCCGTTATAAAATTTAATTATACCGACTTTCTTTTTCTTAATCCGTCGAAAAAAATGGAGAGAATTTTTGAAAAAATCAAAGATTCTCTCCATTTTTATCTTTCCCCCCACTTGCGAAAAAGAGTCGCTGAACCATAATCGCATAACGGTACGGAATATAACTATAAGAAATAGAGAGTTAGTCCGTATAAGTTTAAGCAATATCGTAATTTCTAAAGTTAATACCGTCCCCCGACGGTATAAGAAGTCAAAAGGAGAGTGAGACGATGGCGAAAACGTACAATCCGTTCGAAGTGGCTCAGGAACACGTTGACAAGGCGACCAAGGCGCTCGGTCTCGACGAGGCGACCAGCGAACTTCTGCGCAATCCTCAGCGCGAGATGTGGGTAACTCTTCCGGTCCGGATGGATGACGGCAAGGTCAAGATCTTCAAAGGATTCCGCGTCCAGTACAACACCGCCCGCGGGCCGGCGAAGGGCGGTATCCGTTGGTATCCGACCGAAACGATCGACACCGTCCGCGCGCTCGCCTGCTGGATGACCTGGAAGACCGCCGTGGTTGATATTCCGCTCGGCGGCGGCAAAGGCGGGATCATCTGCAACCCGAAAGAACTCTCCGACGGTGAAAAAGAACGTCTCGCCCGCGCCTATATCCGCGCGATCGCCCCGATTCTCGGGATCACCAAAGACGTTCCGGCTCCGGACGTCTACACCAACGGCCAGATCATGGCCTGGATGATGGACGAGTTCGAAGCGATCATGCAGGAAAAGCATCCGGGCGTCATCACCGGCAAGCCGCTGGCGATCGGCGGTTCGGAAGGGCGCGGCGACGCCACCGCCCGCGGCGGGATCTACGTCCTGCGCGAAGCGGCCAAGGCCTACAATATCGATCTGAAAAATCAGCCGTTCGCCGTTCAGGGGTTCGGCAACGCCGGTCAGTTCGCCGCCACCCTCGGCCAGAGCATTCTCGGCATGAAGCTGGTCGCGGCCTCCGACTCGAAGGGCGGCGTTTACAATCCCGAGGGGATCGATGCGCAGACGCTCGTCGATTATAAACTCGCCAACGGCTCGCTCAAAGGTTTTCCGGGCGCCAAAGAGATCACCAACGAAGAGCTTCTCGCTCTGCCGGTGACGGTTCTCATTCCCGCGGCGATGGAAAACACCATCAACGAAAAGACCGCCGCGTCGGTTCAGTGCAAGATCTCGCTCGAACTGGCCAACGGTCCGACCACGCCGGAAGGGGACAAGATCCTCGACAGCAAGGGAATCATCGTTCTGCCCGACTACCTGGCCAACGCCGGCGGCGTGACGGTCTCCTACTTTGAACAGTGCCAGAACGCCCAGAACTACTACTGGAGCCTCGAAGAGGTTCAGCAGCGTCTCGATCAGAAGATGACCAAGGCGTTCAAAGCCGTTTACGAAATGTCTCAGGAAAAGAAGATCAATCTGCGCGACGCCGCCTACCTGGTCGCCGTCAAGCGGGTCGCCGACGCCGCCAAACTCCGCGGCTGGTGCTGATTCTTCCGAAACGCGTTCGCGGCGCGCAGGCCTTTCTACCTTTCTTTCTGCGCGCCGCCCAAAGAGCCGGAAACTTCGTTTTCCGGCTCTTTTTTTATACACAAAACCGGCGTGTGTTTCAAAAAGAAACACACGCCGGCAAAATGTTTCGATCGAAAGATTTCGTCAGTCGACCCGAATCTCCATCGTGTGGGCGACGGGCTGGGAAAGCGGGCTGTTCCGGTCGAGGAAGACCGTCCGGAGCGTGTATGTCCCCCCCGGAATCCGTTCCGGCAGCGTGACCGAAAGGTTCAGGACGATATCGTTGAGCGGACTGGCCGAATGTCCCCGGCAGAGTTTTTCTTTCGTCTCGACGACGTTTCGATTGAGCGAGTCGACCAGTTCGCGCCGGCAGAGCACTTCGATATCGCAGCCGTTCCCCCCTTCTGACGGCTTGCAGACGACGTTGTCGAGTTCAAAATAGGCGTTGACCGTCGCGCCCGGGGCGAACGACGCGGGAACCTCTTCGTAGTATCCGAAGACCGAGGGCTCTTTCACGAAGACCGATTTTCGGATCGCCAGGGGCATCCCGGTCTTGAGTGCCTTCACCCCTTCCTGAAAATCGGGAAGGGTCTCCATCCACGCGCTCTTTTCGCCGCCGCTTCCTTCGGAAATCTCCTGCGTTTCAATAAACCGGCCCAAACCGCGGCATTCCCGTTCCCAGAAGAGCTGGAGGTTCGGATCCATCCCGGCGATCTTTTCGGCCGCGCCGGGGATATTTCCGGTCGTCAGGAGGAGAAGACGCAGGCGCGCCTCTTCGGCGGCGCAGATCTCCCCGTCCCGCACGCGCCGGTCGATCTCCCGCTGCAAAAGGGAAATCGCCTGCCGCGCGGCGCCCCGCCAGTCTCCCGAGGCGGCGGGAAGCGGTTCAAGAGGCTCGGCCGTCGGCGTTCGGGAAGGGAGCGGAAGATCGGCTCCGCGGCGCGTCCTCGGCCGTTCGATCGACTCGGCCAGCGCGGTCTTCGCCAAATTCGGTACGCTCCCGCCTCCGGCGGAAGGATCGGACAGGGCGATCGCGTCGAGGAACGCGGCGTCGCTTTCCGACCCGCCCGCCGCGTCGGCTCCATACGCCGCCAGATCCTGCACCTGCGGCGAGGCGTCGTCGGCCGGCCCCGTCTGCGACTCGCCGATCTGCATCGGCGCGTCGCCCCACTGAACATCGCCGCTGGTCGGCGGGAGCGTGGTTTGAGTCCTTTCCATATCCCCGAAGTTTTTCTGAGTATAGCCGACCGGCTTGATATGTCCGAGCGGAGCCGTCGGACGTCTTCGGGCGGCGTCCTCGTCTTCGCGCGCGGCGGTCTGTTCCAGCGCGCCGCGTTGATCGGAGGAAAACGGTCCGGCTGCGCCGCGCCCGGAATACGCCTGCGGGAACGGATGGCAGCCGGCCGCGGCAAGCGCCGTCAGCAGCGCCGCCAGCGCCGCGAAGACCTTTCCGCGTTTCGGGAGCTCTCTTCGGCAGTCGTACCGCAGCGTCATTGTTAAACTCCGTGAAAATTGATCGCGCCGGCCCGAACGAAACGTCCGGAACCGCAGCGCGGTGATTATTTTATCTTTTTCAGCAGCTCCTCGGCCGCCGCTCGTTTGGCGAACGGGGCGGTTCCCGAAAGCGCGGCGGCGAGCATCCGCTTGGCGTCCTCGGCTTTTCCTTTCGCGTAAAGGACTTCGCCCATGTAATACGCGGTCTGGGAATTCACTTTCCCGTCGGCCGCCGTCTGCTGCAGAATCTCGAGAGCGCGGTCGACCTCCCCCGCCTTATAGAGAACCCAGCCGAGGGTCGCCAGGTATTCGCGGTTGTCGTTTTCTCTCTGTTGGTTTACGGTGGCGATCCGAACCGCCTCGCGGAGCTTTTCCGGATCGTTCTGTTCGCAGAGCGCCAGAGCCAGGCCGTTTTCGATTTCGGCGTTTTCCTGCTGACGGCGGAGCCCTTCCCGGAAAAACGCTTCGGCGCGCGCGTAGTCGGCCAGATAGAGCGCGGCGACCCCGCACGTCCTGATCGCGGCCGGATCCTGCGGATCGGCGGCGTGGAGGCGCTGGGCGAGCGCTTTCACGCGCGCCGCGTCGCCGCCGCCCAGCGCCATCACCAGCGAAAGGTTAAGCGCCGTCTGCGAATCGGGATCGTCTTTGAGCGCCGCGTCGAGCGCTTCCTGCGCGTGAGCGCGGTCGCCGGCGGCCAGATAGAGGCGCGCCATCATCTCGTCGGCCGAAAGTTCCGTTTCGGGAGAAATCTTATACCCTTGCGCGAACCACTGCCGCGCCTTCGCGACGTCCCCCAGGTGAAAATACGAAACCCCGATCAGTTTACACGTCTCGGGAGTCTTTTCGCCCAGCTTCCAGAGACCGGCCAGGTACTGCTGCATCGCCGACCAGTTTTCCCGCGCCTGGCAGAGAACCACCTCGTTTTTTCGGAGCGAAACAGTCAGGGAATGCTGCCGCTGGGGATTCGGGACGGTTCCCTCCTCTTCGAGAAGAATCTCCGCCTGTCCCAGGAGGAGGTCGGCGGCGGCCCACTGGCCCTGCCGCAGAGAATTTTCGGCGAGGAGGATATACGCTTCCGGGTCGTCGGGGCTCTCTTCCACCGCTTTTTCGAGGCAGAGGCGCACCGCGCTGGGATTCTTCGCCTGAGTGAACCACTGCGCCAGAATCAAGCGGGGCGGAATCATCATCGGATCGTCGGCCGCCATCCGGTTCAAATCGTCGAGCGCGCCGGCGATATCGCTGCGCGAGAACTTCTCGAACGCCTCTCTGTACCGCGCCTCGGCCCCGCCGCCCGCCGACGCGCCGGCGGGTTCCTGAGCGCCGAGCGAAACGCAGAAAAGGAGGATCAACACGCAGAACATCCCGACCGAAACGCGGAGAATCCCGCGCGGCGGGGCTTCATTGGGAAACATCATCTGACCTCAGACTCTCACGATACGCGCCGCGCGCCCGAAAACATTCAACGCCCGGCTGAAACGATTCGGCCGAGAATAATCAAATCCGGCGCGGCCGTCCAGATCAATTTTAAAAGCGCCTGAAGATAAGAGGGTCAAAAACGCCAAAAAGAACCCCTCATCTCCGCCGGGGGGATGAGGGGTTCTTTTTGTTTAAGCGGCAATATGAACGACTAGGCCAGCGCCTTTTTCACCGTTTCGATCACCTGGGCGAACGCGGCGGGATCGTAAACGGCCATTTCGGCGAGCGAGCGGCGGTCGAGTTCGATATTCGCCTTTTTCAGTCCGCTGATGAACTGGCTGTAGCGGAGTCCGTTCATCCGAACGGCGGCGTTGATACGAATGATCCAGAGGCTGCGCATATCGCGTTTACGAACGCGGCGGTCACGGGTGGCGAAAGCCTGGGCGCGCACCAGCGTTTCTTTCATGGTGCGCAGGAGCTTCGCGCGTCCGCCGCGATACCCTTTGGCCTGTTTGAACAGACGTCTTTTAGCTTGCCGACGAGCGGCGCCTTTTCTTACTCTCATGGTACTTGTCTTTCTGGGTTGCGGCCGCGGCCGATCTTACGGCGCGGCACTGACGGTGCAGGCCCCGGTCGGATGAATTTGGCAGGTCCGCACAGCGCGAACTCTTAAGACCGGCGTTCTCATGCCCGCTCCGTTTCGCGGGAAGCGGTCTCGCTTTGAACCCCTTCGCGGCGTGCGGAAAGGGGGAAACCGCCGCGGTTTTTTTGCGGCCGAGCCGCCCGGAAAACCGCGTTCCGGATTTTCATTCTCCGAAAGGAGAATCAGCGACCACCCATCGCCAGCGCGCGGATGATTCTTTTTTCTTCGCAGGTCGCGGCGGGATCGGTCCCGCGGAGAGAACGAACGCGCTTGCTCGTCATGCGCCAAGCCAGATGGCTCGTGCCGGAATGACGATGCTTGACTTTGCCGTTCTTCGTAACGCGGAAACGTTTCGCGGCCCCTTTGTGGGTTTTCAGTTTCGGCATTTCTTCACCATTCTTTAAAAAAACAGATACCCCCCCCGGCGGGAGCCGGAGAGTGTAACGACAACATGTTCCGTTCGGCTATAAAACCGCTTAAACAGTCATATTCTAACCCGACAAGCCTTTTCGACAAGGGGGAGGGAGCACCGCGGGCGGGGCGATTCCGGCGTTAATTCTTCCCCGCGTCCTCCGCCGGAGTCGGAACGATCAGAAGATCCCCGCCGCGCCGCTCGGCGGTCAGTCCTCCCGGAAGAGAACGCCGCCGCGGCTCCTCCTTCCGAATCATCTCCGCCAGGGCGTCCCAGCGCGAGGCGTCCATTTCCCCCATCGGCCAGCCCCGTTCGCGCCACAGGCGGCGGAGGTAGATCGTCAGAAGGATCGGATCGAGCGCCGCGAGCCGTTCGGCCGGAACGCGCGCCCCTCCCTCCCGGTCGGAAGCGATCTCTTCGGCGCCGGGGGGCATCGCCTCGTCGAGCCGCGACTCGAGGAACTCTTTCAGCCGCGCGGCATGGGCGGCGAGTTTCAGAACGGAACTTTCCGCATTTCCGGGAAAGAGACCGCGCAGAAGAGGGATCAGTTCGTGCCGAATCCGATTCCGCAGAAAGTCGGGGGAAAGATTCGACGAATCGACCCGCCACGACTCGCCGAGCCGGGTCAGGTAGTCGGTCAGGTCGGCGCGGGTCAGCGAAAGGAACGGCCGGGCGAGAACGACCGCCTCGCTCAGCGGGCGGAACCGGGTCATCCCGACGAGGCCGTCAATCCCGCTTCCGCGGAAGAGACGGTAAAGAACCGTTTCGATCTGGTCGTCGGCATGATGGGCGGTCAGGACGTAGCGCGCGCCGAACGCTTCGGCGTTTTTAAGGAGAAGGCGATACCGAAGAGCGCGGGCGCCCGCTTCGAGCCCACCTTCCCGCGCCGCGGCGGCGCGCATTTCGGCCGGATCGATCGACTCCACCCGAATCGGAACGCCGTACTTTTCGGCCAGCCGGACGCAGAAGGCGGCGTCTCCGTCCGATTCGTCTCCCCGGAGCCGATGATTCACATGGAGGGCGAGCATATTTTCCCGATTCCCGATCCGCGCGAAAACGGCAAGAAGCGCGGCGCTGTCGGCGCCCCCCGAAACCGCCAAAAGAAGCCGATGCCGCCCCCATCCTCCGCGGGGAGCCGCGTTTCGAACCCTCGTTTCAAAATGATCTTCTGCCATCGGCGGAACCTTCCAAGCGTCGTCTTTCCCCGCCACTTTTATACACCATCCGAACCGTTTTTCAACTCCCGTGCTCCGGCCGAAAATATCTCTTCGATTCCCCGCCTCATAAAGTTGACTTTCGACGGACGGCGTCCTATAATCAGAATGACAAGAGATTTCCACCCTCACGATCGAGACCGCGAATGTTCGAATCCGCCACACTGACTCTTTTTAAAGACGGGGTCCCTCTCTCCGCTTTCTTCCTCAATCCCGACAAAGACACGACGATCGGCCGGTCGCCCGACTGCGACATCGTCATAAATGATCTCGGATGCAGTCGATACCACGCGGCGATCAAACGGCGCGAGAACGGCTGGGAACTGACCGACCACGAGAGCCGAAACGGCTCGGCGATCAACGGCGATGTCTTCTCCGGCACGAAAATTCTCAAAGACGGCGACCGGATCCAGCTGGCGCACACACAGCTCATTTTCTGTCTGACCAAAAACGAACCGCCCGCCGACGACCCGATCCGACCGGGAACCGATTCCGTCGAGTGGTCGAAATCGATCCCCGCCACGGTCGTCGCCTCGGCACGGCAGGCCGATCGGGACGAGCTGACCAGCCGCCTTTCCCGCGCGCGGGACGAGAACCGAATCCTCCGCCGTCTTTTGTGGCAGTATTCGGAGATCATCGGGGAATCCCCCAAGATGCTGGAACTTTCAAATATCGTAGACCGAGTCGCCGAAAGCAAGTCGACGGTACTGATTCGGGGGGAGAGCGGGGTCGGCAAAGAGCTCGTCGCGCGCGCCATTCATTTCGGCGGCCCGCGGCGCGATAAGCCGCTGGTCTGTCTCAACTGCGCCGCCCTTTCCGAATCCCTTTTGGAAAGCGAACTGTTCGGACATGAAAAGGGCGCGTTTACCGGCGCGCTCGAACGGAAGATCGGCAAATTCGAGGCGGCCGACAAAGGGACCCTCTTCCTCGACGAGATCGCCGAAATGCAGCCGGAACTCCAGGCGAAACTGCTCCGCGTCCTGGAAGGACATCCGTTCGAGCGGGTCGGGGGGAACAAGCCGATCGAAGTCGACGTCCGCGTGATCGCCGCGACGAACCGCGACCTTGAAAAAGAGGTCGAGGCGGGCCGATTCCGACGTGACCTTTTCTTCCGGCTCCAAGTTCTGGAAATCCCGGTTCCCCCGCTGCGCGAACGGGGGAACGACGTCACCCTCCTAGCGGAATATTTTCTGGGTCTTTTCGCGGCTCATATGAAACGGCGGTTCACCGGCTTTTCGGCCGAGGCGGCCGAGTTGCTCCGCCAATACCGCTGGCCCGGAAACGTCCGGGAACTGAAGAACGTGATCGAACGGGCGGTTCTTTTGGGCACTCCGCCGACGGTTAAGCCCGAGGATCTTCAGTTTTCGACGATTCAACCCCCGACCGATTCTCATCCGAAGCCCCCCTTCGGCGCGGACGCCCCCCAGCCGCCCCTCCTCCAGACGATCGAAGAGGCGGAACGCGACCTGATCCGCCGCACGATCGAACATTACGAGTGGAACAAGACGAAGGCCGCCAAGTCGCTCGGAATCGACCGCGGCACACTGGACCGAAAGCTGGCCAAGTACGGTATCGAGCCGACGGGGGAATAAGAACGAATAGCCGTTTCGCGATTCACACGAAACGGCTATTCTTCGTCCCGTCTTCTGTCTGCGAGCCTCTTAAAGCTCGATCTCTTTTTTCTTGCTGTAATCGATCATATCGATCCGCTCCGCCTTTGCGTCTTCGAGGGAAAAGAGCGCGATTTTCAGGCCGGTCTTTTCGTTGTATATCTGATCTAAAAACGGGAAAGCTTTCCGCGCGGCTTCGAAGAGTCCGGGATCGTCGTCGACGACCGCCCTGCCGTAGTATCTCACAATGTCGGAGCCTTTAAAGGCGCAGATTTCCACCTTCGGGTTTTTCAGCATCTGGGCGTAGACACGCTTGTGTTTGCCGACTCCGAAATAGAGCTTTCCGTTATACAGCATCTGAAAGCCCATCGGCCGGGTCTTCGGCTGGTCGCCGTCGGCGGTCGCAAGAAAGAATGAACCCGCCTCCCCCAAAAATTTGCTGATTCCCTCGATTCCCCTGATCTCGATCATTGCGTCTTCTCCTTTGTTGATTTTATGCGGTCTCGTCCGCGGCTCACTCTTTCCTGAGAACGGCGATATTGCCGTTCAGGTCGAAATCGCAGCCGAGTTCCTCGGCGATCGCCTTGACCGCCCGCCGGGCGTCGGCGTTCTTGAACTTGCAGCTTATCCGGGTCTGCATCGAGATTCCGTCGGCGTCGAGCGAAGGGTCGAGACGCAGCTCGACGCCGAGTTCCTTTTTCAGCCGATCCGAAAGGGTCTGAATCGTCGCCTGCCGAACTTCTCCCGAGACGGTCCGGTTCCCTTCCGCCGGCGGCGCGGCGCGGCGCTCGGCGAGCCGCGCGGCGAGTTCCCTCTTCTGCCGGTTCTGTGCGGCGAGATATTCCGCCTTCGCCGCCGTCTCGAACGGGGCGGTCACACGCACCTCGTCCCGAACGGGGGTCGCGGTCAGGTTCTCGTAAGCGCCGAAATCAATCCCCTCGGCGTCGGCCGCAGGCCACTGCCGCGTCACCGGCGCCGCGCGGTCGATCTTCACCGGTCTGAAGACCGGTTTCTCTTTCGTCCCTTCGACCTTGTAATCGACCCCGTAACCGATCAGGACGAGCGAAAATAGACTTCGGTACGAAAGACGGGAGAGGGAATCGGCGCGCCAGCAGTCGAACGGCATCCGGTCGAGTCCGGTCCACGTCCCGCCGATCTGACCGGCCGCCTCTTTGAGAAGATCGACCGGATTGAGAACTTCCCCGTCTTTCGGCGGCGCATAGCGCGTTTCAAGAACCGAAAGGTCTCCCCGATGGACGGCGGTCAGAAGAAGGAGTTCCCCCGCGCTCCCCGCGGGACCGACGTAAAGGATCGACTCTTCCACCCGAACCGCGTCCAGACCGGCCGACCGCGCCAATTCCGTCATTCCTTCCAGAAGGGAGACCGATTCGACCGAAAGAGTGACGGGAATTTCGGTATCGACCCGGCGGTCGAGAAAGAAGGCGAACCCCTCGGCTTCGGCGAACATGGCGAACGCGTCGCGCAGCGGCATCTCCTGGAAGTCGAAACGAATCTCTTCCGACCAGTCGACCGCGCCGGAGGGGCCAAAGCGGCGCGCCTTCTTCTTCGCCGACGCGGCGGCGCCCGCCGCGGTCGAAAGGATCAAGCCGAGAATCAGCGCACAGAGGAACAGACGGCGCGGCATCTCACCTCCCGAACGTCAGGTTCAGAATCCAGGGATGCGACCAGGGATTCCAGAGGGGATAGGCGACCGAAATCGCCGAAAGGAGCAGAAGGATCAGCGCCGCCGCGCGCCCCGCGCGGGTCCGGCCGAGCCGGTCGAGCGCCGGAATCATCGTCAGAATCCAGAACGGAATGAGCGGGAAAAACCAGCGCAGTCCGCACGTCATTCCGCCGTAGCTGCGGTCCCCCTGGTTTCGGCTGACGTAAAACACGAAAAAGAAAAGTGCCGTCAGCAGCACGCCGCCGGCGAAAAGACGGCGTCCCGTTCCGGGGCCGCGGAAGAGCCAGATACACGCGCCGGCGACGCTCAGAAGCCAGATCGGCGAAAGGGAAAAGAGCCCGTGATGCCCCAACAGGGCGTGAAACGCGTAGCGCGCGCGGGAAGGTTCCCCCCGGTCGACCCCCTGACGGTCGGACCAGTAACTCATCCGCGCGTTTTTCGGGTCGCGTTTCGCCGTGCCGGGGAAAAAGCGGTAGATATACCAGTCGTTCGGATCGAAACTTGTGACGAGGAATCGATCGGTTTCGGCCGGGTGCTCGGCTTTCGCCAGCGCGATATGATCCCGCTTCTGCGAGTAGGCGGGGCGGAACGTGCCGTGCGCGAGGATGTTCGTTCCGAAAAACGCCGCGGCGACCGCCAGACCGGCGGGAATCGAAACGAGCGCGGTCTTTTTCGGAAAACGGAAAAGAAGCGCCAGACAGATCAGCAGCGCGATCAGAACCGCGGGGAGTTCGCAGGCGACCGCCAGCGCGCCGAAAAGGCCGGCGGCAAAGAAATACCGGCCGCGGGAATCGCCGTCGGCCAGGATCCGCGCGGCGGCGTAAAGGGCAATCATAATCGCCGCCGCGCCGGGCAGATGGTTGTTGAGCGTCACGGCAAAAGTCGAAAGGAACGTGCCGAAACAGAGCGCTCCGACCGCGAAGAGCTTCGTCCAGTCGGACGTCTTTTCGTCGTCCCCGCCAAACCGCTCGATCAGCCGCCCCATAAAGAACCAGCCGAGCGTCAGGGGGATCAGGTTGTAGACCACCAGCAGGACGCGCGCGACCAGGAACGGATGGTCGCGCAGCGAAAGTCCCGTGACGCGGAGCCAAACCCAATAGACCCCCGCCATCAGAGTCGGCAGGAGGGTCGGTTTACTTGAATAGAGGTAGCCGCTGTAGGGGTCCGCCGGATCGAATTCTTCGTCGGATAGACCGTGTTTGACCATATCGATGGTGTCCCAGCCGGGCGTCTCGAGCGCCTTGTCGACCGCGTAGGGAACCCACTCTTTCAGGTATTTTCCGGATCGGTTCGCCGAGTCGATCGAGTCGGGGGAACCGGCGGGCGTGTTGCGGAGAATCTCCCGCTCGGTGTAGCGCGGTTTGCGGTTCCCGTCGGCGTCGAGAGGCAGATAGCGGTAAACCCGGCTTTCCGGCTCGGCCAGGGCGCGGATCGTCAGCCAGCGGCTCCGGTCGTTAGCGCTTAAAGTCGGCCGCGCCTTCAGCGCGTCGGCGCGAAGCCGGAGGGCGGTCTCTTGCAGACGCGCCTTAACGGCGTCGTCGGAAAGTCCCTTCTCTTTCAGCTCTTTCGCCTTGTCGCGGAGGGTCTGCGGAATCCGCGCCAGACGGTACTCCTGCACCGCTCGGTCGGGAATCGAATCGACGGCCAGGATCCGGCCGAAGATGAGTCCGGCGGAAATCGTGATCAGAATGAGCGTAAGGCTCCCCCGCAGACGGTCGGAAGCCGATCGGGACGATGTTGATTCCATGAGAAAAATTTAACAGATTCCCGCGCCGAAATCAAGGACGGTTCGACTCCCGCCGAAGGAGCGCGTGATAGAAAAGGATCGCCGCGGCGTTCGAGATGTTCAGACTGTCGGCGATCCCGCGCATCGGAAGGACGATCGCCGCCGAGTCGGTTCCGGTCTTCGATCTGTCGTGCCAGATCGGGGTCAGTCCCTCGTCTTCGCTCCCCAGCACGATCGCCACCGCGCCGGAATAGTCGATTTCCGAGTAGGGGAGCGCGGCGTCGCAGATCGCCGCGGCGATTCGGACGCGCCGACGACGCAGCCAGTCGATCGTCTCCCCGGCGGCGGCGGTCACACACGGCACGCTGAAAAGGGTGCCGAGGCTCGAACGGATCGCGTTCGGGTGCCAGAGGTCGCCGCCGCAGTCGGCCAGAATGATTCCGTCCACCCCGGCGCCGTCGGCCGAACGAAAGACCGCGCCGATGTTCCCCGGTTTTTCGATCCGTTCCAAGACGCACAAAAGAGGGGCGTCGGGGAGCTGCGATTCGAAGAGTTCGAAGTCGCGCCGCGGCGCCTCGGCCAGCGCCACGATCCCCTCGTTCCGATCGCCGAACGCCATCTTGGCAAAGACGCTCTGCTCGACCGGCCAGACGGGAAAATGGGCGCGTTCGAGTTCGTCGAGAAGGTCTTTGCCGGGTCCCGGCACGGTCGGAAACCCCTGCGCGCCCCGTTCGGCCCTGGCGTAGACTTCCAGAAGGCGGATTCCCGATTTTCGGGCGCGGTCGATTTCCCGAACCCCGTCGATCAGAAACTCCCCGCTCTTGCGGCGCCGCCGGCTTTCGCGCAGCGCGGCGGCGTGTTTCACACGCGGGTTCGACGGGCTGGTGATCAGAGGCAGCGGCATTTTATCTCATTCGCGACACGTCGTTGTCGAGCGCGACTTTTTCATGCGGGTCGTAGGGGTAGAAGCAGCATCCGATCTCGTCGGCCAGTTTCACCGTATAGAGGGTCTGGAACCGCTCCTCGAGCATGTCGCTGGCCGCGACCGGCGTGTTCGGCGGATAGACGTATTGCGGAAGCGATTTCGAGCAGATAATCTCGCCCGAATCGACTTTGACCAGCCGGACGTTGACGTGCGCTTTCCCCTGAAGATACTGCGGAGAATGATGAATGTTGAACGAGTCAATGTCGACCCCGAAAACATAGTCGGCGCCGAGCTTCGCCCCCATCTTTTCGAAACTCTGGTTGGCAAATTCCGACTCGTCGAACATGGCGTCGACTTTGTCGATCGGGATCCATTCGAGCTTCTTCTTCTCGTCCAGCTTGTCGGCCAGCGCCTTGGTCAGGGCGACCGAAAGCGTCTTGCTCGGGTCGTCGATGCCGAAAAGAGTCTGATACGGCGACCGGCAGATCACCACCATCTTCGAGTGTTTCGGGATCTCCTTGATCTCTTTCTTAAACTCCGGATCGACCTCGTTCCCCTTGATCAGATACGCCGCCGTAAAAAGTGCGTTGGCGCACCCCGAAACGCCGACCAGCGTCATGAAAAGAAGCGCCAGCGCGATAAGATTGGTCGGTCGAAAATATTTATCTGCTTTAACCATTTTACACTCCTTATCCCCCATACTCCCTCCTAATCGTTATAATCGGCACAACCGGATCAAAACTTTAGATGGGAAAAAGAAGAAGTCTGTTAAAACAGGATAAACTTTGCGGGCGGCCCG
>CACXFR010000008.1 GCA_902766935.1 uncultured Planctomycetota bacterium | reverse complement strand
ACTATAACACAAAGACTATAGGAAAACAACAGAGGGAACGGAAAAAACAAGTTTTTTCCGGACAAAAGCCGCTGGCGGAACAAAAAAAGCCGCGGAACCTTCCGCGGCGCGTTCGATTCGCGAAAAGGAGACCGCTCGCGTTACTGCATCGCCTGCGCGGCCACGCTGCCCGCGCGCTGAACCGCGGCGTCGGCGGCCTCGAACTGCGCCTCGGCGATCGAACGGCCGAGCCCGGCGTTTTCGCCCACCAGCTGATCGATCCGCGCCTCGACCTGTTCGACGGTCCGCTCGGCAGTGTCGAGACGCCGCTTGACGATGTCGCGCTGCGCAAACATCGCGCCGCGTTTTTCGACCGCGTCCCGCTTCTGGTCGGCGAACGTTTCGGACTGAAACCCGTTCTGCGCCGACGGAAGGAGCGAGGCGATGTGCTCCAGTCCCTCGCCGCCGATCTTCCGATACGCCTCGAGAACGGACGCCGACTTTTCTTCAAATTCGGCGCGCCGGTCTTCGTCGAGCCCGTTGAACGTTTCGATCTGATCGGGGTCGGCGTCCCACGCCTCGGTTCCGGGAACGGCGGCGCAGCCGAGCATCGTCAGCTGGTCGCTGATCACCTGGTCGAGATCCTCTTTCGAGCTCGCGCCGCGGGCGGTCAGGATGATGAGCTTATCGCGCAGGAAATACTCGCGCAGAATTTTAGTGTCGTAGCGGTCGGGGTACCGTTTCCCCTCCGGAGGTTCGGCGAACGCCTGAAGCGAACGGTCGTCTTTCGCTTCGGCCAGCGCCGCGCCGAACGCTTCCAGATCGTCGGCGGTTCCGTAGGTCGTCTTTTCGAAGAAGGCGCGCTTTTCGTCGGAAAGGGATTTGCTGAACGCGCTGTCGGGATACTCTTTGAGCCAGACCGCCAGGTCGGTCGGCGAATCGATCGGCAGGAGCCCCTCGTAGACGATCCAGGCGTGGTCGGCGTTGATCGACTCGGCGATCAGCTCCCGCTGTTCGGCGGGGACCACGCCGATCGACTTGACCGAATAGACGTAGGGACCGGCCGCCGCGGGGGCCGATTCCTCTTCGGACTCGGAGGCGGGGGCGGCCGACGTCCCCTTAATTTCGGTAATGGTGAAGATGCCGAGGAATTTTCCCGATTCGGCGGTCTGTTCGGCGTCGTCGGCGGGCGCCGCGGCGGAATCCGCCGATTCGCTCGGGAACGGGATCCCCTTATCGAAAATGTAGACGAGGTCCTTTTCGCCGACCTTGGCGCTATCGCTGGTCCGCGCGCCCCCTTCGGTCGGATAGACGGTGAAGCTCAGTTCCAGTTCGGTCCCCTCTTCGGCTCCGCTGAACGTGCCGGGCTGGCAGATCGTCCAGACTTTTCCGGGAACGAGCGAGTCGAGCTTGTCGCTCTTGGCGATCAGCCCCATCCGGTTCCACTCCCACTCTTCCCCCGATTTCAGCGGAACGCCGAAAATATCTTTCCGGATCTTTTCGATCTCCCTGGTTTTGTCCTCGATCTGCTTCTCCTGCTTGGCGATCTTCTCTTCCCGGTCCCTTCCGAGCGAAAACCGGTTCGAAAGGAGGACGAAGTAGAAGATCCCCGTCAGAACGATGAGGACGATCGTGACCCAATTAAGCCTATGCATTCAAGAACCTCCGCGGGCCGCGGCGGGCGATCTGCGCGCCGGTGGTATGCGTGAATCGGACGCGGGACGCCGACCGCCGCGCGAAAGCGCGGACTTTCGACGGACAAACCGCGTATCCCCCCTATTATTCTAGTCTAAAATCGGGGAAAGTGCGCATTCCCCCGTGGAAAACCGCGCTCTTTTACCTGAATTTTCCCGCTTACGCAACGGTTTTTACGCTTAAACCGAAAAATGCCGACCTGACCGGCAATCTTTACGGAAAAAACGTATCTTCTATAAAATACCCACATTAAACCGGCTGTCAACAACAGCCCTATTCTTTTTTATTACGGAAATTCGGGAGGCGTCACTTCTGAAAAAACGGGACTCGGCTTCCCCTTGCGGGAATTCGCGCCGGAAGATTTTGACAAATCGATAAAATCGTCTCTTTTTGATGAATCGGTTTAAACGGTATTTCCGATAACTCTGATACAAACCGTAAAGTTTACCAAGCCCGTTGGAAAACGATGGATGAATAGAACGACGAGGTTAATCTGCCTGATTCTGGTGATCGGCGCGGCGGCGCTGACCGGCTGCGCGCGCCAGCAGTACCGGGTGAACGCCGACCGGGAGGTCTATGATCTGCTCAGCGCCGTCGACCAGCAGGACCCGCTCTGGAAGGTCGACAATTTCACCCTCGAACAGAACTGCGGTTCCCGCTACAGCGATTTTCACGATCCCGATCATCAGCCGATGCCGCAGGACGATGCCGCCGCGCAGCGCCTGATGCACGAGGTCGAAGGGATGAAAGGGTGGCGGAAATGGTGGGATAACGGCTGGACCGACTCGGTCGAAAACGAGGCGTGGCGGCAGACCCTTCCGGTCAACGAAAAGGGAGAGGTGGTGATCGACGAGGATGCCGCGTTCGACCTGGCGCTCCTCCATTCGCCGGACTACCGAACCGCGATGGAAAACCTTTACCTCTCGGCGCTCGACGTGACCGCCGAACGGTACGTCTTCGACGTCAAGTTCTACGGGGGAGATTCGCTCTTCTTCAACAATTACGGCGGTCTGAAAAAAAGTTCGACCTCGATCCTTGAAAACGATTTCGGCGGCGGGCATTACGGGGTCGGATCCCCCTTCCTCACAAGACATTTCGCGACCGGAGCCGATCTGGTCGTCGGGATCGCCAACTCGCTCATCTGGACGTTCAGTCCCGGAAATCAGTCGTTTGTTCCGACAACCCGGCTGAGCTACAGTATCACTCAGCCCCTCTTGCGCGGTGCGGGGCGGGCGGTCGCCCTCGAAAGCCTGACCCTGAGCGAACGGCGACTCCTGGCGAACGTGCGCCAGCTGGCGTTCTTCCAGCAGGGGTTCTATGTCAGCGTCCTGACCGGTTCGAATCCGGTCTCCTCGCCGTCGGTGGGGGGCTATCCCGGAAAGTTTACCGGGAGCGCGGCGATCGGAACGGGTTACTATTCCCTCCTGCGGGACCAGGTTCAGATCCGAAACGAACAGCAGCATATCGAGTCGCTGAAAGACAACCTCAATCAGTACGAGGAGTATTTCAAGGCGGGCCGTATGCCGAACAGCTATCAGGTCGAACAGGTTCGCAAAACCCTCCTCGACAGACAGAGCTCGCTGGTTCGTCAGAAGAACAGGTATCAAAACAGCATCGAAAGCTATCTGATCAAGATCGGGCTCCCCCCCGACGTTAAGGACGTGGTGATCAAAGACCGTCTGCTCGACCGGTTCACCCTGATGTCGCCGACCTTAACCTCGGTTTACGAGAAGGTGAACGAAAAGCTTCACGACCTGCGGAACGAGACCCTCCCGATGCCGGAAGGGATTCCCGAAATGCTCGGCACGATCCGCGAAAGCGTCGCGAAAGGACTGGCCGAGACGGAAGACGACCTCGAAAAGCTCGACGCCGTCACCCCCGACCGAAAACTGTCGATGAGAAACCTCTCCCGCAGACTGAAAGATCAGCACCCGGAACTCGACAGTTCGTTCTGCGACGCCGACCGGTTCGACGAAAAGATCGCGCTGATCAAAAGCGACCTGGAAACCGCGCGCGAGGGGATGGAAGACGTCCTCCGTCTGATGAACCTGACGATCGGCGCGATTCCGCCGGAAAAACTCGCCGCGATGCTCGCCGAGACGATGGCGGATCCCTCCCGCTCCCCCTTCGATCCCGAGACGATCGAGCTGATCAAAAAGCTGAACCTCGAAGATTTCTTCGACGAGAGCGACACGGCCAACGAAGAAAAGATGCGCGAAGAGCTGGGAGACGATCCGGTTCTGAAAGAAATCATCGAACGGGAAATGCGGCGCAGCGGCAACGCCCCCAAATACGACATCGAGGAACCGTACCGGAAATGGGTGAGCACCTGTTTCGACGAGTTCACCGAACGGCTGACCACGATTCGGCTGGTACAGACCCGTGCCCGCCTCGAGACGGTCGAACTGCCGGTCGTCGACATCGACGAAGAGCAGGCGTTTTGTGTGGCTCGTGAACACCGGCTCGACTGGATGAATGCCCGCAGCGAACTGGTCGACGTGTGGCGGAACATCGAAGTCACCGCCAACGCGCTGCGCGCCGCGCTCGATCTGCAGGTCGGCGGCTCGATCACCAGCCACGACTCGAATCCGCTCAAGTTCAGCTCGAACGACGGGGAGATGAACGCCTCGATCAAGTTCGACGCGCCCCTGGACCGCCTCGCCGAACGGAACGCCTACCGCCGGGCGCTGATCGCCTACGACCGCGCGCGCCGCAGCTACTACACCTACGTCGACTCGGTCAATCTGCAGATTCGCGACACAATCCGAAACATCTACCTGAACCAGATGGAACTGGAACTAAAGCGCGAATCGGTGCGGGTTGCAGTGGTGCAGGTCCATCTGGCGCAGCTTGACCTGAACAATCCCGCCAAGGCGACCGCCTCGTCGATGAGCTCCTCGTCGGCGCGCGACCTGGTCGACGCGCTCTACGCGCTCCTTCAGAGCCAGAACGATTTTATGTCGACCTGGCTCGACTACCAGGTTCTGCGGATGAGCCTCCTGCTTCAGCTGGGACTTTTCGAAATCGACGCCGAAGGGAAATGGGTCGATCCGGGCGCGATCAACCGCGATTTCCTCGACCGCGCCGCCGAAGGGGAGTTCCTCCCGCAGGACGCGCTCTTCGGCCTGGACCGGCTCGAAGACGTCTCGACCATTATGGCCGAAACGAACGGCGATCTTCCCCCGGTCGACATTCCCGACGCCGACCTTCCCGCGGCCGGCCTTCCCGCGGCCGAAGAGGCGCGCGCCGAACCGTAACGGTCCGCCGGTTCCCTTTTTCTCGCGGGAGGCTTTCCTTTCGGGGGAGCCTCCCGCTCTGTTATACACGCGGAAAGAACGGTGTTGCCGCCCGGGGCAAAAAGGAATAAAATGAACGGGTCGTTTCCCCGTCCCCTTCCCCGCGCCGTTTCCGATGTTCCAGAAGCAACCGAAAAAACCGTTTTTGAAAACCGCGCTCGATTTCGCGGTCTACACGGCGGCCCGGCTGGCGGCCGCCGTCGTCGGCATCTTTTCGATCGAACGGTGCCACGACATCGCGGCGGCTCTGGCGTGGATCTTCACCGACGTCGTTCCGGTCCGGCGGAAAACGCTGCGCGAAAACCTCGGCGCCTCGTTCCCCGGCCTGACCCCGCGCGAAGAGAAAGAACTGATCCGCAGGATGTGGACGCACCTCTTTCTGATGGGGGCGGAGTTCTTCGCCGCCCGGCGGATGATTCACAAAGAGAACTGGTGCCTTCGGATCGAGGCGGGCCGGGCTCAGGAAATGGTCCGTCTCTTTTTTCAGCACCGTCCGCTCATTATGGTCACGGGGCATTTCGGCAATTTCGAAATGGGGGGATACATTCTCGGGGTGCTCGGATACCCGACCTTCTCGGTCGCGCGGCGGCTCGACAACCCCTTTCTCGACCGCTACATCGGAAGACTCCGCGCCGAAACGGGGCAATACATCATCGACAAGAACGAAGGATTCGACGACATCCTCCGCGTGATCGAAGGGAACGGCCGGCTCGCCTTTCTGGCCGACCAGTCGGCCGGTCCGAAAGGGTGCTGGGTCGACTTCTTCGGCCGTCCCGCCTCGGCGTATAAGGCGATGGCGCTCCTTTCGCTGCAATACAACGCGCCGATCCTGGTCTGCGATGTGTCGCGGATCCCCGACACGTCGATGCGGTTCCGAATCGAACCGCTCGGTCTCTATGATCCGCTCGCCCCCCCCGAAGGGATCGAAAACGTCTTCGAGATCACCCAGTGGTTCACCACGCTTCTCGAAGAGCGGATCCGCCGGTCCCCCGAACAGTACTGGTGGCTCCACCGCCGCTGGAAGACGTACGGCAAGAAAATTTCCCTCGACGCGATTCGTCGGAAAATCCGGCACAAATTACCGTGACCCCCCGATTTCGCGGACCGCTTTTCTTTTCCCCGTTCGGCCAAAGAACACGATCGTTTCAATCCTCATCGCAAGCGGCCGATTTCGGTTCCGCGCTCCTTTTTTCCGCCGCGACCGTTCGACCGCAAAATTTATTTTGACGAAAATTCCGAAAGGCGTATCCGTTATATTACGGAGAAACGCCCGGAATTCGGCAGAAACAGATTATTATTTTTAGGAACATATTTCCCGGAGTTCGTCTTTTATGGGTTTTCTTCGCTCGACTTTCGCCGTCCCGCTTCCGGCGGTCGTTCTCCTTTCCTTCAGTCTTTTTCTTACCGCCCTCCCCGCCGACGAACCGGCCGGTACCGAAACGCCGTCGGCGCAGGAAGCCGACGCCGAACTGATCAAGAACCTGACCGAAGCGTGCAACCGCGCCGCCACCTCGTTCAGCGCCGAACTGGCGGTGCAGAGTGTCGACAACCTCAAAACGCACGCGCGGCTGGAAACGAAAAACCTGCTCTATCTGCTGAACCGTTCGACCGAAAAGGAAAAGGCCGCCGAACAGATCGAATTTCTCCGTCTCGAAGATCTGCGAAAGACCCTCTCCGAAGAGAAAACCGATATGTCGATCGTCCTCTCGACGCTCGAAAAATTCGAAGAGGACAAAGAGGGTCTCGAGCTCCCCGATTTCATGCGTCTGCGGAATATTCTGAGCGACTACGCCGAAGCGGTCGACCGCTCGAAAGAGGGAAATCTCCAGGAAGATTTCAAAATGACGTGCGACGCTCTCCCCCGGGACGTCCAGGATTATCTTGACGATCCCGCCTCGGCGGAAGCGCCGGGACGGATCGCCGCCTCGCTCGATTTTCTGGACGAATGCCAGCGGAACTCGAGCAACGTGCGCGATATCACCAACCTTCTCCGAGGCCGTTTCACGCAGCCGAATGTTCAGGCTTCGCTCGGCGAACGGGTTCTCTATTCCGATCAGCCCATTTACGTCTCCGAACCGACCAAGACGACGGAAATCATACGCGGAACGCCGGTCTACAGTTCCGGCACGATGGAAGCGACGATCAAGCCCATGCTTCAGGCAAATGAAGAGACCGCCATAATCCTTCTCGTTTTTACGTCCGAAATCAGAACGAACAATCTCGCGATTTCGAACAAAGGGATTAACGTCCTGTCGGAAAGCTACGGGAAAGTCATGATCTACAAACAGATTCTCTTCGACGGGAAAGAAATCAAGCTCGGCAACACCGATAAGGATTCGGGACTGGAATCGACAATCAAGAACATCGACACCAGCCGCAGACCGCTCGTCGCGCAGTTCGCCCAAGACGCGGTTCTCAAGGAGTTTCCCGCGTCCAAAGCCGAAGCGAAGAGGCTGATGGAGGCGAGAGTGCTTCGGGAGTTCGACGAACGCCTCAAGGCCGTCACCGAGCCGAACGAACGTCTGGAAAAAGTCTGGAATCTGCTGAGAAAATACGATTACATGCCGGAAGTGAAGACCCGGACCACCGCGAAAATGCTGGAACTCAACGCGCGGATCGGCGGCCCCCGCCAGGTCACCGCCGAGCGGGTTCCCGACGTACAGCTGGGTCCCCACGACATGGTCGCCCGTTTCCACCAAAGCGCGATCAACAACCCGCTGCACGAATTCTTTTCGAAACGCCGCCTTTCCGAAAAAGAAGTGAAAGCCTGGATCCGCGAAAATATCCCGGAAGTCGATATCGACCGTCTCGCCGAGGAGGCCGCCGAGAAACTCCGCAGCGCGACCGACGAGGTCAGCGACGAGGAATCGTGTCTGAACGGCGACAGTTTCTACATCTCGTTCTGTGAAGAGCTTCCCGCCTACATAACGCTCGACGACGACGTTCTGGGCGTCCACGTTCGGATCGACGCGTTCGAGCAGAAAGAGAAAAAGTTTCCGGGTCTCGACATCGACGTGGAATACAAGCTGGAAAAGAAAGACGGCCGGTGGATCTTCACGCTGCAGGACTGCGAGGCGTGGCCCCCGGAGGTCAGCCGCGGCGCGGTCGTTCCCGCGCGCTACCAGGTGATCCGCCGCCAGGTCAAGAACCGTCTGCAGGCGGCGCTTCCCGAATCGATTCCGCTCAAAGCGGTCCCCCTCTTCACTCCGGCGACCAACACGACGGGAAATACCGCCGCGTCGACCGAAGCGACCAAGCCGAAACTCCGCGGCCACGTCAGCCCCGGAGAACTGACTCTCACCGACGGGTGGCTCATTATGGGCGCCGATTTCACGCCGCTCAAATAGAACCGAAGTCAGACGGGTTTCGAAAGAGGCGCCTCGGCCGAAAGGCCGAGGCGCCTCTTTTACGTCAGGCAAACGGGCCGCGAAGAGACAAAGAACCGAACTTTTTCGGAAAAATTACGGAAAATGGAGTTTTTTATCCGTTTTCCCTCTTCCCTCCCCCTCCCAGCTATATGCTATAATTCAGTTTGCCGCGCCGTGACTTTT
>CACXFR010000007.1 GCA_902766935.1 uncultured Planctomycetota bacterium | reverse complement strand
CCGCCGGGTCGATCATCTCGGCTTCCAGACTCACCCCGGACCGCGCCAATTCTTCCTGCGCGGCGGCCAGCACCGCCTCGAACGTTTTCATCTCTTTGGGCGATTTGAGCGGCCTGGCCGGAAAGATCAGCCGGATTCTTTTCATTTTGCGTCCGGCGAGTTCGCCGAGGCAATCGGCCAGCGCGTCCCAGTTTCCGCCGAAATAGGAGGGGAACCGAAGCTTCCGCGCCAGGAGCGCCAGAAAATCCCTCTTCGGGAGGGGTTCCAGCCCCATGATCACGGTCAGGCAACTGCGCGAGGAAAACTCGGGAAAATCGGTGATTTTTTTGATCGCCATTAATACAATACCTTTTTTGTTTGTTTATTATATATTTATTATACTTTTTTATTTATTTACTCGCACGAAAGTGTTGTAGTGATCCGGTGTGTACCAGACGTCCCCTTTCATCCCGATCACCACACGGCGCGGACCGACCGAACGGGAGTTCGTCCGATACACAAATTCTGTGTAGTAATAACGGTCCTGACGCGGGAGTTTTCCCTCATAATTCCCGAAGACCGAAGCGTCGTGCCGATGCTCGTCCTGATACCCCGCGGCGATCCGGCGCAGTTCGGCCGTCAGATCGACCCGCTCCCCCCGATCAAGGCTCACCGAAACGGTTTTCCCGTCGTCGGTCAGTTCCCGCGCCACGGTAAAGACGGTCAGAAGACGCGCAAGCTGCGGGTGCCGCGAGAGGGCCGCCAGATCGGCGGCGGATTTCCCCTCCGGCGTTTTCACGGTGATGTTCGCCCCGTTTTGGAGGAGGAGCCGCGCGGCGTCTTCCTCCCCCAGCGCCGCCGCCACGTGCAGGGGGGTCAGGAATTCGCGCGAAGCGTCGACGCTGACCGTCTTCTCGGTCAGCGTCTTTTTGATCGTGTATGTGTCTCCCGACGCCGCCGCGCTGTGAAGCGGGGTCCAGAGCCGTTTCCAGTCGGGAACCGGCGATTTCACGCTGACCGTAACAATCTCGTCGCTTCCCCGTTCGGCGCGGTTCAATTTCAGTTCGGTCTTCCCCGCCCTTCCGCCGGTCTGCGCGGGACGGTTCGGGCGGTACTCCCCTTCGGCGTAATAACGCTTGGGAAGGGTCACGGTAAACCGAAGTTCGTCGGCGGGCGCGTTCCGGTCAATCTCGATCCCGTCCCCCTTCTCCCCGGCGGGCTTCGGCGCGGCAGGGTTCTCCTCCCCGGCCGATTTCGGCTTTTCGGATTCGGCCTGTTCCCACATCCGCCGCTGCGGCGCAGTGCCGCGGTCCGGCCCGGCCTCCTGACGCGTCCCGTCGGGCCGGATAAACGGCACCTTGTTCCCCTTCGCCCGAACGTCCGCCCCCGAAAGAAGGAGCGCGAAAGAAAGAACGCCCAGCAAGAGAAAAAACGGACGGAAGACAAAGAAATTTTTCATTTTCGCCCCTCGCAAAACGGATTCGCCGCCCCTCCCAACGCGGAGCGGCGACAGCGCCATCATACCAGGTTTCCCGAAAAAAAACCAGCTCCCGCCGCCGGAGAGTTTACCGGTGTCATCTCTTCACGAGACTGATTTTTTGCTTTCGGCTGTTTGGTTTATCCGGGTAGAGATAAGTCACCACGCCGGCCTCCAGCATTCCGTGAATAATTTCGCGAAGGGTATTCGTCCGTCTCTTGTAACCGAGAGCCGCCGCGATTTCGCTGACCGACATAACTTTCCGCTCTCTTAACAATTCAAAAACCCGCATTTGCAATAAATTGCGGTTCCCCTTCACGGAAACCTGTTCCGACGGCACTCTTTCCGTTTCTTTTTTTCTTTGCTCCTGGAAGAGAGGATGAACCGGCAAAACAGTCAGAAAATAACTGCGATCCTCGTCCGTCTCAAAAACGGGTAGGCCGGAACCGTTGTTTTTCATCGCACGGAGAATCAGCGGGACACCGGTGTTTCGCCCCTCAACAATTTCCAGTTCCTTGAGAAAATCACCGATTCTGCGGTTCCTGTATCTTTTCGAGATTAAAATACGCTTTTGCAGATTTTCATCCGTGATCGAACGGTCGGGTCCGGGAAGACTCAAAATTTCCATTTTCTCAGGAGTCACGGTAACGGTGATTGGTTCGTGAATCT
>CACXFR010000006.1 GCA_902766935.1 uncultured Planctomycetota bacterium | reverse complement strand
CCCCGGGGCAGGTAGTCGGCGCCGCCGTTGGGCGTCTCGCGTTCCTGGAGCTGGGCGATTTCCTTCATGTCGAAGTAATCGAAGAGGAAGCGTATATCGTTATTGTCTTCAAAAAAGTTAGCCACCGTCGACTCCTTCCTTCCGGTTAGTTTCTCTCTTTAACAGCTTTGATCATCATCGGGATCACCTGGTTCAGGTCGCCGACGATTCCGTAATGGGCGATCGAAAAGATCGGGGCGTCGGGATCGTTGTTGATCGCGATGATTTTCGCCGACTCCTGCATCCCCGCGCGGTGCTGAATGGCGCCGCTGATGCCGCAGGCGATATAGAGCGCAGGCCGAACGGTCGTTCCCGTCTGGCCGATCTGGTAGTCGTGGTCGATGAACCCGCCGTCGACCGCGGCGCGGCTCGCGCCGACCGCGCCCCCCAGGGCGCCGGCCAGGTCGAAGAGGAGGCCGAAGTTTTCGCGGCTGCCGACCCCGCCGCCGCCGGCAACGATGATGCGCGCGGCTTTCAGGTTCACTTTTTTCTCTTCCAGTTTCCGGTCGAGAACCTTAACGCCGAAGAACGAGTCGGCCAGGTCGCAGACCTCGCGGATCAGCTCGCCGCTGCGGGAAGGATCGGCCGGCTTCATCGGCATCACCCCTTCGCGGACGGTCGCCATCTGCGGCCAGCCGAAGGGATTGATGATCGTCGCGATGATGTTTCCGCCAAACGCCGGACGCACCTGAAGAAGGAGATCTTTCCAGACTTCCTTCGTTTTTCCGTCGGTCACGTCGCTGATCTGCAGATCGGTGCAGTCGGCGGTCAGACCCGAGCGGGTCGCCGAGGCGACCCGCGGTGCCATGTCGCGCCCCAGGGGGGTCGCGCCGTAGAGGACGATTTGCGGACGGTACTTCCGAATCAGCCGAACGACCGTTTCGGCGTACGGCAGACTGGTAAAGAGTTCCAGCCGGGGGTCGTCGACCAGATAGACGCGGTCGACGCCGTGCTGATAGAGGGTCGCGGCGAGGTGTTCGGTCTTGTGTCCCGGAAGGACGGCGGCGACGTCGACCCCGAGCCGGTCGGCCAGATCGCGCGCACGGCCGCAGAGTTCGAGAACCACGTCGTGAAGTTTCCCGTTGTCCTGTTCGGCGAAAACCCAAACTTCGCCTTTTCGATTTTGTTCGCTCATCATTTTATTTCCTTGAACCGTATCGTGTGTCTTGTGTTTCGGAAAAGACGAAAGGGGTTTAGCCGAGCGTCCGGTCTTCGATCAGTTCGCGGACCAGACCGCGAACTCCTTCTTCGGTCGGCTCGACCGACGCGAAACCTTCTTTTTTCAGAACGATCGACTGGATCCGGAAAACCTTGGTCGGCGAACCGGCGAACCCGCACCGCTGCATATCGGCGCTGATTTCGTCGAGCCCCCACTGTTCGAGAAGATCGCCGTTTTCCTTCGCCTGCGCGGCTTCGGGCGAATCGGGCGTCAGTTCGAGGGGAACCCGCTTGAACTTGTTTTTCATATACCGTTTGGCCGAGGCAGGACGCGGGGTGTTGGCGCTTTCGATCACCGTGACCAAAACCGGCAGCGGCGTTTCGACCACTTCCCAGCCGTTGCCGATGTTTCGGCGGAGTTTCGCCTTCTTCCCCCGGATGTCGACGATCTCTTCGAGGTAGGTGACCTGCGGCAGTCCGAGCTTTTCGGCGCACTGGGGACCGACCTGCGCGGTGTCGCCGTCGATCGCCTGCCGGCCGCAGAAGACGAAATCGTAGTCGCCGACGGTCGCCACGGCCTGGGACAGAATGTAACTGGTGGCGAGCGTATCGCTCCCCGCCGCGCGGCGGTCGGTCAGAAGGATCGCGCGGTCGGCGCCCCGATAGAGACAGGCGCGGAGGACTTCGGCCGCTTTCGGGGGCCCCATCGTGATGACGGTGACCGTGCCGCCGAACCGATCCTTGACTTCGAGCGCGGCTTCGAGCGCGTGGATATCTTCCGGATTAAAGATGGCCGGAAGCGCCGCCCGGTTGACTGTCCCGTCTTCCTTCATCGCCTCGCCGGTGATGTTGGCGGTATCGGGAACCTGT
>CACXFR010000005.1 GCA_902766935.1 uncultured Planctomycetota bacterium | reverse complement strand
CGGCGCGGCGGCGGGCGACTCTTCGGGCGACGGGGCTTCGGCTGCCGGCGGATTGGCCGCCGGATTCGGCGGCGCGCCCTGAGCCGCGCCCTGCTGAGCGCCTTGCGGCGCGGCCTGCGGAGCGTCCTGATTGGCGCCCTGCGCCTGTTTTTCGAGTTCGTCCATACCGGTTCCGAAGATTTCCGGATCAGGTTCGTTGAAGATGTTGATGATGCCGTAGATCGAAATGCGGATCGCGTCCGAACCGTAGCCGGACGCCTCGCCCAGCGCCGAACGTCCGAGCGAAACTCCTCCGCCGGCCGCGGCGTTCGGAGGAGCGGCGCCCGAGGCGGCGGGAAGACCGGCCGCGCCCGCCTGCATCGCGGAATTGCCGCCCGAGAGGAGATTGTCGGGGGCGATCCGGACGTGGCGCACGTCGATCGGCATCGAGCAGTTGGCGCAGTTCACCAGGATTTCGGGGATCCGCCGCTGATCGACGATCAGTTTCATGATGATCGGCATCCGTTTAAACTCGGCGAACGGAGGGGAAGCGTCGGCCGCAAGGGGCTCTTCCTGAGCGTCGAGGTAGCGGTTGTCTTTCAGAGCCGTACGTATGTCGGCCTCGGAGATTTCGCCGTCGCCGGCTCCAGGCATTCCGGGTATCATCCCCGGCATTCCGGGCATCATTCCGGGAGCGCCGCCCCCCGCTCCGGAGGGCATCGGCATCATCATCGGCATCATCGGCGCACCGCCGGAAGCGCCGGCCGCGCCGGGCATCCCCATCGGCATGATGCCTGGCAGCATTCCGGGCATCATACCCGGCAGCCCCCCCTCGCCGGAGAGGTTGATTCCGGTCAGGGAGAGGTTTTTGATTTCGGACCAGCTCGAGGCGGCCTGCTGACCGATCATCAGCGACTCGATGCATTTGATAGCCGATTTGCCGATGTTGTTCGCCGCCGACTGCTGCCTGTCGTCCGCCTCCTCGACGTTTTCTTCAGCCTGGGCGGCCGCCCGCGCGTCGGCGGTCCCTTCGAGAACCGGGTCGGGGAGAATCCCGTTCGAGCGCATCACCACGCGCAGAAGCGCCTGGTAGACCCAGAGGTCTTCCTGAAGGTACCAGACCTCGATCGACCGGGGGACGGCTTCCCGCCAGTTGAGGAGGCTGAAGATTTCGGGGTTCTGCCAATCGACATTTCCGACCTGCCGGCTTCTCTCTTCGAGCGCGGGGAGTCCGGGAAGGATTTCGTTGTTCGCGATGTCGCGGGGATTGAACGTGTATTCGTTCTGGTTAAAGTTCGACAGGGCCGGATCGACGCCCTCGCCGGGGATCGACGAGGAATTCGCCGTTCCCGACTGCATCAGGCCGGGCATCATCCCCGGCATTCCGGCACCCGTGTTGCCGGCGCGCCCCGTTCCGGCGACGTAGTTCCCCGGATCGGTGATCATCGGGTCGGTTTCGACCCAGTATTCGGTCCGCTCGGCGGAGGGAATTTCGGAGAGACGCTGGCGCAGAGCGCTCTCTTTGATCTCTTCAATGTATTGCTTCGCCTCGTGGTACTGGTAGACGCGCCCGTCTTTGCCGAAGAGGTAGAGGAGCGGTTCGGTGTAGACGTCGGCCTCTTCGACCGAACGGTCGATGTAGACCGGTTCGAAACGCCCCGTGGGGGGAGCTCCCTCTTCGCGCACGAACTGGTAGCAGCGGACCTGGAATCGGCGCCGGTTGACGTCGATCAGCAGCTGCGGAAGGTTGGCGCTCATCATGCCGGCGTAATCTTCCAGAATATACGGCTTGCCGATCCCGATCGGAGACTCGAATTTGGCGTTTTCGACGATTTTCAGGAATTCGGACGAGAGACGGCGGGGCCACTTGTTCCGCTTCTTCTGCTCGTCGTACATCAGCTTCCAGGTGCTTTCGACATTGTCGGTGAGCGTCTGGGTCTCGTCCTTGATCGCGTTGATCGTCGATTCGTTCGGATGCTTCGAGTTCGAGGCGATCTCGTCGACGGCTTTCTTTTCGGCGTTGACGGTCGAGACGTTTTGATCGTAGTCGGTTTTGATCTTCCCCATCGCCATGTTCTTTAAGATGAACGCGACCAGGACGAGAACCGGAAGAACCATCCAGAAATAGTGTTTCTGAATGATTTTCAGGAGATCGGCGGCGGAGAGTGAAGAGGCGTTCGCTTTGTTCTTGGCCATCAGTTCGCTCCCTCCTCTCCCCCGGCGGGGGCATTTTCGGGCTCGGCGCCGCCCGCGGCGGGCGCGCTCCCTTCGGCGGCGGGGGCGTTCTCGGCCGAGGGCGCGGCAGGTGTGTTATTGGGCGCGGGAGCCGCTCCGCCCGGAGGTCCGGGGGACGTCTTTCCGCCCTTGTCGTCTCCCTCTTTTTGATTCGCCGCCTTCTCGGCGATCCGTTCTTCGCGGATACTCGGCGGGGTCTCCTGCCAGACGAACTGAACCGTAAAATCGAATCGGCGCAGCTGGAGCACCTTTTCGCTGTTGTTCTGACTCATATTCTGAGCGACGGTGCCCAGTCCGGGGAGATTCCCTCCCATCATCGGCATAATGGGCATTCCCCCCGGCATCCCGGGCATTCCTCCCATCATCGGCATTCCGGGCATTCCTCCCGGCATCCCGGGGAGCGCCCCGGTGCCCGCCGCCGCGCCGCCGCGGTTGTTGCCGACGGTCGAACCCGTCCGTCCGGAAAGGTTGTTCTCTTTGGTTTTGTTCAGTTCCTGAATCGCCGCCTCCGGGTCGAGGACGCGGTAGTTCTCGTCGACCTGTCCCGGATTGACCATCACCGGGTAGAAGATCCCGAAGTCGCGGAACGAAACGGTTTCGGTCTGGCTCTCCGCTCCGCCGCTTTGGCGCTGCTGCTCGAGACTGACCGGCAGCTGCACATAACCGTGTTTCAGCCAGGGGAGGAACCGGCGGCGGACGTATTCCGGGCCGCGGTTTGAATCGCTCCGATCCGACGAGTTGTGATAGTGATACGCGGTCAGCTGAACGATGTTCCCCGCCCCCGAAGGGCCGGTGATCAGCTCCAGACGCGGGTCTTTGCTCTCGACGAATTCGTCGCTGGCCGCGGCGGAGCCGCCTTTCCCCTTAGGCCCCCCTTTGGCCCCTCCTTTGGCGCCCCCCTTGGCAGGGCCTTTCCCCTTACCGGCGGCGCCGCCGCCCGCGGCCGGCGCCTTGGCGGGTTTTTTCGCGGCGCCTTTCGCCTTGGGGGCCCCTTTACCGCCTTTCCCTCCTTTGCCGCCCCCGGCGGCGTTGGCGTAGGCGGCGATCCCGAATTCGGGAGCTTCGGGGAAGGCGTAGTTCTCTTCCAGAAGGGAGGAATCCCCCTGGTCGGCGGCTTCGAACCATTTCGCTTCGATATCGTCGATGGTGTACCACTTGCGGACCTGCTCGAACCAGGTCGAAAGATCGTCGACCGGCACGACCTCGATGTTGTCGATGTAGATGCGGTCAAGATTTGAGATCGCCTCGGCCTTTTCGCGCGCGTTCATCGATGTGAACTCGGGGGGAAGCGTCTCGACCAGACGGACGTCGTCGGGGAAAAACCCTTCGGGGATTTTCAGAAAGGCGTTGATGGTCTTGATCAGCTCGATCCACGTCACCCGCCCCTCGACGTTCGAGGTGAGCGTCTTGCCGATCACGTCCATCTTTTTGAACTTGTCGATTTCGTCTTTGACGTTTTTGTTGATGCGGTCCGATTCGGAATGAACCCGTTTGGCGGCCTCGACCGCCGAGGTGAGCGCCGAGTTGCGCACCGTGGCCAGCGCCGAGGTCGAACTGATATACTGAAGGGCGAATGCCAGGAGGAGAAGCGCCGCCGCGGCGAGCGCCCACGGCTTTTTGCTGTTGACCAGGCGGTCGCGCACCACCTCGGGGGGGATCAGGTTGACATCGAGCGTCCCCTGATGCAGAAGCTGAAGCGCAAGCCCGTAGGCGACGGCGAACGACGAGATATTTTCGCGGAACTGGGGATTGTTGAGAACTTCGGGCCCCTGAAGACGGTCGAACGAGGTCGGCAGGACCACTTCCATATTCAGGGTTTTCGCCAGGAAGTTGCGAAGTCCGGGGAGCTTCATCGCGCTGCCCATCGCGTAGATGCGGCGGATCACGGCGTTTCGGTTCAGATTGTTGTAATACTTGATCGACCGTTCGATCTCGGACTGCATTTCGGTAAAGACGGGGCGCATGGCGACGATGACCGCGCGGACGTCGGGACTCTGTGCGGCGTTCCGTTTGATATGTTCGGCGTTCGAGAAGGTGAGTTTGAGCGACTTGGTGAGCGCCTTGGTGAACGCGTTCCCGCCGATCGGAATGTTGCGGAGCCAGATCGAGGTGCCGTTGGTGATGACCACCTCGGAAGTGTCGGTTCCGACGTTCAGAATCAGGTCGTACTGGTTCGAGCCGGCCCCGTCGGCCTCCGGCGGATTCGCCCCGTAGAAGTTGTGGACGTAGCTGTTATACAGAGCGATCGGCGCGCCCTGGATGGCGTCGATCTCGATGTTGTTTTCGGCGTAGCTCGCGATCGTTTTGTTGGCGAGCTCTTTTTTCATCGCGTACATGAAAATGTTCGCGTCGAGGAGAATCGACCCCTCCTGAACGCCGCCGACTTCACGATAGGTCCAGATGACGTCGTCAAGGTTGAACGGCAGCCACTGACGCACTTCGTACTGAACGAGGTCTTTGATTTTTTTCGGTTCGACCGGAGGAAGAGACTGGAAACGCCAGAGCGCGCTCTGACCGCTGACCGACACGGCGATCCGCTCCCCTTTGACGTCGTTGCGCGACAGGAAAAGACGGAGCGACTCGGCCAGTATTTCTTTCGGGTCGGCGCCCGGCTGCGACATCACCTTGTTGTGCTCGATATAGTCGAACGCCAAAACGCGAAGCGTGCCCGGTTCGTCCCCCAGCTGACAGCGGAGCGCTTTCAGCGAGGTGTTCCCAACGTCTATTCCCCAAACGATTTCGTTTTTAGCCATGGTACCCGATAAATATCAAACCAACCACATTACGGGAGTCACTCTCAGCCGCGGAGCGCCGGGGGCGGAATGGTTTTTGAACCGCACTTTCCCGAGACGCTATCTTCCATAATAACATCATTTGATGAAAAAAGCAAAACTTTCGTTTTCTTTCACCCCTTTTTTATAAACCGCCGAAATTTTTTCACGGGAAGAATCCCTAAAACCGGAACGATCGGAACATTCGCTCCGGAGGGGAGTTTCGTCGGCGGCGGGGCCGGGAAGCGGGTCAGCCGTCGGATTCGTCTGCGAACCCGTCGGATTCGGCGGGAGGGGGCGAGGGTTCTTCCCCCTGGGGAACGATAAGGACATTGTCGCCGAAATCGGCATTCTCTTCCTCGATCGGGCGGCCGTCTTCGCCGAACTGCGTGTCGGCGACCGCGGTCTTCTTTCGGGCGACGGCGACCAGGTCTTCGTAGATTGCCTCGCGCGGCCGGCCGCTGATCTCCGAGAGAGCGTCGGCGACTTCCCCCAGATAACGGAGAAAGACGCTCCGGCGTTCCCCCTCGCGCTTAACCAGCTGGCGGCGTTTCAGGAACATGCCGAGCTTCCGCCCGACCGCCTGGAGGGCGAGTCGGAGTTCTCTTTGGATTTCGGGATAGGCGGCGATCGCCTCTTTCGACTCGCTCGTAAACGGAACCCAGACGCTCGCCAGGTGAACGATGACTGTCAGCGGCCCGCGCGGGAGCTGCCCGCGCGTCTGCGTCAGACCGTACGGGCGCCAGTTCATCTGGCAGACCGACTGCGTGATGAGGCACGCCCCCGGCTGAAACTGGAGGGGAACCCGGTTGGCGAAGCGGTAGACGGTCATCGTCTGCCCCTCGTTGAGGTTCATCGTCTGGAGCGATTCCAAAAGGGCATTGAACTCTTTCGGCAGGAGCTTGCCCGGCGAGACGCGGGGGCGGATCCGGGCGTTCTTGATGATCTTGTCGGCGCCGTCCGGACCGATTCCGTCGAACGCGGCGGTCAGGAACTGACGGATCGTCCGCGCGTCGCTTTCGCGGAGCATTTCGGTCAGCGTCTCGCGCGTGACCTTCTGAAGCGCCGGGCCGCCGCCGTAGGCCAGCCCGACTTCGACCTGGAACGGATTCCCGCGATAGACCGCCGGCGGACGGGTCGCCGCGGCGAAGAATTCCCCCGGCACCACCTTGTGCAGACCCGCCAGAATGTGGTGTTCGCCGATTGGAATGATGCAGTCGGTCGACGGGGCGGGGATTTTGGTTTCGGGAATGGCGTAAAAGAGCGCCTCGGCGTCGTCCCGCTGCAACTCGCGCGGGTTGGCGCGGGTCGAGATCTTCGCCGTCTGGCAGAGCGCGCGCGCCACCGCCGGCGAGACGCGGCAGAACGACTCGGTCAGGAATTTCAGGAGAGTCGGCTCCTTCGTCTCGCGGAGCATGTTGATCAGATGCCCCAATTCGATTCCGTAGGGGTGCGGCTTGATTTCGACCGGTTCGGGAGGAAGGTCGGCGACCCCGGCGCTGTACGTCGTCTGATTCCCTTCCGGGTCGGTGTAGTGGAGCGTGACGTGCGGGTTGGCAATCGCGGTCTCTTCGAGGTACTCGTCGACGCTTCCGCGCCCCCGCTGGTATTTCGCTTCCAACTCGATGGTGACGCGCGTACCGTGCGGAACCTCGACCCAGTCGATTTCCTGCTCGACGATCATCTTCCGCCCGATGTCGTTCGGCGGGATCTCGATGCCGTCCCCGTCGCCGTTGAGGATGTCGGGACGGTTCAGTTTGGTGTCCATCCGCAGAACGTAGTAGTGAGCCGGAGCCCGGGGAGAGGTCTTCGAGATGATTTTGATCGGCTTACCGGTCGTCAGAAGACCGTACATGCCGGCGGCGCTGATCCCGATTCCCTGCTGGCCGCGGCTCATCCGGAGGCGGTGGAATTTCGAGCCGTAGAGGAGTTTGCCGTAGATGTTCGGGATCTGCTTCTTGACGATCCCCGGGCCGTTGTCCTGAACGGCGACCCGATAGCGGGAAGGGCCGGTCGCGTCGATCTGAACCCAGATTTCGGGGAGAATTCCCCCCTCTTCGCACGCGTCGAGGGAGTTGTCGACCGCTTCCTTGACCGTGGTCAGGAGCGCCTTTCGCGGGTTGTCGAATCCGAGCAGGTGACGGTTCTTCGCGAAAAACTCACTGACCGAGATCTCTTTCTGAGCCAGCGCCATGCTCTGGGCGCTGGCGCGCCGCTTTGCCGTCGAGCCGGTCTTTTCGGGTTCGTTCTCTGTAGAGGCCAAATCGATTCCTTCTGTCTCGCTATCTTATCTGTCTTTCTCTTTTTTTCGTTTCCGCCCCTCCCCTGGGGTGATTCTAACGAAAATGGGGAAATTTTGAAAGAGCGGGATTCCCGACTTTCTCTTTCGATTATGGAAAAATAGGAAAGTTTTGATATTTCACTCGACCCAATTATGTTGTAAAGTATAGACAAGCGGCAAAAGCCGCCCCGGCGCCGCCGGTACGGAGTTCGGCGCGCCGCGAAAGGTAGGAAGGAATTTTTTGAGGAGATCGATGAGAAGTTTTGGATTTGATCGGCGGACGCGTTCTCGAAATGACGGAAATTTCGAGGAATCGTTTTTTCCTCGGCCGCGAATCTTTCCGCTTTGCGCGGTTCTTTTTCTGCTGGGCGTTTTGGCTGCGGCGCTGCCGGTTTCGGGACAGGACGATTCAAATGAACCTTTTGACCCGATCGAAGAGAACGGCGAGTATTTCGTCGACTGGGAGACTCCCGACCTGGCTCTTGTCGTCACGGGGCTTCTCGACGGATACGTCGAGCCCTGCGGCTGCGCCGGGATGGACCATATGAAGGGCGGTCTTTCGCGCCGCGCCGATTTTCTGAAAAAAATGCGGGCCGACGGCTGGCCGGTCGTGGCGATCGACGCCGGGCTGATCGCCTCGGGATACGGATTTCAGGAGGAACTGAAGTTCGATATGGCGGTCAACGCCTTCTATCTGATGGGGTATTCGGCGATCGGGATCAGCCAGAACGAGCTCCGATTCCCCGCACACTACCTTCTGAAATACACCGTTCCGCCGGGGCCGACCGAAGAGTCTCTCTTCGTCTCGGCGAACATCGGAGTCTATGACTTTTTGAAGCTTTACACCCTGCCGTACAAGGTCGTCGAACAGAACGGGATTCGAATCGGCGTCACGTCGGTCGTCGACCCGGCCGCGCTTCCGCCGCTCGACGAGAAGATCAAGACCAAACAGCCGGAAGAGCGCCTCAACGCGATTCTGACCGCGCTGAAAAAAGAGGAATGCGACCATCTGGTTCTGATCGCACACGGTTCGGAACAGTTCGTCGGACAGATCGTCGACAACTTCCCCGAATTCGACGTCGTCGTCACCGGCGATTCCCCCACCACTCCTCCCGTGGAACCGAAACGAACCGAGAAGGGTCAGATCGTTCTCGAAGTCGGGGAGAAGGGGAAATATGCCCTTGTGCTCGGGATTTACGGCGACTCGGTCCGCTACCAGCGCGTGGCGCTCGATTCGCGTTACAAGCAGTCGGGGGACGTCCACCTCCTGATGAAAGAGTACCAGGACGTTCTGCGCGGCATCGTCGAAGAGAAGGGGTTCCGCGGTCTGAACATCTCGCCGGTCGAGTCTCCCGACAGGCAGACCAAGGGGGATTACGTCGGCTCGGCCAAGTGCGGTTCGTGTCACAGCGAGGAGTACGACCTCTGGCGCGACTCGCGGCACAGTACCGCGTGGAAGTCGCTCAGTTCGAACCCGCCGACCAAACATTCCGCCGATCCTCCGCGCGACTGCGACCCGGACTGTGTCAGCTGTCACGTGGTCGGTTGGAACGCGTCGGCGCACGTGCCGTATAGCGGCGGCTACGCCGACATGAAATCGACGCCCCAGCTGGTCAACGTCGGCTGCGAGTCGTGCCACGGCCCCGGTTCGAAACACATTCAGGCGGAACTCGGAAACAACGAGGCCGAGCAGAACCGGATGCACGAGGCGATGCTCGTCGGTCCGAACGTCAAGCAGCTCTGCTTCACGTGCCACGACCTGGACAACAGTCCGAACTTTGAGTTCGAAGAATACTACGAAAAGATCGACCATTCCAAACCGGCCGACGAGGAGTGATCCGAAACCGAAACGGGCGCCCCCGCGGGGCGCGCCGCGTTTTTTATTCATTCAGAGAGAGAGGTTTTTCCGACGGAGCGGCAAAACAGAACCAACGGGCGGCGGTCTGTCCAGGGGGGGTGGTTTCCGGAAGCGGAATCGGCCGTCGTCTTTAGAAACACACAGGGTTTGAATTGTACGCAGAGGAAAAATCGAAAGTCTGGACGTCCGGGCGGATTCTCTTTGGAATCGTCGTTTCGCTCGCGTTCTGTTTTCTGGTCGCCTGTATCGCCACCTATTCGCCGCTGGATCCCCCGGGGGAATCCTACGCCGCCCTTCAGCGGCCGGTTCACAATCTGTGCGGCGCGCCCGGCGCGTATTGTGCCAATCTTCTTTATCGATTCTGCGGCTACGGCGTCTGGTTTCTCCTGATTCCCGTCTTTCTGCGCCTGGTTTCCTTCTGGCGCCTTTCCCGATTGAGATGCTCGATCCTGAAGACGGTCGGAACCTTTATGATGCTCGCGGCCGTCTCCGGCGCCCTTTCGGCGTTTTTGCCCGGCCGTCTGCCGAATGCGCCGGTTTCGTCCGACGCCGCGTCGTCCGACACCGCGTCGTTTTCGCAGCGCCTTGCCGCGAAGCAGACCGAGCTGGGACCGGGGGGGGAGCTGGGCGTTGTCACCCGTTTCGTTCTCGATAAGAAACTTCATATCGCGCCGGTCGGGATCGGGATCTTTCTCGTCTTTCTGTTCGCCGCGGGGCTGATCCTCGCGAGCGATTCGCCCCTTCTCCGTTTCCTTCTGAATGCGGTCGGACTCCGGTCGGCGGCGGAGATCCTCGCAAAACCCCCGCGGGAGGAAACGATTCCTTCCGAGACGGATCTTTCGGCCCCGGCGGCCCGGCCGGAGCGGCCGGCGCCGCGCCGCGAGACCGAAAACGACGCCGAGCCCGACCGGGACTCTTCCGGCGAAGAGGAGCCGGACGACGAAGAGGAAGAAAAACCCGCCCCGTACCTTCTTCCGCCGATCGAGATCCTCCCCTATGCCGATCCGATCGATCGAAGCGGGTTCGAGCGCCGGATCGAAAGGGAGATCGGTAGGCTCCAGAAGGCGTTCGACGACTATAACTGCGACGTGCGCGTGGTCGGCTACCAGAGCGGACCGGTCGTCACCCTCTACGAGCTGGAACTATCGAAGGGACAGAAACTCGCGCAGATCAACAGTCTGTCGAACGAGCTGGCGATCGCGATGAAGGTTCCGAGCGTCAGGATCGTCTTCCCGATTCCGGGGAAGAGCTCGGTCGGGGTCGAGGTTCCGAATAAGGTTCGTCAGTTTGTCCGTCTGCGCAACGTGATGGAGGAGTCCGCCGAGATTGCCGCCGATATGCAGATTCCCCTTTTCATCGGGAAAGACGTCGCCGGCGATCCGATTGTCGCCGACCTGGCGAAGCTGCCCCACCTTCTGATCGGCGGGCGTACCGGAACGGGGAAATCGGTCTGCCTGAACTCGATTATTCTGTCGATTCTGATGACCAAGACGCCGGCCCAGGTTCGTCTGGTGATGATCGATCCGAAGATGGTCGAACTGAGTCCGTATAAACAGATTCCCCATCTGATGTACCCGGTTCTGACCGATATGAAGCAGGCGACGGCGGTGCTGAACTGGCTCTGCGAGAAGATGGACGAGCGATACAATCTCCTGTCGCGCGTCGCGGTGCGCCAGCTCAAGGAGTACAACCGTCTCACCCCCAAGAAACTCTATCAGCGGTTTCGGCCTCAGAGCGAGGAGGAGTGGGAACGGCTTCCGAAACAGCTCCCGGCGATAGTGGTGATTGCGGACGAAATCGCCGATATGATGGCGATTGCCGGAAAGGACGTGTCGGACTATATCGCCCGTCTGGCGGCGAAAAGCCGCGCGGTTGGGATTCACCTGATTCTTGCCACACAAAAGCCGACGGTCGACGTGGTGACCGGTCTGATTAAGTCGAACCTGCCGGCTCGGATCGCGTTCGGGGTTGCCACACAGAGCGACAGCCGCGTCATTTTGGACGTGAACGGCGCCGAAAAACTTCTGGGCAACGGCGACCTCCTTTTCCACGACTCGGTCACGAACGACACGATCCGCGGGCAGGGAACGTTCGTCGACGACGACGAGGTCTTCGCGGTCAAAAGCGAGATTTCCGTCGCCAAACCCGAATTCGAGACGATCAGGACGGACGACGGGATCGAGACTGTGACGGTTCGCCGGCGGAGCGACGACCCGCTCTACGACAGGGCGGTCGAATTGATCCTGACCGAGCGCCGCGCGAGCACGTCGTTTCTGCAGCGCCGATTTTCGATCGGCTACGGCCGCGCGGCGAAAATCATCGACTCGATGGAAGACGAGGGTCTGATCGGTCCGAAGACCGAGAACGACTCGAAGCCGCGGAAGATATTAAAGTCGATCGACGAGTGGCGCGCCGAACGGCAGGAGGATGAAGAACCGCAGACGCCGACCCGCCGCGCCTCCCTGCCTCCCTCCGAGCCGCTGGAGCAGAAAACCGTTTTCTTCGAGGACGATGGGGAAGACGATCAGACGCCGGCCTACGTCCGGCGCACCTATTCCCGCCCCGAGTCTCCGGCGCCCTCTGACGAGGAGGAGTGGGACGAGGATCGCTCTTCCGAAGACGAAGAATACGGGTGGGAAGAGGACGACTCCGAAACGGCTGAAGACGAGGAGTGGGAAAGCTCGGAAGACGCCGACGAGGAGTGCGATGAAGACGACGAATACGCCGAAGATGATTATGACGGCGAAGGCCGCGACGACGGGGAGTTTGCCGGCGAAGGTGACGAGTACGATGACGAGGAGTACGAAGAGGACGACGGGGAATACACCGAAGACGACGATGAAGGATATGGCGACGACGGGTACGACGGTGAATCAGACGTCACCGGTGACGGGGAATATGACGACGACGGGGACGGCGAATCCGACGGTTCCGACGACGGGGAACACGCCGACGACGATTTTGAACCGGACGATTCGGTCGATGAAGAACCGACGCCTCCGCCCGCGAAATCTCATAAAACACCTCCTCCGAACCTGCGTGACCTGGCGCGGCGGCGGAGGCTGCGAAAAAAGAATCGGCGTGATCGTCGGGAAGACGTGTAACGGAGGGCGGCGCGCCCGGCCCCGGGCGGCCTGTCCGCTAGTCGGCGCTGTTAAAGTCCGAATGCCGCGGGGGGAGTTCCGCGGCGAGCGGCGGAGGGTAGACGGCGACGTCTTCCGTTTCGGCGAGCCAGTTTGATGCCAGAAAGGCTCGGTCAACCAGGGTGATGTTTCCATCGGCATTGATGTCGCAGAAGGGGAGGAAGTTGTCGTCCTCCTCTTCGCTGAGCCAAACCGATACCAGAAAGGCGCGGTCGGTTTGGGTGATGTCGCCGTCTCCGTTGATGTCGATCGGGCAGACGTAAAACGACGCGTCGCCGCTCCACGACGAGTCGGTGAAGAGACCTTCTCCCAACGCGCGAATATTGTAGACGACTTCTTCTCCGTATGATAAACCGGTAATCAGCGCGCTTGTTTCCCGGGTGGTCAATCGATGGCGTAGTTTACCGCCGACCGAACAGATCACTTCGTAGCCGGAGGCGTTTTCGACTTCGGTCCAGGTCAAGCGGTGCCGGTTCGCGCCCGCCGACACGAAGTTGTGTCCGCTCCCGGTCAGGAGGGTCGGCGTTTCAAGCCGCGTCGGTTCGGGGTCGGGAAGGGGGTATTCATACGCCCCCAGGTCGACGATTCCTCCGGCGACGCGCGCGTTCCCCGCCAGGTCGGTTTCATGTCCCTCGATAAACGTGTTATTCCCCCTATTGATCGCCTGCGCATCTTCGGCAAGCGCGTAATGGTCGGACGTCCCCTGTTCAAAGAGGGGAAGGGAAGGGTCGTATTCGGGACAGTCCGCCGACTCGGTCCACGCCGTAAACGTCGAGAGTGTATTGCAGGCGGAGAGGGAACCGGAAGTTCGGCGGACATCGCTTCCCGTTCCGGCGACGTTCTGAATGACCAGCGAGTTTTGGAGAAGGACGTTTTTCGCGCTGCTGTAGATTCCCCCGCCGGCGTAAAACTCTCCCGCGTTGTTTCCGGCGACGGTGACGTTGGTCAGGCTCATCGTTCCCGCTCCGGCGTAGACCCCCCCTCCGTTGTACCTGGAGTTGTTTTCGCGGAGGAGACTGTTTGTCAGGGTCGCGGTTTCGGAATAGTGATAGAGCCCTCCGCCGCTGTTGGCGCCGTTCCGAAAGATGTCGCACGACACGACGGTCAACGTGCCGGAATTGTATATCCCGCCCCCCTGATCGCCCGCGCTGTTGTCGAACACCGCGGTGTTCGAAAGGATCAGGGTTCCGCCGCCGTTGTAGATCCCGCCGCCGTAACTTGCGCTATTGCCCGAAACGAGACAGTCGGCGACCGTCAGCGCTCCGTAATTCGAAATCCCCCCGCCATTGGTTCCTTTTCCCCCGACGACCTCCAGGCGGATCAGACTGACCGGGGCGGACACGCTTCCCCCGCGTATGTAAAAGACGCAGCTCTTTCCGTCCCCGTCGATCGTCACGCGTTCTCCCTGCGTGCCGCTGATGGTGACCGCGTTATAGATTTCAAGCGGCGAGCCGTGAAGGGTGATCGTCTTTCGGGCGACCGCCGAAGTGAAGGTGATCAGATCCCCCGACGAGGCGCGGGCCAGAGCCTCGCGCAGAGAGACGACGCCGTCGGCGGTGTTCCACGTGTTCGGGTCGTCGTTCGTGTTCACTTCCCAACGGGTCGTTCCGGTCGGCGCGGGGAACGGCTCCGGCGGGGCGTGTTCCGACGAGCCGGCGGTCACGGCCAAAAGGACGCGCGTTTCGAGGGACTCCATACAAAGACGCCGATGCCGCGGATTCTTTTCCATAACGCTTCGCCTCCCCGGGTTCGATTCTGACGTCCGTCTCGACAAGGTCGACGGTTCGGCGGAGTCTACACTTTTTCCGCCGGCGGTTCAAGGCGATCCGCCGAGGAAATCGACGCGGGAAATCTCCCTTTTGCCTTTTCAGGCCGTCGGCGGCGCCAGGAAAAGAATTCCGCAGAAGCTGGTCAGGTTCAGCGCTATGTGCATCGTCAGGTTCGAGACGAACCGTTCGGTTCGAAAGAAAAGGATTCCCAGTCCGATCGCGAGGATGAAGATCGGCGCGGGGTCGGGGACGATGTCGGGAAAGTGAAGCCGGAGGATCTGCGCGGCGGCGATCATCACCGGCCAGGTGACCGCGAAAAGAAGAAGCCCCTTGAAGATGCCGGCGAGGTTTCCGCGTCTGCGGAACCCGAGTTCGCGCCACGCGGCGCGGTCGACTCTGCGGAGCCAGAGGAGGATAAAGAGCGAAAGGAGAACGTGCGCGATCCCCATCGAGAGAACTCCGTAGAGGATCTGATTGAGCTGACGGGCGTCCGCCGCGCCGGCCGCCGTTCGGATATGGATCAGAGCGAAGAGAACCGCCTGGGTCAGAACGGCGAAGAAGGCCGAGGAGATGTACCGGAGGATTCCGCGCATAAAGACGACGCGGAAGATCAGCTCTTCGGTCAGCGGGGCGGTAACGACCCCCGTGACAAAGACCAGAACCAGAATCCAGCCGTAGCGGGGCACCTGCCGCGAGACGAGGATCAGAACCGTGAGGGGGTGTTCGCCGCGGAATTTTTCTTTCCCGGCCGGCTCGGTGTTCTCTCCGCTGTTGAAGAGCTTAAAACGGGCCGCCGTCTTTCGGAGCTTTCCGAACAGGTCGGACGCCTCGATCCGTTCGAACGCCTTTCGGAAAAAAGGGGGGCGGTCGGCGGGCGCGGAAGCGCTCTCCTTTTCCGCGAACCTCAGATTATCGGGGAGGTCGCTTTCGCGGATGTCGAGGTGTTCCCGACGCCACTGGTCGGGGATGAAGGCGGCCGCCGAACGAATCCAGCCGGGAAGGAGAAAAAAGAGGGCGAGGATCAGAACCATTTCGATCACGCCCCAGGGGGGCGGATCGGTCAGGCGCCGGGAGTCGATCGAATCGGGCGCCGGAACGCTTTCGGAGCTTTCGAACGGGGGGAATCCCGGACTGTGTGACATGGAAACCCTCTCAAAGGGGAGAGATCAGGCCGACTCGGCGCTTCGGATCACGCGCACCGCGGCAAAGATGTAGTTGACGCACGAATGGACGGCGGTCCAGATCATTCCCCAGAGACAGACGATCATCGTCAGAGTGACCCACGTCGGCGGCGTTCCCCGCTTGAGACAGATCAGATAGACGAGGCAGGCACCGATCCCGACGCACTGGAACCCCATCTTGATTTTGCCGAGCCATTTCGCCGAAAAGTCGCCGCCCCCCTTTTCGACGAACGAACGGAGCATCGTGACGAGGAGTTCGCGCGAGATGATCACCACGACCATCCAGGGAGCCAGGCCGAGTTTCCACCCGCAGCCGGGAAGGGGAACCCCGATCAGTTCGGGAATCGCGAGAAGGTAGATCAGAGTGCCGCAGACGAGGAGTTTGTCGGCGAACGGATCGAGGATCCGCCCGAATTTGGTGACCTGATGAAACTTCCGGGCCCACCATCCGTCGACGAAATCGGAAAGCGCCCCGATCACGAAGAGAACGAAAGCGGTGAGATAACAGCGAAACGGAAGGACCGTGAAGATGAGGATCGACGAGACGATTCTCACAGAGGTCAGAACATTCGGTACGTTCCAGAGAGATTGTTTCATCTCACCCTTCTTTCTGTGCGAGGATGGTGTGAAGTTCTTCTGCCGCTTTCCCCATATCGGCCCGGCCGGTCACGGCGCTCGCGACACAGACGCGCCCGATCCCCGTCTCCAGAACCCGCGGCAGGTTTTCGGCGTTGATCCCTCCGATCGCGAAGACGGGAACGGGGATCGCCAGGGAGGCCAGGGAACGCAGGTAGCCGAGCCCCGCGCCGCGGGCGTCGGGTTTGGTCGTCGTCGGAAAGACCGAGCCGGCTCCCAGGTAGTCGACCCGGGCCGGACCGTCGATTTCGGCGAGCGCCTCCCGCGCCTCTTCGAGGCGGGAGGTCGAAAGACCCAAAATCAGACCCGGCCCGATGATGCGGCGCGCCCGGTCGGGGGGAAGCTCCGTCTGACCGAGGTGTACGCCGTCGGCGCCGACCGCCGCCGCCAGATCCGCCCGATCGTTGACGATCAGAAGCGGCCGCGCCGGAAGTTTTCCCGACGCGGCCAACCGGTCGAAGAGCGCGGTCAGACGAAGGCCCGCCGTGCAGAGTTCACGGTCGGTCGCGCTCTTGTCGCGAAGCTGGAAGATTTCCGTTCCGGCCAGGGCGATTTTTTCGGCGTCGTCGTCCGAAACGCCGCAGGTGACCAGCACGTACAGCCGCGCGGCGGAAAGGCGGGTCAGGCGGTCCGCCGCCGTGAAGGCGGCGTGTACGTCCTTTTGAAGCGTGTACGACGCGTAGCGGAGCCGTTCTGCCCGGCGCGCCATTTCGGGTTTCGCCAGTTTCGAGAACTCTTCGAGGCTTCGGAGCGCCTCCTGAAGCCGGCAGAAGTTGGCGGCCAGAATCGTTCCCAAAGAGGAGCGGCGGTATTCTCCCGCCCCTTCCAGGGTACTCCCCACGTCGGCGGCCGCGTCGCGCGCCGCCAGACGCTCGTCCCACGAAAGGAGAGCGGTGAGCGCGGCGTATTCGTGCCGGAACGCTTTCAGCCGGGCGTCCAAAGGCGCGTCGTCGGTAAGGAAGCGGACCGCGTCTTCGATCACGCGGACGGCTTCCCGTCCGCGGTCGGCGGCGGCGTCCAACACGCGCCAGAGCGAACGGTTCTCCTCAAAGGAGCTATTCGGCTTTGATTCGGACATTCTTGACCTGAACTTCCATCGGCGGACCGGCGTGCGCCTGAATCGCCAGAATTCCGCTTGTGCGGCGCATCTGTTTGTCGCTGTCCAACAGAACGCTCATCACCCTGCCGTTGATCTTGTTGATCATCAGGTTGTCGTGCGCGATCACCTCGTAGGAGTTCCAGTCCTCAATCTTCAGCGCGGCTTTCAAATCGCCGTCTTCGGCGAACCGGGCCAGCACGTGGGGCTCGTGGTTGTTGTCGACTTCGGAGATCGTGCCCCGTTCGGCGATGATTCCGCGAAATCCCTCGCCGAAACAGATTCCCGAATAGGTTCCCGCACCGTCGAAGTCGGCCTGATAGCCGCTGACGCGGTACGGCTCGTCCCCCTCCATGACCCACGAGCGGTACTGCATTCCGGAATTTCCGGCGCGCGAAAGCTTGATGTCGAACCGAAGAATGAAGTTTTCGGGAATTTCGACGCCGCCGTCGTAAACCAGGAAGGTGTTGTATTTCAGTTTTGCCGGGCCGGAGTCGGATGTTCGGCCGGTCAGCGCACCGTCTTCGACCGACCAGACCGCGGGGTCGCCCGTCCAGCCGGTTAAGTCTTTTCCGTTAAAGAGAGAGACGAAACCCTCTTCCTGCGCCGAAGCGGTCAGCGCGAGGCAAAGAAGCGCGAAGAAGGCGCCGCAGAGAATGGTGTGTTTCATTTTCGTTTTCCGCATGGTAATCGGCGCGGAATCGAAACGTCTTTTCGACTCTGCGCCCGGTGAGTTTATTTGACCTCTTTGATCCGCATATTGTTGAACTCGACCCGCATCGGAGGACCGGCGTGCGCCTGGATCGCGATCAGCCCTCCTTCGCGGCGGTTATCGACGTCGTCGTCGACCAGAACGCTCATCATCTGGCCGTTGATCCGCTGGATGAACGTGTAGCCGACGGCAATCACCTCGTAGGTGTTCCAGTCTTCGATGTTGATCACCTTTTTGAGTTTTTCCGAATCGGTGTAAAGAAGGGTGGTGATCTTCCGACCCGGTTCGATCCGGTTGAAGTAGCCCCGTTCGGCCACGCTCCAGCGGAAGTTCTCGCCGTAGATCATTCCGGTGTATTCGGCCCGTCCGTCGATGTCGGCCTGATAGCCGCTCACGCGGAACGGGTTTCCCTCTTCCGGCGTGCGGAACGAACGGTACTGAACCCCGGAGTTCCCCTCTTTGGTGATTCGGAAATCGAACCGAAGGACGAAGTCGTTCGGCACGTCGTTTTTGAAGATCAGAAACGTGTTCGCGTCCAGACGGCGCGCTCCGTCGTCGGTCTGGCCGACGATCATGCCGTTCTCGTAAGACCAGATCCGTTCGTCCCCCTCCCAGTCCGACAGATCCTTGGAGTCGAAGAGGGGGCGGAAGCCTTCGCGAACTTCCTGATCGGTGAGCGCCGCCAGAGGGGTGCCGAGCGCCAGTGCGAGCCCGAAAAGGAGTCCGAGGCGGAGGAACGTCAGTTTCGGTTTCATGGGGTCTCCTTTTTATCTTTCTTTGACCGCCGAAATGACCTCGGTATCGGGCAGCGCCGCGCGCAGCCGCGCCGCCCCCTCTTCGGTGATTCCGGTCCGCGTGATGTGGATGGTGTCGAGATTTTCGAGCCGCGCCAGGGAGTCGACGATTTCGTCGGTGATTTTCGTGCGGCCGAGATGGAGAAATTTCAGGTTGCGAAACCGGCTCAGGACCGGGCCGGCCGCGTCGGTGATCTGCGTGTCGTCCAGGTTGAGCCAGACAAGACGGTCGGCCAGGGGGAGAAGTTTTTCGACCCCCGCGTCGCCGATCCTGTTCTGATAGAGGTTCAGCCGTGTCAGCGCCGGAAATTCGGCGACGACCCCCATCGCCTCGTCCGAAAGAGACGCTCCCGAAAGGTCAAGTTCGGTCAGCGTCGGGATTTGCCCCAGGGCGCGAAGGTCTTCGGGCTCGGCGGCCAGTCCGGTCAGTCGGAGTTTTTTCAGCTTTCCGGCGTTCGAGATCGCCCGGAGTCCGGCGGGGGAGATTTCGGTCTCCAGCCAGAGACATTCGGTCAGGTCGGGGCAGCTCGGAACCTGCGCCGCGAGCGCGTCGGAAAGAGTTCCTTTTCCGCGAAGAACGCGAAGGGATTTCCAGAGAGGCGTCTCGTCCGGGCTGAACGCCGCCGGCCGGTTCGCTTCGGTGAAGTCGGCCGACTTGAGCTTTCCGTTTTCTTCAAAGACAAAGACCGCTCCCAGACCTTCGAGGTCGGCGAAAGAGAATTCCGACGCGGCGTTCTCTTCGTTCTCGACGGGCACGGGCGGCGCCGGCGTTTCCTTCCGGCATCCGGCCGAAAGCGCCAAGAGCGCCAGAAAAATCGTCATACAATGTTTCAGAGTCATTCTTCGTTTCGCTTTGTTCGCGCGGTCAGCGCCAATACCCCGATTCGGTGATCGGCCCGTCGTCGGAGGAACGTCCCATCGCGTCGAGACGCTCTTTCAGCTCCGAGGCGCTGTTGGCAAAGAGGGGGGAGATTTCCACGTCGACGTCGTCGGCGATTGTGTATCCGAGATTCCGGAGCCAGAGCCGATAGAGGTCCAGAAGCATCCGCCGCACCATCTGCGGATTGTCTTTCGGTTCGCGCGGATGATTCTTCAGCGGGGCGAAGCCGGTCTTTTCGTCGATTTCGACGACGATCGGGTTCTTCGCCTGCGGGAGAAGATCGAAGATGAACTTTTCGAACTTGACCGCGTTCGGCGCGTCGGGCTTCACCTTGGTGCCGAAGAGGGGCTCGCCCGTTTCGCTCCGCGCCTGACGGTCGACGACAACGTAGGGAACCTTCTTCTTGGCGATGTGATACGGGAGGGACCCGGCGTAATCGGCTTTCGCTTTGAGGAAATCGACGTTCATCAGACTGACGGCGATACTCCCCGCCCAGATGGCGAGCGAACCGTCCGGCTTGCGCCGTTCGGCCGCCGCGTCGGGGATGTCGCTGTATTCGATCACGTGGAGCGAGCCGTCGACCATCACCATATTTCCGACCCGGTCTTTCGGCGACGTCTTGCGCACGACCTGGCTCGAATACTCGGAGCGCGCCATCAGATGGTAGCCGATGAACTCGGGGCTGCAGATGTCGATGACCGGGTTGTCGATCTGAAAGTAGAAGAGCTCTTCGATGCCGCGCCGCCGGAGTTCGGCCAGTGTCCCCGTCCGCCGAACCTCTTCGAAGGGGGAGTCGGCCTGCGGACGGTTGATCGCGGCGAGGAATCCGCCGTGCCCGTCGGGACTTCGGGCGATCTTCCCTTTTTCGGCCAAAAGCACCTTGCAGTCGTCGTAGCCGACCGAGGGGACGGTTCCCTGGCAGAAGATCAGGACGTCTTCGTCGGGGAGGCCGAAATTTTTATTCTCTTTAAAGAACGCGATCGTCTCTTCGTGGGTGGCGGGACTGGTCTGAATGCAGAAGGGGATTCGCGTACGATACTTCCGCGCCGTCGCCCGGATCCGCTCGACGTGGATCTGAAAGAGGGTGACTCCCGAAACGGGCCCGATCGGATAGATCCCTTTGGCGTGGGGGAAATCGAGGCGGGTTCCCTGCCCCCCCGCGACGACCGCCGCCGCCAGTTTGCCGGCGCGGAGCGCCTCTTCCCCACGTCGGATCGCTTCGTACGGATCGAGCGCGCGCCCCGGATAGGGGGGGCGGTCAGCCCGCTCGCGCAGATCGCTCAGGCGGAACGCGGTCGGTTCCTCGGCCCGGTCGGCCAGCGCCGCGGCCTCGGCGGGTTCCCCCCGGCGGGCGTAGAGTTCTTCGATCCTGGTCAGATTGAGCGCGCGGATCTCATCGGCGAAGACGCGCCGGTTTTCCGGCGAAAGTTCGTCCCAGAAGGTCAGAAGATGCTCCTGACCGTGGGGGGCGAGAAGGGCGGCGAGTTCGTCTTTGACTGAGGGCATAACGCGAAAGGGAAAGCTGTTCGTTTTTCTGAATTCCGGCACTTTTCGGAAAGAGAAAGCCCGCTCGGCGAAAAGCGCGGAAAGACTCGGACGGACGGATCCGTACCCATATAAAATTATATCCGCGGGGTATTGATCGGTCAAGTAATTGAGAATTTTTCCCATTTTAACTAATCGTTACAACCGGAACGACCGATATAAAAGATAAGGCGTTCTTTCAGCCGGGGAAAGTCTCGGTTTTCCGGCCGGAACGCCTCACCGAACCGGAAAGGCGATTTATGAGCAGAACAGCTAAATGGACGATCTTCTTCCTGATGACGGTTGTTGCGGGGAGCGTCGGCGCAGCGGGCGCGGCCGCGGAGGGACTGAATCTCTTCCGCGCCGTCACCGGGGTGGAGGCAGAGCCGAACAAGGAGTATCCGCTGACCGATTCCGACGGGCTTTGGTTCATTATGGCCTCGAAGTTTACCGGCTCCGAGGCGCGGAAGACCGCCGACCGGCTCGTCTATGAACTTCGGAAGAAGTACAAGCTCCCGGCCTATATGTTCCGATACGACAACCACGACGACGACCTGCGCCAGCTCGGCGGGGGGAACCGTTCGTATCAGTACCTGACCGCGCCGCCCGAAGTTTACGCCGTTCTGATCGGGAGTTTCCCCTCGGCCGACGACCCGTCGCTGCAGGAGACGCTGACCAAGGTGAAGAGGACGCAGCCGGAATCGCTGAAAAACGATCCCGAAAGCAAGATGGTCACGAAAGAGTTCGAAATGCTCGCTCAGAACCACAAGGAGTACGCCGGTTACGGCCCGCTCGGCAAGGCGCACGCCGTCCCGAACCCGATGATTCCGAAAGAGTATTTCGCGCAGAAGGGAGTGGTCGACTCGTTCCTCGAAAAGATCAATTCCGACTCCAAGTTCAGCCTTCTGCGGAACCCGAAGATGTACACGGTGCGGGTCGCCACGTTCGCCGGCAAATCGGTGATGGACAAGGATTCGGCGGGAGACTCGAAGTGGAACAAGTCGAGTTCCGAGTTCCAGGACGCCGGCGTCAAGGCGGCGGCGCTCTGCGCGGCGCTTCGGAAACAGGGGGTCGAGGCGTGGGAATTTCACGACCGCGACTGCAGCTTCGTGACGATCGGCAGCTTCGACTCGTTCGGCACCCCGAACGCCGACGGGACGACGGAGATGGATCCGGAAATTTTCAAGCTGATGGAGAAATACAAGGGGAAGATCGTCGACGCCAAGGGGGGATACGAAGCCTACACCGCCAACGTCGAGATCAAGGGGAAAGGGCGCGAAAAAATCAAGGTGGAGATCCCCTTCGACATTCAGCCGGTCATCATTATGGTTCCGCAGCTTCCGGCGAACGCCAAGAAGGTGCAGACGGCGCTGGCCCAGCGGCATCGGGACGAGGAGCAGCGGAGCGACGCGCATTTCCGTCAGGCGCTTGAAAACGATCAGATGATCCAGAGCATGAAATACGGCAATATGGACCGCGCCTCGGTCTCGGAAGGGGTCCGCGTTTCGGACGAAGGGGTGGCGCGGATGATCGCCGGCCAGTCTCCCGAACCGACCGCTCAGGCTCAGCCGGCCCGCCCGTCCGCCGCCGCGCAAAACGACGCTTCTCTTCCGCCGCGCGGCGCTTACGCCGCCGCCCCGACGGCTCCCGCCAAGGCATCGAAGACGCCGTCCGTCTCGAACTCTTCCGCGCCGCGCAGAGCTCCGACCCGAACGGCCAGCCGCCGGAGCAGCCCGACCTACTGAAAACGCCCCGCCCCGCGTTCGCCCTTGACTTGAAGGGTGGAACAGGTAGACTTAAGCCGATGATTCGAACGATATTTCGGGTCGTCGGCTTAAGTCGTTTTTCGCCCGAAGGCGCGCGGCTTTCGCCGCCATTCCCGACAAATTCCATGGAAAATAAGGGTTGATCGGCCAATGGAGTCTTCAAATTTTTATCCTTTTCAAAAAGGGGTCTTGATCTTCGACGGAGGGATGGGAACCGAGATCTATCGGAACCACATCTTCACCAACCGCTGTTTCGACGAGCTGAACCTCTCGATGCCGCAGCTGATCCGCCGGATCCACCAGTCTTACGTCAACGCCGGCGCCGACGTGATCACCACCAACACGTTCGGGGCCAACCGCGCCGGGCTTGAAAAGTACGGTCTCGCCGACAAGACGGCGGAGATCAACAAAAGCGGCGCGGCCCTGGCGCGGACCGTGGCGATTCAGCCCGACGCCCACACGCACCGTTCGGCGGCGCTGGTCGCCGGCTCGGTCGGTCCGATTCTGAGCGAAGGAAAGGAGTACGCTCTTTCCGAGGCCGCCGAGATTTTGGCCGAACAGGTCGCCGCCCTGCGCGAAGGGGGCGTCGACTTTATCCTCTTCGAGACGATTCACACGCCCGAACAGGCGGCCGCGGCGCTCGGTGCGGTTGACCGCGCCGGGAAAGATATCCCCTATATGCTCTCGTTCGTTCCCCCCGAGCGGGACGGCGAACTTGCCGAAACACTTCGGAGCCTTTTTGACGCACTCGAGACCGCCTCCCGCCCTCCCTTCGCCGCGGGGCTGAACTGCGGGCGCGATCCGGCCGAAATGATTCCGGCGGTCGAGGCGGCGATGAAAGCGACGCGCCTTCCGCTGGTCGTGCAGCCGAACGCCGGTTGTCCCAAACCGTTCGAGGGGCGGCAGCTCTACTACTGCTCGCCGGAGTATATCGCCACCTACGCGATGGAGTATCTCAATCTGGGCGTGGCGGGAATCGGCGGCTGCTGCGGCACGACGGCCGAACATATCGCCGAGATCGCCAAAATGATCAGGCCGCTGGCCAAGAGCCACGACGTGCGCGTCGTCTCGAGCGAAGAGCCCGCCGCGCCGCTGTGCGACGAGTCGCCGCTGGCCGGACGGACGAAGCTTGCCGAAAAGCTTGTCCGCCGCCGGTGGATCCGCACCGTCGAACTGATCCCTCCGTGCGGCTACGATCTGGAACAGACGATGGCGAAGGTTCGTCGTCTGGCCGACTTCGGCGTCGACGCGGTGAACATTCCCGACGGGCCGCGCGCCTCGGCGCGTATATCGAACGTGGCGGTGGCCGAACGGATTCTGAGTGAAATCGGTTTGGAGCCGATCCTCCATTTCTGCTGCCGCGACCGGAATCTGATCGGGATGCAGTCGGTGCTCCTGGCGTGCGCGCTTTACAAGATCCGAAACATTCTCTTTATCACCGGCGACCCGCCGAAACTGGGGAACTATCCCAACGCGACCGGCGTTTTCGACACCGACGCGATCGGCCTGTGCGAACTTCAGACGCGCCTGAACCGCGGAATCGACCTGGGGGGCGGGGCGGTCGACCCGCCGACCGACGCGGTGATCGGGGTCGGGCTCGACCCGACGGCGCTCAACCGTCCGCGCGAGATCGACCGATTCCGCCGGAAGATTGACGCGGGAGCGCACTTTGCCATTACCCAGCCGGTCTTCGATTCGGACGCACTTCTCCGCTTCCTCGACGAAATCGGCGAACTGCCGATTCCGATCGTCGCCGGGGTCTGGCCCCTGACCAGCTACCGCAACGCGGTCTTTATGGGGAACGAGGTTCCCGGCGTGGTGATTCCCGCCGAGGTGATGCGCCGGATGGAAGAGGCGTCGGGCGGTTCGAAAGAGGATCAGATGAAGGTCGGAATCGAGATCGCCCGCGAGGCGATCGAGCGGATCCGTCCGCGCGTGGGAGGCGTTCAGGTGAGCGCGCCGTTCGGCCGGGTCGAGCTTTCGATGGAAGTGATGGCGGAGTAACAGACTATGCCGAAATTCGCGGTCATCATCCCCGCCGCGGGGCAGGGGACGCGTTTCAGCGCCGACCGGCCCGCCGGGTCGTTTCGGGAGAAGAAGCCTTACGTCCCCCTCGCCGGGAAATCCGTGTGGCTCTGGTCGGCCGAAAAGTTCGCCCGCCGCCCCGACGTCATACAGATCATTCTGGTCGTCTCGCCCGAAGACGCCGACGACGTCCGAAACTTTTTTCAAAGCGACCTGGCCCGCCTCGGCGTCGAGGTGGTTCCCGGCGGGACCGAGCGGTGCCTTTCGGTCGAAAAGGGCCTTTCCGCCCTCTCGCCGAACGCCGACTTCGTCGCGATTCACGACGCCGCGCGGCCCTGTGTTTCTGACCGGGTCGTCGACGCGGTCTTTCGCGCCGCGGTCGAGTCGCGCGCGGCGATCCCCGCCGTGCCGATCGTCGGCACCGTAAAAAAGAGCCTGACCGAAAGGGATGCCCCTCCGGTGATCGAAAAGACCGTCCCCCGCGTCGGCCTCTGGGAGGCTCAGACCCCCCAGGTTTTCGAGACGCGGCTCTATCGGGAGGCGGTCGCGCGCCGTAGCGCGCGGAACCTGCCGACCGACGACGCCGGACTCATCGAGGCGATCGGGGTCAAACCCCGTCTGGTCGAAGGGGACCGAACGAACGTCAAGATCACGACCCTTCTCGACCTGTCGCTGGCCGAGCTCTTTCTGAAACTTCCCGAAAACGATCCCTCGCCGGATCTTGATCAGTAACGCAATTTCGGCGCGGCCGACTCCGATGAACGAAACAATCGCCGATTGGCTTTCCGACGGACCGCTTCTTCTCGACGGGGGACTGGCGACTTCGCTCTGTCCGGCGCCCGGCCGGCCCGCCGTCCTTTGGAATATGTCCGCACCGGAGGCGGTTCTGCGCCTGCACGCGGAATTCGCCGCCGCCGGGAGCGACGTCGTCCTGACGAACAGTTTCGGCGCGAATCGGTTCGCGCTGGCGCGCTGCGGCGCCGACGTCGACGCGGCGGCGGTGAACCGCCGTGCCGCGGAACTCGCCCGCGCCGCGGTTCGGAAGGGCGTCCTCGTCTTCGGCGCGATCGGGCCGACCGGCGCCAGTCCCGCGAAAGGGGAAGTCTCGCGCCGGGAACAGTATCTTGCGTTTGTCGAGCAGGCGCGGGCGCTCGCCGACGCCGGGGTCGACGGGCTGGTGATCGAGACGATGACCGATCCGGCGGAGCTGCGCGAGGCGGTCCGCGCCGCCAAGACGACGGCCGCACCGGTCGCCGCCTGTATGACGTTCGGCGCCGGAGAGGAACACGACCTTACGCCTTCCGGCGTGACCGTCGAAGAGGCGGCCGGGATTCTTCTCGACGAAGGGGCGGACATCGTCGGCGCGAACTGCGGCGTCGGCGTCAAAGGGTTCCTTTCGGTCTGCCGGCGGCTGCGCGCCGCGTGCCGTCTTCCGATCTGGATGAAACCGAGCGCGGGACTTCCCCGCGTCGTCGGGGACAAGCTCCTTTACGATCAGTCCCCCGAAGAATTCGCCGACGCGGCGGCCGAACTGGTCGGCGCGGGCGCGTCGTTCGTGGGGGGATGCTGCGGGACGACGCCCGCGTATATCGCGGAACTGCGGAAACGGCTCGGCCGCGCTTTTCGGCGTTCGTAAAAAAAGACCCCGCGCCGCACGCGGCACAGGGTCGGGCAGATTCGGGAGTCATCGTTCCGCGAAAAAAGGGCGGAGATCTCAGCCGCTCGCTTCGGCCGACCCGTCGGCGGCGTCGCTGTAGTCTTCGCTCAGCTCCTGAATGTTCTGCATCCGATTGAGCGCGGTGCGGCGGCAGGAACTCTGCGGGTACTCGCGGATAATCGTCAGATAGGCGGTCCGCGCCTTGACGAAATCGCGGCTCTTGAGCGCCAGTTCCCCTTTCAGGAGAAGGAGCCGGTCGATGATCGCCTCGTCGGCGCCGGCGGCGAGAGCCTCGTTGACGATCTTTTCCGCCGCGACGTATTCGCGGTCGTTGTACTTGATTTCGGCGTAGGCCCAGGCGGCGTTGCTCCAAAAGGGGCTGGTGGGATAGTCGCGGAAGATCTTCGAGAAGTATTTCTCGGCCAGATCAGTGTTTTTCCGTTCCCACTCGTTCCACGCCAGAAGATAGTAGCACTCCGTGATGAAATGACCGTCGTGGGGCGAATTGACCGCGTTCTGGAGATACTCGATCGCCTTGGCGTTCCTGCCGTAGTAGTCGGCGCGGTAGCCGCAGAAGTAACACGCGTCGACCGCCTCGGGCGAGTTGGGCGCCATTTTGATGAGCATGTCGCAGACGGTCTGCCCTTCGTCGTACTCTTTCAGTTCGAAGAGGATGTTCGCGCGAAGCAGAGCCGCGGCGGCCGCCAGACGCGGATAGTCGGTCCAGAGCGTTTCCGACGAGGTCATGAGATTCAGAAGCTCGTTGTTGGCGTCGTCCAAATGATTCCCCTCGTAGAGGGCCGTCGCCTTTTTAAACATCGTCTTCGCTTCGTCTTCGGTGAGTTTCGGCGCGGCTTTCTTTTCGCCGTCGGCCTGATTTTCCTGGGCGCTTGCGGCGGTCTGGGGGGCGTCGGAAGCGTTCTGCCCGGCGGGGGCGGGTTGCCCGGCAGGGGCGGGTTGCCCGGCGGGGGCGGGCTGGCCGGACTGCGGCGGATTCTGCGCGACCTGTCCGGAGCTCGGCGCCAACTGATTCCCCGGCGCGGCGGGCGGATTCGCCGAGAGGTTCGCCGGAGGAAGGTTCGGAGAGTTCGGGTACGCGCCCCCTCCGGAGCCGACGTATGTGTTGGCCGGCGCGTTCGGCGTCTGACGGGGGTTCTGGTTCAGCGCGGGGACGTTCCCGGCGACCTGTGCGGGCGCGGCCGGGGCGGCGGAGGCGAAGGCCGCGCCGATCGGGTTCGAGACGGCGTCCTGCCGATCGCGGTCGATCCGTTCGACGATCTTCATCAGGACCGGGTCGGACTGGCTCGACGCGTAGCGGTAGAGCGCCTGGAAGACCGCCTGCTGGTTCGAGTCGTCCTGCGGGTTGCGCGTTTTGCCGTAGCGGCTGGCGTAGGCGAGGATCAGGTTTCCGCAGGCGCCGACGTAATCCTGCGGCGTCAGTTTTCCGGTGCTTCTGCCGCGGTTGGCGTCGAAGTAGTGTATTTCATACTGGTTCGGATTTGCGGTGCTCGGCGTGATGTCGGCGAAACTGAGAACTTCCCGAATGGTGTTGTCGTAGTCCCCCGCGCCGAGCTTGATCGTCGAGTCGTAGTAGGGGATCGTGTCCGAATTGGCGAGGCTCAGCACCGAGTACTGAATCTGACGCAGAATGGCGTTGGCCTCGTCGAACCGGCCGAGTTTTGTCAGGAGCTGAATCTTGAGATACGCCACCTGGGGCGAAAGGCTTGCATTGCGCTGTTCGATTTGCGTGATCGCGCGAAGACCGTCTTCGTAGCGGTTGAGCCGCAGATAGCAGTAGGCCTCGTAGCCGAGCGCCTCCTGAATAAGGGCGCTGTTGGCCGAGTCGTTCTCGTAGGTGCGGATGAACTGATCCATCAGACGGATCGCCCCTTCGTAATCTTCCTGCAGCACTTTCAGGTAGGCGCGCTGGATCGCGGCGCGTTTGGCGTAGGGATAACTCGAATCCATCGACAGGCGGCTGAACTCCTGGTCGGCGCGGGAGTAGTTCCCCGCGCGGCCGTCGGCGGCGGCCTGCTCGATGAGGCAGACGTCGCGCCGCGCCCCGTTCGGGAACTTGTTCAGACAGGTCTGGAAATACTCCTGCGCTTTGGCGTAATGGCCGATATTCGCCTCGCTCACCCCGGCGTAGTAGTAGGCGTACTGCAGGTCTTCGCTGTTCGGGAACTCGGCGATAAACTTTTCAAGGCTCGGGATCGCGCTGCGGAAGTCCATCAGACTGAAGTAGGAATACGCGTATTGCAGAAGCGCCTTGCGGTAGACGTCTTCGTTCCGCCCCCGTTTCCCCTGCTGGATGACGTAGTTGAGATGGTCGCGTCCCTTGGCGCCGTCGGCGGCGTCGACGTAGCCGCTACGCATCAGGTAGGCGTAGCCCAGAAAGAGCTCGGCGTCATTTCGTTTCGCCGAGCGCGGATACCGTTTGACGAAATCTTCAAAGGCGTCGATGACGTTGTTCCACGACTGGGTCTTTTGAGGACTGTTTGCGGGGAGCGCCGCCGCCTGAAGGTAGAGGTTATAAGCCGATTGGTACTGGGACTGTTCGGACTGAGCGTAAAGGCTCCCCGCCGTCTCGGCGAGGCAGGGGAAAAGAGGGGTAAGCCCCGCGGTCGAAAGGAACAGAAAGACCCCCAACAGCGGAAGACCGATCTTGCCGGCCCCTTTCAGAAAAAAGCCCCCGCGCCGGTGCGGAAAAGTCATAGGAATTTCCTCAGAATTTTGAATTTTGATTCGTAAAACGACAGTACCCCTCATCTATCTTACTAAAATTTCAGAAGGATGTCGAGAGGGGTTAAAAAAGATGGGGAAAAGGGGAAAGTTTTCTGCGAAGACGGAAAAGAGGACAAAAAAACGGGACGCGCTTCTCCTTTTTCCGCGCGTCCCGTCCGATTTGACCTCGGTTTCGGGGGATTATTCCATCGCCGCCTGCACGTCCTGGTCCTGGTGGGGCGTTCCGACCGCGTGGAGGTGGTCTTTATCGATATAGATCACTTCCGAACCGTCGAGCTTTTTGATCGTGTAGGGGATCGGCCAGCCGACGCGGATCGTCTGCTCGTAGTAGATGGTACACTTATAGTGGGTGTGGTGCACCTGAACCGGACCGGTGAGGGGGAAGAAGCGGGGCGGGTCGACGTAGTCGGAGATCAGCTCCTTGATAATTTTGACGTTGTTCCGATAGCGGGTTTCAAGGAACGGAATGCCGCCGCTGTTCGGCTTGGCCTTTTCGAGCAGACGCATCACTTCGTCGTCCGAAGGCTCGTCGAGCCCTTCCGGAATATCCTCTACGATCGGCGGCAGAATCGGCACCTGACCGTAACGATCCTTCTCGAACGCCATATCTTCGTACGCCCCCTGAAAATAGGGACTGACAGGTACCGGAATACTGAAAATGCCGAGCGAAGGGCCGGGGATTCCGATGCAGCCTGAAACGAAGAGAAGCGCGGAGGCCAGAAGCCCGCAGCTTGCCAATCGAAAGCTAAATTTTCTCATTTCATCATCCTTGACCATTGTCTGCGGACGGTCCTTCGGGGACTGTCCTTATACGTGTCCTTCGTTATATTCGGCAAACTCAAGTCTACGAGTAAATACGAAATTTACGATTTTGCGGATTTTTCACAAAAAAACGATTTTAATAAGTCGTCGACTCGGTTCCGTTGGGGGAGATCACGATATTTTTTCCCGACGGCATCGGGCGGATCGCGATGGTGTAGTCGTTTTCCAGGAGGAATTTCTTGACTTCGCGCAAAAGTCCGAACGAATCGGGGTAGACCGACAGGGTGATCACGCTCGTCGGGCGAAGGTACATCCCCAGCCTCTGGCGGAACTGCGAGTCTTCTTTCCGCGCTTCGTCCCACGTCTCGCCGATCTCCGCCGACGGGATGAATTCCCCCTCGTCGAAGACGACGTTCATCATCGTCCGTCCGTCGGAGGTGCGAACCTTGTGGAGGGAGCCGCGGAATCGGAACAGATACCCGTCGTACGGCCCCATTTTGTCTTCAAAGGTCCCTTTTTCGAAGTCGTGAAGCGTACGGAAATACCCCCGGACCCGTTCGGCGAAATAGCCGATCGGCACGTGCGAGATCTTTCCCTCCCGCAGGGCGAAGACCCCTTCGCTCCCCTCGACCTTTTTGGTGAGGGGAGTCGGCATATTTTCGAGGACTTTCGCTTTCGGACGCGCGCCGGCCAGCCGGTCGGCTTCCCCCCGCAGCCGTTCGGTTTCGCCGTCGAGCCGGCGGAGTTCCGATTCCTGTTCCAGACGCTGCTGTTCGGAGGCGGTCTTTTCGCGTCCCGCCTTTTCGATGACCGCTTCGGCGGCGGCGATTTCGCCGGTCAGCCCCATATATTCGGCCCTGGCTCCTTCCGCCTCGTTCTTGACGTTGAGCATTTCGGCGTTGAGCCGGTCGACTTCGGCTTTGAGCTTTTGCCCCTCTTCACGGAGCCGGACGAATTCCTTGATTGACGCGACGCAGCGCGTCTTTTCGGCGGCGGTCGGTTCGGCTTCTCCGCGCGGCGCCTCGGCGGCCGCCAGGAGGGGGGGCGCGGCCGGTTCGGGGGGGGCGGGTTCGGCCTGCGGCGCGGGAAGGGGGTCGGCCGGCGGGGAATCGACCACGCTTCCGACCCGCACCCCGGCGACCATAACCAGAATGATCATGATCCCGACCATGTTCGAGATGATGTCGAGGAACGAGTCTTCCCCGCTCTGGGGCGTCTGTCCGCCGGCGCGGCGCGCGAATCGTCTCATGGCGCCTCCCGATCGAGCCGCTCGACGCGGACGCGCTGCGACCGCATCAGGGTTTCGAGCCGCGCGGCGGTCTCTTCCCCGCCCGGGGCGGTCTGAATCCGGATCCAGGGAGACCAGTACATATTCCGTCCCGCCGCGTGCCAGCCGTGGACGATCGCGACGACCTCTTTTAGGATCCCCTGCCGATCGCCGTCGTTCCGCAGGGGGATCTGCCTTGCGCCGCGCACGCCCGCCTGTGTCGGGAAGACCACGGCGTCTTCTTTGCAGATCACGGTGATCGGCCGTTCGATGGAAGTCTGGGTCGGCTTTTTCAGCTCTTCGGCAAGGTTGATTTCGCGTTTGTCCCTTTCGGCTTTCACGCGGGGTTCTTTCGGCGCGTCTTTCGCGTCGGCCGGCCTCCCGCCGCTTCCGGCCGCGGCGTCGACTCCGTCGGCCGAGGGCGCGGCCTCTCCCTGATTTCCGGAGAGGAACGTCGTGTTGCCGACGGTCTGCCGCGGGTCGATCGACGCGCCTCCGTTCTTTTCGCCGGAGGTTTCGGCGGACAGTTCGGCAAACGGCGTCGTCGGCGCGGCG
>CACXFR010000004.1 GCA_902766935.1 uncultured Planctomycetota bacterium | reverse complement strand
GAAAAATGCCTGATATCCTTCGCTCTGGTAGTCGGGGTAGGTCCAGGGGAGCTTCTGCCACGCTTTCTGCGAGTAGTAGAGAGTCGTCTCGGCGAAGATCCCGTTCCGCAGGTAGATCCGGTGCAGGTGGTCTTTCGTCGAGGCGAGGATCAGTTTTCCCAGGTCGACGTATCCCGGATCCAGATTGAGAGGGCGCCGCACGCAGCTCCCTTCCCCCCGTCCGCGGGCCAGCTCGTCTTCCCAGCTGTTCGTCGCGACTTTGATCGCCGCCAGCTCGTCCATTTTGATCAGCCGCTCGAACGCCCAGAAGCGTTTCGGCAGAACCGCGCCCATCTCTTCGGCGTAGTAGTCGGTGAACTCGTTGAAGAAGAAAGTCGGACTCTCGCGCCAGATCGGTCCGAACGCTTCGACGGCGCGCGCTTTCCCCCACGCCAACGCGTCCTCTTCGGCGGCGAACGCGGCGACGATCAGCTGAACCTGTTCGGGAATATGTATTTCACCCATGGTGTGCTTCCGGATCAGTCCTCGAACTCGTCGACGTCTTCCTTAATGAGAGCGTGCCGCTTACGCGCCAATTCGTTTTCGTACTCCTTGACCTCCTCTTCGTTGAGGGTGGTGTCGCGCCGTTTCGAGGGGAGCGACATAAAGAAGACGGACAGTCCCAAAAAGAGGAAGAACGCGGCCCAGCTGATGACCCAGACCGGTTCGGTCTTATTGACCTCTTGAGCCGCGAACAGCGCCGGTTCGGCGCCGAAGGCCAGAAACGCGAAGAACGATGTCAGAATCGATTTGTTCATAGTGCCGCCTCACACTGAAGCTTTGATTGTGTATGTCAGTTAAAATGCCGGCGCTTTCACCCGCCGGTTTTTACCCGCGCCAGTTCGGTCAGGATCGCCGCCGAAGACTCGATCCCCAGGAAGAAGTCGCGCAGCGTGAAATACTCGTTCGGCGAGTGGATTCCGTCCTCTTCGAGTCCCGCCCCGGCCAGGATCAGATCGGCGCCCAGGGCGTCTTTCATCTTCGTGATGATCGGAATCGAGCCGCCGTCGCGGATAAAGACGGGAGCCTCTCCGTAGACCGACGAAAGACCGCGCGCCGCCGCCTGCAGAAAAGGACTTTCGAGCGGAATGACCATCCCCCCCGCGCCGTGCTGAAAGGCCAGGTCCATCTTGACCCCGGCGGGAAGCCGGTCGCGGAAGAATGATTCCAGCGCGCGGGTGAGCGGTTCGGGCCGCTGGTTCGGAACCAGGCGGAACGTGAACTTGGCCGACGCCGTGGCGGGAATGATCGTCTTTCCCCCCTTTCCCTGATATCCGCCGGTGATCCCGTTGATATCGAACGAGGGGCGTGCGCCGCGCCGTTCGGTCACGGTGTATTCCGGCTCCCCGAACGAGGCGTCGAGCCCAACCGCCGCCAGCGACTCGGCCTCGTCGAACGGACGCTTTGCCAGTTCCTCCCGTTCCCGGGCCGACAGGGGAACCACGTCATCGTAGAAACCGGGGATCCGGATCTTTCCGTCGGGCCCGATGACCGCGGCGAGCATCGCACAGAGCGCCGTGACCGGATTCTGAACCGAGCCGCCGTAGAGTCCGGAGTGGAGATCCCGGTTCGGTCCGGTCAGCGTCAGTTCGTAGCCGACCACGCCGCGGAGCCCGTAGGTGATTCCCGGCCGGTCGGCGGCGGGTTTGTCAGTGTCGCTGAGAAGGATCGCGTCGGCCGCCAGAAGGTTTCGGTTCTCTTCCGATTCGAGGAACGCCGAAAGGGCGGCGCTGCCGATCTCTTCTTCCCCCTCGAAGAGGAACTTAACGTTGAGCGGAAGTTTCCCCTCGGTTTCCAGGAGGGTTTTGACCGCGAAAAGGTGCGTGAGCGACTGCCCCTTGTCGTCGTCGGCGCCGCGGCAGAAGACTTTGCCGTCGTCGAGGGTCGGCTCGAAAGGGGGGGTGCGCCATTGGTCGAGCGGATCGACCGGCTGCACGTCGTAATGACCGTATATCAAAACCGTCGGAGCGCCGGGGACCTCGGGGGATTGACCGAAGACCAGCGGATTGGTTTGGGTTTCGATAACGTGCGCGGCGAATCCGAGATCACCGTCCAGCAGGTCGGCGAGCCATTCGGCCATACGCCGCATATCCGGCTTATGATCCGTTTCGGCGCTGACGCTCGGAATGCGCAGCGCCTCGAACCATTTATCGATAAATTTCCGGCGGTTCTTTTCGATGAATTCTTTCGGTGTCGGCATGTTCGTTCCTATCCGTTCAGGAGGCTGAGTGCGCGGTCGATCCGTTTCAGAGTACGGCTCGGGCCGAGAAGTTCGAGCGCCTCGAACATTCCGATCCCGACCCCTTTGCCGGTTGCCGCCACGCGGAGCGCGTGGATCAGCTGGGCGGGTTTGATCTGTTTCTCTTCGACGAAGCTCATAAAGAGAGTTTCCAGATTTTCGGGAGTGAATTCCGGCGCGGGAACGGCGGCGAGCCTGTCGCGGAACTCTTTCAGCAGGGGAAGGGCGCCGGGATCATTCACCAGGCGTTTGTTCCACGCTTTTTCTTCGATCGGGAAATCGTCGTCCCCTTCGAAGAACTCGACGAAATCAAGGATATCCCCCGAGACCTTGATCCGGTCTCCCGTTCCGGCGATTACCCCTTCCAGAAGGCGGGCGACCCGGTCGGGGGTCATTTCGGGATGGCGCGTGAGCGCCAGAGACGTTCCGGCGGGGAAGAGGTCGGGAAGCTCCGCAAACGCCGTCTTTCCGGCGTAGGGGCCGTCGAGAACCGTCAGCCACCCGGCGGCGACCAGGTAGCGGATCACGCGGGCGTATTTCTCGTCGGCGGAAAGGTTGTTCATGTGCTTTTCCTGGAACGCGAAGAGTTTCGCCGGATCGAACGACGCCGCCGATTTGGTGACCCCCTCGAACGAGAAGAGACTGACCAGCTCGCCCGGCATGAAATACTCGGATTTGTCGTCGAGCGCCCAGCCGAGAAGAGCCAGGTAGTTCAGAATCGCCTCGGGCAGATAGCCGGTCTGCCGATAGAAGTCGACGATTACCGGGTTAAAGCCGTCGGCGGTCGTCGCGAGACCGACGCGGTCGGCGATTCCCGTTCCCTGGCGGACCAGTTTGGCGAAATCGTTGTTTTTCAGATACTTGTCGAGTTTCCGTTTGCTCAGCTTCGTTTTGCTGCCCGGCTCGGCCACGAACGGGAGATGGGCGTACTGCGGAAGCGGGATCCCGAGCGACTGCGCGATGAATATCTGCCGCGGCGTGTTCGAGAGATGTTCCTCGGCGCGGATCACGTGCGAGATACGGATATCGTAGTCGTCGACGACGTTCGCCAGATGGTAGATGAAGGAACCGTCGGCCCGCTGAATGACGTGGTCCTGCTCGGTCGCCCAGTCGAATTCGACGTCGCCGCGGATCAGATCGTGGATCACGAGTTTCCCCTCGCGCGGCATTTTCAACCGGACGACGCCGCTGCGCCCTTCGGCCTCGAATTTCCGGCGGTCTTCTTCGGAATGGGCGGCCCATCGGCGGCTGTAGACGAAGGTTCGTTTGGCGGCGACGGCTTCTTCCCGTTCTTTTTGGAGTTCTTCCGGACGCGCGTAGTCGCGGTAGGCGAATCCCCCTTCGAGGAGCTTATCGACCGCGGCCTGGTATTTGCCGCTGCGCTGCGACTGGTAGTACGGTCCGTACGGCCCGCCGACGCCCGGCCCCTCGTCCCAGTCGATCCCGAGCCATTTCAGACCGTCCAGGATCGGCTGGAGCGCTTCTTCGACGTTCCGCGTCTGGTCGGTGTCGTCGATCCGGAGGATAAATTTCCCGCCGTTCTTTTTGGCGAACAGGTAGCAGAAGAGGGCCGTGCGAACCCCGCCGATATGGAGGTAACCGGTCGGGCTCGGCGCAAAACGTGTACGGACTTCGGTCGTCATCGAGTCAATCCTTTCGAAGATTGCCGCGTTAGAGATTTGTCGGTTCGGAAAGAAAGCCGACGGGGCCGTTTTCGCGCGCTCCGCCGACCCCTTATTATACCTCCGAAATGCCAATCGTCCATATTTGCCGCCGCGGCGGCGTCCGAGTTTCGCCCGCGTCGGCCGGCGAGCCGGCGCTTCCGTTCGCGGCGCGAACCATACCGGTACGCCCGTTGCCGACCGTGGCTCACGGAATAACGTCCGAGTTTCGCCCGCGTCGGCCAGCGAGCCGGCGCTTCCGTTCGCGGCGCGAACCATGCCGGTACGCCCATCGCCGGCCGTGGCTCACGGTTCGTCTTGTGAAATTTGCCGATCCGGCTTAATATGCGGTACGGAAAAAGCGGGATTCCCCGCAACAAAAGATTTCGGTCGGCAACCGTACCGATGAATCTCAAAAAGACTCAGGAAACGAAAACGTGACAGCACCAACGATCGACTGGGAAGATCTTCTTCAGAAGAATCGCGTCTGGATTCGGACGGTTATCGCCGCCCACGGGGCGCGGAGCGCCGACGAGGTGGACGAAGTCTTTCAGAACGTGGCGCTGGCGGTTTTCAGTCAGAAGGCTCCCATTCAGGATCCCGATAAGGTCTGCGCCTGGCTTCATTCCCTGGCTGCCAACCAGACGCGGCTCTACTGCCGCAGCCGGGGGCGGTATCGGAAGCGGGTCGACGGGTTTCGGGACGAGAATCCCGACGCGGACCGTTCGGCCGAGCCGGAACCGATCGACTGGCTTCTCGACCGGGAACGCCGGACGCGGGTTCGCGAGGCGCTGGGGCGGCTTACCGCCGACGTGCGGGAGATCCTCCTGATGAAATACTATCACAACCTGAACTATAAAGAGATTGCCGAAGAACTCGAAACGAGCGTTTCCGCCGTTCAGGCGAAACTCCATCGAGCCCGCGCGGCGCTCAAAAAGGAAATACTGCAATGACCGAAGAAAACCGCGTTCCCCTGACCGAGGAAGACCTGTTCCGTCTGGAGCTTCTGGCCGACGGCGAACTCGACGAAGAGTCGCGCCGCGACCTTTTGGAGCGTCTCGATCGAACCGCCGACGGATGGCGGCAGTGCGCCCTGGCGTTTCTCCAGGCGCAGTGTCTGGGCGAGTCGTTCGATGAAAGCGCCCTTTGGGTCGGCGCGGCGGACAGCGAGCCGGAACCGTCGTATTCGCCCGTTCCGTCCGGCGAAGGGATTCGTTCCGACCGGGAATACGGCGGCGTCCCGACGCTTGCCGGAGACGTTTGCGCCGGGCCGGAAGCCGAATTTGCGGTTTCCCGAACCGCCCGCCGGCGGGCCTCGGCGTTTTCGGGCGTCCGCGCACGCCGAACCGCCGTGCTCCTTTCGAGCGCCTGCGCCCTCCTTCTGGCCGGCTTGGTTGGTCTGAACTTCTATCTCGGCCGCGAAAAGGACGCATCCCGCCAGACCGGACCGAACGAACCGTTCTTCGCCGAAGAGGCGGCTTCCGACGCGGCGATCGATCGGGTTCCGGCCAAGTCTTTCGAAAGAAGTATCAAGACGAAAACGGCGGCCGCCGACGCTCCGGATTTCGGTTCCGGCGCGCTTTCGATCGCGGGCGCGGAGAACGATCTTCTTACCGAAAACGCCGGTGAGGCCGAGTCGATTCCGTTAGGTCTCGGAGCCGCCGCCCCGGCCGCCGCGTCAGGCGATAAGATCCAGTATATCACGATCCGGCGTCCCGGCGGTTCGAACGAAATTTCGGTTCCCTGCGTCGAGGCCGAGTCGTACGTTTCGGACAACTCCGCCTCCGAGGCGCTGGCGAAAAACTACCGCGACGCGGGCTGTCAGGTCGAAACGCTTCACGAAGAACTTGAATTTCATCTTCAAAACGGGAAAACCGTGATTGTACCCGTAGACACAATAGACGTTCAGCGCGCGCCGAGTCGGACGTATTTCCTCTGATCCGCGCCGAACGATCCGCCATTTGAATGAAAAGAGATTAACCGACAGGTTATGAAAAGAGGTGAAACGATGTTAAAACGAACATTTCTTGGTTTAGGGCTCCTGGGAGTTCTCGTCTCGGGAAGCGCCCTGATTTCCGACGAGACGATTCAGCTCAAAGAGCCGGCGCCGCTGACCGAGGTCGCCGACGACGCCGACGCGGCGGCCGCCCAGCCCGACCCCGCGGCGGGGAATCTCAACGCGAACACGCAGTCCTACTCGATGGTGATCGAAAACAGCGTCGGACCGGACGGAAAACGGATTCAGAAACGAAAGGTCTGGCAGAACGGCAACCTGGTTGAGGAAAAGGAAGAGGTGGTCGAAGGGGACGACGGAGACGTGAGCGCCGAGATGAACGGCGAGACGATCCCCGGAATGATTTCCCGTTCCGAGCAGAACGGCGAATTCTTCGGGCTTCCCGAAGAGATGTCCGAAATGCTCAACGAGATGCACGAGAATCTCGGTTCTCTCGGACCCGGATTCGGCTCTTTCGGTTCCGGTCCCGCCGCGATGCCGGGACTTGATCCCGAAACGCGCCGGCGAATCGAGGAGCAGATGCGGCAAGCCGAATCCCGGATTCAGGGCGCCCTTCCCAACATCGAGGAAGCGCGCGCCAGAATGGACGCGGCGCGCGCCGAGATGTATCGCCGATTCGGCGGTGCGGCGCCCGCGGCGCTGAGCGAATACTGGATCGGCGCGTCGGTCTCCCCCGTTTCCGACGAGACGGCGTATCAGCTCGGGCTCAGTGAGGGGGAGGGACTCCTGGTGCGTGAAATCGTTCCGGGCTCTCCCGCCGAAAAAGCCGGGCTCGCGAAATACGACATCATTCTTCAGGTCGGCGGGACGGCCGTCTCGACCGCCGAGGAGATCGGCGGGATTGTCGACGGCGCCGACGGAAACCCGCTCGAGATTCAGTATATCCGCAAAGGCGAGCGCGCCTCGCTCGAACTGACTCCGGAGAAACGTCCCGAAACGCCGCTCGCCCAGGCGCCGGCCGACGAGTCCGGCCAGACCGCCCCGCGCGAGCAGATCCGCGTCGTGCGTCCCGGGATGATCGTTCCTCAGACCGGCAGCTCCGAGCCGGTTCCGGAGGCGGTCGGCGACGGCGCCCCGCAGGAGGCGCCCGCCGTTCCGCAGCAGGGGAACAGCTCGCTGATCACGACGCCCCCGGCGCCGGAAGAGGCCGAATAAAAACGTCTTTTCGGAAATAAAAAGCAGAACGCGCAGCTCCTTCGACGAAAGAAGGAGCTGCGCGTTTCCGTTTCGCGGCGTCCCTGCCGTCCGCGTCGTGCGGCTTAGGAGTCCTGTTCAGCCCTCCGTGTGACAAATAAAGCGTAGGCGCCGACGACGGCGAAACCCGCCGCCGGAACCAGATAGGTGAGCGCGATCGAACCGGTCTTGTCGGAAAGGAGCCCCTGAATCTGCGTCAGAAGGGCGGCGCCGGCGATCGCCATAACCATCCCCGATCCCCCCATTTTGAGGTCTTCTCCCAGACCCCGCGTTCCGAACGCGAAGATGGTCGGGAACATCAGCGACATGCAGCCGGTGATTCCGATCAGCGTGTAGACCCCCGAGACGCCGGGCCGAAGCGCGGTGTTCAGGCAGAAGAGGATCGCCAGAAGCGCCAGAACCGAGAGGATCGTCGAGGGTTTGAAGTATTTCATCAGGCCGGTGCAGACGAAGCGCATCACCACGAAGAGGATGAGCGAAATGACGTAATACGTCGCCGCCGCCTGTTCGGCCGTTTTCGGAATGAAGGCGTTGAAGCGGATCGCCTCGCAGACGGCGTAGAATCCGGCCGAGACCGGCTCCAAATGCCGAAACGCCTCCGGCCCGCCGCCGGCGAGGACTTCGTCCAGATTGAGCGCCGCCATACAGTAGCGGATCGCGAACGACCAGGTGGCGATCTGCGCGCCGACGTAGAAGAACTGCGCGATCACTCCGCAGACGTAGTTCCTATTGCGGAAAAGGCGCCTCCACGTCGCGACGAAATCGATCCGCTTGTCTTCTTCGCGAAGGCGGGGCATGCGGGTGAAGAGAATCAGAAGCCACGTGGCCAGAAGGATCAGTCCGATCGTCCCGTAGGTGTAGGAGATGGCGTGCAGCTCCTGAGTGCGGACCTGTGCGAGCGTCTCGGCGGTCATTTGGGCGCGGTCGGCTTCGGTGAGGGGGTTCAGATGCGAGAGGATGAACATCTGACTGATCGCGACCCCCGCGATCGAACCGACCGGATTGAACGACTGCGAGAAGTTGAGCCGCCGCGTGGCGGTTTCGGGCGACCCGAGCGCGCAGATATACGGGTTACACGCCGTTTCGAGAACCGAAAGACCGGCGAACGTGATCAAAATCGCGACCAGATAGAAGAGGTAGCAGCGGTTCGGCGTCGCCGCGGTCAGACAGGCGGGGAAGAAGAGGAGCGTTCCGACGACGTACATCCCGAGCCCCAGAAGAACCCCCGCCTTAAAGGTAAACCGTTTCATAAACATCGCGCCGGGAATCGCGAAACAGCCGTACCCCAGCGCGTAGCAGACGACCTGAATCCAAGCGGTCTTTCCGTCGTCGAAACTCATGATCCGTTTAAACGCCGCCAGGAGCGTGTCGGTCATGTTGTTCGCCAGACCCCACCAGGCGAAGAGGGTGGTCAGAAGAAGGAACGGCCAAAGAAGGTTGAGCGGAATGACCTGCCCGACGTTCGAAACGGAGGAGCTTTCTTTCGGGACGCGGTTATGATTCGACATCGTTTTTGATCTTTCTGCTGCTGTCGTAAAAGACAAGTGCCATATTACACCAAAACGAAGAAGAAAAAAAGAGCCCACCCGAAAAAATTTTTTCGGCGTCGGCCGCGCCTCCGCGGACCGTTCGCGCGGGGAGTGCCAGTTTTCCCGATTTGATGTATAATCGGAAGCGTCAGCCCGGCGGGAGCGTTTCCGCCCTCGGGCGAAATTTTACAAAAGGGTTTTTCCGAATGAGCAGTGCCGACCAGCCGCAGCGGATAGGATCGTATCGACTTGTTAAACTGGTCTACACCGGTCAGTCGAGTCAGTTGTGGAAGGCGCGCGACGAGCGGGACGGCAAAGACGTCGCGATTAAGCGCCTTCTTCCCAACCGCGTCGACCGCGAACATGTCGCGCTTCTGAACAACGACCGCCGGGTGTCCGAATCGCTCAAAGGTTCTCCCTCATTCCTTCAGATCTACGACGCCGGGCGGCACGGCGGGATCCCCTATCTGGTTCTGGAATGGTTTCCCGCCCCGAGCGTCGGGCAGCTGATCAAGCTCGGCTACGAGACGTACTCCTACGTTCTCCCTCAGCTGATCCCCGCTCTTTTTGAACCGCTGATTCCTCTGCACGCGGCCGGTTGGGTTCACTGCGACATCAAGCCGGACAACTTCCTCTTTTCCCCGAAATTGGGAGTGAAGCTGATCGACTTTGCGATCGCCGAAAAAAAGCAGAGCAACTTCTTCGCCCGTTTCCTGCCGAAGCCGAAGACGATCCGCGGTACGGCGACGTACATCTCCCCCGAGCAGATCGACCACCGCGGCATCGACGGGCGGACCGATCTCTATTCTCTGGGCGCGACGATCCTGGAGCTTCTGACTGCCGCCGCCCCCTTTTCGGGGAACACGCTGGGGGAGCTTCTGAACAAGCACCGCACGGGAACCGTCCCCTCGGCGGCGATGAAGAACCGAAACGTCACTCCGCGGTTCGACGAATTTCTGAAATCGCTCCTTTCTCCCGACCCGGCCAAACGGCCCGCGACGGCGCAGGAGGCGTTTTCCATGGCCAAACGGATTCCGATCTTCCTCAAAAAGCCGGGCGCGTAACCGCGGCATTCCCCCGCGCGGAGGATATTCGCGGATTGTTACTTTTCCGGATTCTGATATAATGGTCGCTTTAAGGGAGACTTCCGGCGCCCTCTCCCCCGTTTTGACAGGGAGCCGATTCCGGCCAAAGGTCCTTTGGGGACCCTTTTTCAGTAAACCTACCGATTGGAGCAGTCGTGCCCGCCGATTCACCCCTCTCCTTTGAACAGCCGATTCTGGAGCTCGAATCCCGTCTGGAAGAGATGCCCAAAAACAACTCGTCCCCGGAAGTCCGGGAAGAGATTCAGCGTCTGAAGCTCGGTCTGGCCGAACTGAAAAAGAGAATCTACTCGAATCTGACCCGCTGGCAGGTGGTCGAGGTCTCCCGGCATCCCCGCCGTCCGCAGACGGGGGATTATCTCGACCTGGTCTTCGACGAGTTCGTCGAACTTCACGGGGACCGCTTCTTCGGGGACGACCGCGCGCTGATCACCGGCTGGGCGAAACTCGACGGAATGAAGGTTATGGTCGTCGGCCATCAGAAGGGGCACACGGTCAACGAACGCATGGCATGCAATTTCGGCTGCGCCCATCCCGAAGGGTATCGGAAAGCGGTGGCGAAGATGAAGCTTGCCGCCAAGTTCGGTCTTCCGGTCATCTGTTTCATCGACACGCCGGGCGCCTATCCGGGGATCGCCTCCGAAGAGCGCGGCGTGGCCGAGGCGATCGCCGAGGCGATGTTCGAAATGTCGATCCTTCCGACCCCGATCGTCTGCGTGGTGATCGGCGAGGGGGGGAGCGGCGGCGCGCTCGGGATCGGGGTCGGCGACAAGGTCGCGATGCTCCAGTTTTCCTACTACAGCGTGATCAGTCCGGAAGGGTGTTCCGGGATCCTCTGGAAGAGCGAACAGTTCAAAGACAAGGCGGCCGAGGCGCTCAAGTTCACTTCGTCCGACCTGCTCAAGCTCGGCGTGATCGACAAGGTGATCGAAGAGCCGTTGGGGGGGGCGCACCGCGACCCGCGCCTGATGGCCTCGAAACTGAAACAGTATCTCCGTTCGCAGATCCGCGCGCTGAGCCGCGTGCCGACGGAAAAGCTTCTCGACGCGCGCTACAAGAGATTCCGCGATTTCGGCGTCTACTTCGACAATCAGAAAGAGGCGGACGCGGCGCTTTTGCGCGGGAGTCTTTTCCCGCCGCCGCAGGACGATTCGGCATCAGGCGAGCCGTGATCCGGCCGGCGGCGTTCCGCCGTCCGTTTTGAAGGACTCCGACTCGGGAAAGGAAGGAGAATCCGGTGAAAAGAAAAGCGTTAGGCTACTACGATTATACCGTCATCCTGACCTATTGCGGAATGCTCTTTGCGTTCTACGGAATCATGAAAGTGATCGACGGAGAGTACTGGAACGCGATGGTCTGCCTCATGCTGGCGGGGACCTGCGACATGTTCGACGGTTCGGTCGCCCGTACCAAAAAACGTTCGCCGAACGAGAAGCGGTTCGGAATCCAGATCGATTCGCTGAGCGACCTGATTAGTTTCGGCGTCCTGCCCGGGCTCTTCGTCTATCAGATAGCGCGCGACATTCCCCTGGCCGAGCTTATCGCCTCGCTCTACGTTTTAAGCGCCCTGATCCGTCTGGCCTACTTCAACGTACTGGAAGAGGACCGTCAGAACCAGACGGCCGAGAAGCGGAAAAAGTTTATGGGGCTTCCCGTCACGACCGCGGCGATCGTTCTTCCCTTCGTATATGTGATCTACGACTTCCATCTGATCAACAGTGTCGTTTACTTTCCCGTTCTTCTGGCGGTGATGGGGGTGGGATTCCTTTCGCCGATCGAAATCAAGAAGCCGGCGGCGCTGATGAAGATCTGCATCCTGATCCTCGGAATCCTCGAATTGGTCGGCATGGCGTATCTGGCCGGGTATAACACAAAATGAACGATTCACCCGCGCTTCGTTTCCTCTACCGGACCGTCTGCGGACGGGCGATCTTGAAACTCCTGGTTCGTCCGTGCGTCTCGCGCGCGGTCGGCCGTATTCTGTCCGGCCGATGTTCCAAACCGCTGATCCGCCCCTTCGTCCGAAAGAACCGGATCGCGACGGACGACGTCCTCGTCCCGCCGGGAGGGTTCGCCTCGTTCAACGACTTCTTTACGCGGAAGCGTCGGATTCTTTTTCCCGCCGACCTTCACGATCGGCTGATCAGCCCGTGCGACGGCCGTCTTTCCCGTATTCCCCTGCGGGGCAAAACGTTCCTGGAGGTCAAGCGTTCGTTCTATACGACGGCGGATCTTTTGGACGACGCCGAACTGGCCGAACGGTTCGATGGGGGGGAAGCGCTCATCTTCCGTCTCATGCCGGTCGACTACCACAGGTATTGCTATCCGGCCGACGGGACGATCGCCGCGTCGAAGACAATCGACGGGGTTCTTCACTGCGTCCGTCCGATCGCGCTCGAAACCTTTCCCGTCTTTATCCGCAACTATCGCCAGTATCAGGTGATCGAGACCGAGAAGTTCGGACGGATCGTTCAGATGGAGGTCGGCGCGCTCTTCGTCGGCCGGATCACGAACCATCCCAGACCGGAAGGGAACGGCAGGGTCGCCGCCGGGGAAGAGAAGGGGTATTTCGAGTTCGGCGGCTCGACGATCATTCTTCTGCGTGAAAAGAACGCCCCGAAACTGAACGGGAAGATTCTCGCGGCCACGGAAAATGGCGCCGAATCGTTCGTGAAAATCGGCGAGCCGCTGACCTGACCGCCGGACGCGGAGAACGAAACGTCAGCGGTTTTGAAAAAAGTTTTTCAGATTTTCGGCGGCGGCGTTTGACGAGGCGTCCTTTTTGTGGGTCGAGGTCGCCGGCTTTTTTTCCTGCTTCGGTTTCGGCGCCGGATTGGGATCCGCATCGTCATCGTCGTCGAGATTCAGGTGGATCGGTTCCGGCCTTTTTTCCTGTTTCGGCTTCGCCGGCGCCGGAGTCGGAGCGGAGGCCGGTTTCGGCGCCGGAGCTTCGGCGCGTTTCGGCAATTCGGCCGTCGCGGCCGAATGGGCGTCTTTCGACTCTTTTTCGTCTTTAATCAGACGCGCCAGGAGCTCGATGATATCTTCGGTCGACAGACTTTTCACGAGGTTCGTCAGCAGCGCGGACTGCACGCCTTCGAGGACGCCCTTTGAAGCGTCTCCCTTTTCGGACGCGGCGGTATTTTCCGACGCGTCCGGCGCGGCCGTCGGTTCGGCCGGCGCTTGTCCGGCGGCGTTTTCCTCTTCCGCCCCGCGGTCGGAACGGCTCTCTTCGATCGGCGCGTCGGTGTCTTCCGAGCTCTTGATGACGGTCGTCGGTTCGACGGGGGAGGCGTCGGCGTTCTCTTCTTCCATAATCCAGCTCGAGACGTCGTCGTCTTCTTTAGCGGCCGCCGAAAGGGAATTCTGTTCCACGGTGCGGGCCACGACGTCGGCGATCGATTCGACCTTCGACCGCTTGCCGGCCGACAGGGCGACGGAGATCACGACTTCGAACTTGAGGGGGCCGACCGCCAGGAGGTCGCCGTTGTGGAGCTCCGTTTCCTGATCGACTCTTTCGTCATTGACGAAGACGCCGTTCCGGCTTCCCAGGTCGCGGACGCCGACGTAGCCTTCTTCGATAAGGATTACGCAATGATAACGGCTGATCAGCTCGTTCTTCGACTTGAGCTGGCAGTCGTCGGCCCGTCCGATCAAAAATTTCGGGCGATTAATGGAGATCAGCTGTCCGCTCTGTTTGCCGCCGACAACCTTTAACTGGACTTGCATTTTTTTCAACCGTCTGTGCTAAACCAATACTTTTGCCAAACCGTCAGCGATTCCGGAGGGATGAAAAAAATATGAATGATAGCGGTTGTTTCCCGAACCACAGCCGTTTGGAAGGACGGGATTCCCCTTGGGGACCCCCCGTACCCTTGGTTATGCTATCGGCTAACGATCCATTCTAATTGGAGAAAAAAAAGGTGTCAAGACTTCGAGCCCCCCGACGGAAGGCGCCGGCCGGGCCGTTTCTCTGGCGAATTCGGCGCTTTGTGCTATAATCAGCGGGGTGGGAGTGAGAGAACGGCTTCGCGCAACGCGCCGAAAAAGTTTTTCTTTTTTGCCCATTTTGTCAATGAGCGTTCCCCCTTTCCGGTAGAACGCTCCCGTAATGATTTTGGAAACGAACCCGATGTCCGAAGAGAAAAAGATTCCCGATTCGGAAACCGGCTCGATCCCGGCTTCCGAATCCCCGACCCTGACCGACGTTCTGGCGAAATATGAGATTCGTCTTCCCGACGAGCAGATCGATCTGCTCGATCGGTACTGCCGCGCCCTTTGGGAGTGGAACGCCAAGCTGAACCTGACCCGCCACGACGACTACGAGAAGTTCGTCACGCGCGACCTGGTCGATTCGATGCGTCTGGCCTCCCACCTTCAGGAGGGGGAACATGTCCTCGACGTCGGAACCGGAGGCGGGGTTCCCGGGGTCGTCCTGGCGATTCTCCGACCCGATCTGCGGGTCGAGCTCTGCGACGCGACCGAGAAGAAGGCGAAGGCGGTCGGCGCCATTCTCGACGAGATCGGGCTTGACCTGAACGTCTGGCACGCCAAGGCCGAAGACCTGCTCAAAGCCCACCGTTTCCACACCCTGGTGATCCGCGCCGTCTCGAAACTCGAGCGTCTCCTGGCGATCTTCTCGCCGGTCTGGTTCGCCTTCGACCGGATCTTGATGATCAAGGGGCCCGCCTGGGTGGAGGAACGGGGCGAGGCGCGCCATTTCGGACGGCTCAACGCCCTGGCCCTGCGCCGAATCGACGAATACACCAATCCCGGCGTCGGGCATCAGAGCGTGATTCTGCAGGTCTGCCAGAAGAAGCGGATCGGCGAAATCAACAAACGGGCTGCGGATCTCGCCGCCGGACTTCCGTTTCGGGAGTCGGCCGAGTTCGTGGCGGTCGAGTCCGCCTCTCCGCCGCGGCGCGGCGGCGCCCCCCGCCAGCCGAAGGGGAGCCGCCCTTTCGGCGCACCGTCGAAGGGGGGGAAATACCCCCGGGGCGGAAAGGGAAAAAACGGGTCGAACGGCAGACCGAAAAACCCCCGATCCTCCCGCCGGCCCGGCCGGCGCGGAGGCTGACACACAGTTATACAGGCACGGCTCAGCGAGCCGAAAAGGAGCTAGATAAGAAATGTTCCGCACGCATCGTTTTCTTCCGGTGATCACGGTTCTGCCGGTTTTCCTTCTTTTCTTCGCCGGCTGCCGCAAGGGGGGGCCGTCCGAAGAGGAACTGTTAAGCCGTCAGACGGCCGAGGCGCAGAAAGCCGCCGCCGCGGTCTTTTCCGACGAGATCCGGTCCCTTTCCGAAGAGGAACTCGCCGCCCTTCCGCCCCGCAATACGCTTCCGACCGAGATGATCTTTCCCGGAGCGCTGAACGTGCGGGTGATTCAGCCGGAGCGGTTCCTCCGCTTTCCCCAGGCCGGGAAGCTGGTCCGCCTTCTGGCGAACGCCCCGCGCCTGGTTCCGTTCAGCAATCAGCTCGATCAGCTCGAACTGATCGTCACCAGCGGCAAGATCGCGCCGGTCTCCCTGTTGGACACGCAGAGCGGCGAGCAGGTCGGCGAAAACTATCCGCTCCCCTGTTCGGCCGTCTACGCCAGGAAAAAAGACCCGGTGAACCGCGAGGCGTTTTTGGACGCCCATTTCGGCCGTCTTCCGAAAGAACGGATCGAGACCCGCGTTTGGGGAGGAACCGAGGTTACCGTCGCCGAAAACACGCTGATCCTTCCGCTCGACCCTTCCGGTAAGAATACCGCGCGGATCGACGGCGTGGCGACCGCGGTCGCTTTCCCGTCCGAAAACGAAGCGCTCGCGGTGACCGGTCCGATCAAGGCGGTCGAAGGGTTCTTTACCGCCGGGGACGGCGAGAAGCGGGGCGTTCTGGCGCAGCGGGTCGGCCGAGCCGACACCGACCGATTCGACTTCGCCTTCTTTTTCGACTACGCCTCGCCCCAGAAAGAGGCGATCACCCTTCCGTTCCCGCCGGCGCTGTGCGGGGTTCTCCTCGAAGAGGCGCGATTCCTCTCGCTCGTCGTCGACGCCTCCGCGCCGGAGGGGGAAGACGCTCTCCGGCTGGAGATTGCCGCCGATTCGGACGAGGCGCTCGACAAGATTGGCGAAGCGCTTGGCGCCGCCCTTCTTCAGATCGACGAGTCGATCCGTACGGCGGCGCCCGAAGGGGACGCCGCCGCGAACGAGGGGATCGCCCCTCTCCTCCCCCGCCTGAGCGAGACGCTCCGTTCGATCACCCAAGAGCGCAGCGGCGGGGTCATGACCGCCGCGCTGGCCGCCTCGCCTCAGCTGGCCGAGCTCTTCGGCCAGCTGGTCGATCAGATGAATCTCTTCGCCGAAAGATCCGCGAAGGAAAACCGCCGGGCTCAGACGGCGGGGAACCTCAAGGTGCTGGGGGACGTGATCAACGCCTACTACGCGAAAAACAACCACTATCCCCCCCTGGCGATCACATCTCCCGACGGGACGCCTCTTTTGAGCTGGCGGGTGGCGCTCCTTCCCGCCATGGGGCCGGAGGGGGAGGCGCTGTACAACGAATTTAAAACCGACGAGCCGTGGGACAGCGAGGCGAACCTGAAACTCCTGGAACGGGTTCCGATGGTCTATCGCTCCCCGCTCCTTCCGGCGGGCGGGGGAAAAACCCTCTTCCGCGTTTTCAGCGGGGAAGGGGTTCCGCTCCGCCTTGCCGCCGAGCCGCCCAAGATGAGCGCCTTCGAAAATCCGGGCAAGACGTTCCTGGTCGTCGCGGTCGATCCCTCGCAGGCGGTCGAATGGACCCGTCCCGACGAGCTGCCCTTTGACCGCGAAAAGATCCCCGAGGTCTTCGGCGACTTCGTCCTGGCGCTCCCCGTGATGGGAGAGCTCTTTACCGCCCCCTTTTCCGGCGCTCCGGAAGAGCTCGACGCGCTGACGTCGTGGATCACCGGCATCCCCCGGGAGGGGGCGGCCGAAGAGGAGTCTCCCGACGCGGCCGGTCCGAGTCCGGAGGGAGACGTTTCTCCCCTTGAAAACTGAAAGGGAAACGGTTCGTCTTTCCAAAAAAAAGGGGGAAGATATAATACATACGTCCTTCCGCGCCCTTACGGCGCGGCGGGTTTTCTTTCAACGGCATTTCCTCAAATCCGAAAGAGAGTCGATTGATGACCAGAATCGCCGATTTGCTGAAACAGTATATGAACATTCCCGACGCGTCCGCGAAGACGTTCGCCGAGGTTGAGAAGATCTGCGAAGTCAAAACCTTTTCGGCCAACGAGATTATCTATCGGGAACATGAAGATTCCCGTTACCTTTACATTGTGATTTCGGGGCAGGTTGACATCCAGTACCTTCTGAAAGACGGCCGCCGGAAGACCCTCGACAACTGCATGCCCGGGGACTACCTTCTCTGGTCGGCGCTGATCGAACCGAATCAGACCAACTCGATCGGAGTTTCGCGCACCACATCCGAGCTTCTTCAGGTCGACGGCAAACAGCTTCTGGAAATCTGCAGCCGCGACACGGATTTCGGATTCCACATGATGAGCCTGATCGCCTCGGTGATCCGCCGCCGTCTGCAGGCCGCGCGCTATCAGCTGTCGTTCCATTCCCTCTGAAAACAAAATTGACCGATCTCGGAAGTCCCCCGCACGGCGCGGGGAAGAAAGGTACGGATTGTCGCAATGCCGGAGAATCTTGTTTTCAACTTTTTGATCATTCTGGGCGCCGGGCTTCTGGCCGGGATCGTCTCGAAACGCCTGAACATCCCGATGGTGATCGGGTATCTGGTCGCCGGCGCGCTGATCGGTCCGGCCGGATTAAAACTTTTCATCCGCGAAGCGGCCGAAGAGACGTCCCGGGCCGCCGCGGTCCGGGTCGAAGAGACTGACTCCGCACCGGCGGAGTCCGCCGCGTCCGAAGAAAAGACCGCGCCGTCTTCCGCCGAGGCCGCGATGGTTTCGCAGAACGAGATTCTCGATAAGCTCGCCGACCTCGGCGCGCTCTTCCTTCTCTTCACGATCGGGATTCACTTCACGCCGTCGGATATCGTCAAGAACAAAAAGTTTCTCTTCCTGGGGGGGCCGGTGCAGATGATCCTTGTCATCGCGCCGCTGACCTTCGTCGTGTATAAACTGAGCGGCGACTGGCGGACCGGAATGCTGATCGGGTTCGCCGCCTCGCTGAGTTCGACGGTTCTGGTCTTTAAATCGCTGGCCGAGTTCGGTCAGAGTTCCTCCCCCTACGGAAAGCGCGCCGTTTCGATCCTCCTGTTTCAGGATATCGCGACCGCGCCGATCCTTCTGGTCATTCCGCTCCTCTTTCCGATCGGCGGGGAGACGGTGAGCATCGCCAACACGTTTATTCTGATGGGGGGGAAGGCGCTCTTCTTTGTGGTGCTGATCGCCGGGATCCGACTCCTTTTCACAACGAAGGGGATCTCGATGATCTCGCAGCTCAAGAGTGTCGAGATCATGGTCCTCTTCACGGTTTTTCTCCTTTTCGGAGTTTGCGCGGTCGCCGATCGGCTTATGCTCCCCGAGGCGATCGGCGCGTTCGCGACCGGCGTGGCGCTGAGCGAAAACCGGCTGACCAGTCAGATCGGTGCCCTGGTGACGCCGTTCCGCGAAACGTTCTCGGCGATCTTCTTCGTCACGCTCGGCGCCCTCTTTGACCCGCAGGTTCTGATCGACTTTCCGGTTCCGACCCTGGCAATCCTTTTCGGGCTCCTTTTGCTGAAACTGATCGCCGGGGCCGTGGCGTTTAAGGTGATCGGCCTTTCGGTCGTTCCTTCCCTGGCGATGGGACTTGGGATTTCGCAGCTCGGGGAACTTTCGTTCATCATTCTTCAGCAGGGGCCGTTCCGCGCCGAGCACCCCCAGCTCTATCAGCAGATCCTTTTCGCCGCCCTGACCAGCATCATCCTGACCCCCTGTTTTCTGAGACTGGCGATGAACGTGGTCAAGAAGCGCCCGATTGTCGAAAACGTGCCGGCGCACGAACCGGAATCGCTCCTTCCCGAAGACGACGCGAAACACCGCGGGATCGTGGTCGGGCTCGGTCCGATCGGGAAACAGGTGACTCAGTTTCTGTCCCGTTCGGGGGTGGAACTGACGCTGATCGACACGAACCCGGGAAATTTCCAGGATCTTGCGCAGCTGGGGTTCCAGACGATCGCCGGCGACGCGTCCGAGGCGCGCACGCTGAAACTGGCGGGGGTCGATCGGGCGCATCTGATCGTCATCACCATTCCGAACGACGTCTTCGCCACCGACACGATCCGGTCGATCCGCCGGCTGCGCGAAGACTGCACGATCGTGGCGCGGTGCCGCTACAAGACGTTCGTCGCCGAACTCGAACGCGCCGGCGCCGATCTGGTCGTCTGCGAAGAAGACGAGGCGGGGCAGCGGCTGATCGAAAGGATGGGAGCGCTCCTGTGAGACGGTCGCTCCGCGCCGAGCTGAGCGACCTGGCCGAACCGAGATACCGCCGGATGCTCGAAAAGTTTGTGCGTACGCGGCGGCGGATTCTGGGCGTCCGGATTCCTCTTCTGCGAAAGACCGCCCTGCGCCTTCTTCGCGAAGGGGGAGATTTCCCGCCCCTGACCTCCCGTTCGACCTACGAGGAGCTTGTCGTCGTCGGAATGATGCTCGCCCGCGCCCCCTATCCGCGCGCCCTCCTTTGGAGCGAGATCGGCGTCTATCTCGATCAGGTCGACACCTGGATATACGGCGACGTTTTGGCCGGGGAACTCAAGCAGGTCAAAAAGGACCCCGAATCGTACTGGGAGTGGATCGGCGAACTTCTGCTCGACCCGCGCGAGTTTCACGTCCGGTTCGCCGCGGTGCTTCTGCTGACCTACTACGTCAACGGCGACTACATCGACGATGTGTTGCAGCGGCTGGCCGGAGTCGGCCACCCGGGCCGCTACGCCCGCATGGGCGCCGCCTGGGGGCTGCAGCGCTGTTATTTCGCCTTTCCCGAAAAGACGCTCTTCGTTCTCGACCGGTTGGACCTGGCCCCCGAAATACGCCGCCGCGCCGTGCAGAACATCCGCGCGGCCTGCAAGCGCCTGGGGAAAGAGCCCCCCCTCTGACAAGTCCGTTTCGGCTCTTTTACCGAACGCAGAAAAAAAGCCGGCGCTGGGGCGCCGGCTTCGCTGGAACAGTTCATTCACACAAAGGTGATCAGGCCATCTCTTTGAGAGCTTTCAGAGCCTTGATCTTGATTTTGTTGTGAGCCGGCTTGGCCGGGACGTCGCGAATTTCACCGGTGAACGGGTTCTTGACGCCTTTGCGGGCTTTTTGGGCCGGGACGAGCTTCTTTTCGATCTTCAGAAGACCGGGGAGAGTGAAGCTGCCGGGGCCTTTTTTGGCAAGGCTGCCGGCGATCTGGTTGCACAGCTCGTCAAGAACGGCGGCAACCTGTTTCTTGTCCAGGCCGGTGGCACCGGCGATGTTGGCGATAATCTGGGTCTTGGTCAGCGGCTTTTCAATTTTAGCGGCCATGTTGATCCTCTTTTGTAATACGTAATAACTTAACAGATTATCGGTGCGGGAATGACCCGCGCCGATATGAACAAACCAACGCAATCAGAAACGGAAATCCGAATCCTTTCCATCTCCTGAGCAAGCATTATGATTCATAAACAGGCGCCTTGTCAATCCGTTTTCGCGAAAAAAGCGGAAAAAAGGCGTTTTTTCCGAATTTTTTTATCTCCGCATCCCGTTTTCCCGCGGCGGGAAGGAAAAAGCGGGGACTTTTCGAGTTTTCGCCAACATAGTATACTGGTACCCTGTGGTTTCTTCCGCCGGGATTCAAGCGGTTTGAATTTTCGACGGAATTGCTCTCGGTTTTCCGAACCGAGCTTTTCGCGAAAGCCCAGAAAGAGGTACGGTATGTGTACGTGTCAATCGCGCGTTAACGCCATCAACACCCCCGATTATCTTCCCGTCGAGATTCTTCGAAAACTCCAGTGGCAGAAGTTTCAGGCCGTGCTGAACTTTACCTACTCCAACGTCGCCTGGTATCGCGAAAAGATGAAAGAGAAAGGCGTCAAGCCGGAAGACATCCGTTCGCTCGACGACGTCAAGTATCTGCCGACGATCGTCAAGACCGACCTGCGCGACACCTACCCGTTCGGGATGATGGCGGTCGACATGAAAGAGATCGTCCGCGTGCACGCCAGCAGCGGAACGACGGGCAAGCCGATCGTTCTCCCCTACACGCGCAAAGACCTTGCCGTCTGGACCGAGTCGATCGCCCGCGGGATGGCCGGAGTCGGGCTCACCGACCGGGACGTTCTCCAGGTGTCGTACGGCTACGGTCTTTTCACCGGCGGACTGGGCGCCCATCAGGGGGGCGAGTTCCTGGGCGCGACCGTCGTGCCGATGTCGGGGGGGAACACCGAACGGCAGCTGAACCTGATGCTCGATTTCGGCGTGACGGCGATTGCCTGCACTCCGAGTTATTTCGTCCATCTGATCAGTAAAGCCGAAGAGATGGGCTTCGACTGGAAAAAGACGAAGCTCCGGCTCGGTTTCTTCGGGGCGGAACCGTGGACGAACGAAATGCGCCGCAACATCGAGCAGGCCGCCGGGATCAAGGCGTATGACATCTACGGCCTGACCGAAATCTCCGGGCCGGGAGTCGCGCTCGACTGCGTCTGTCAGTCTGGTCCGCACATCTTCGAAGATCACTTCTATCCCGAGATCCTCGACCCCGGCACTTTAGAGCCGGTTCCGGACGGGGAATACGGCGAACTGACCTTCACGACCCTCGACAAACAGGGAATGCCGCTGATCCGCTACCGCACGCGCGACATCACCCGTCTGATCCCCGAAAAGTGCGAATGCGGACGCACCATCCGCCGGTTCGACCGGATCTCGCACCGCAGCGACGACATGATGATCATCCGCGGCGTCAACGTCTTTCCCGGTCAGATCGAGGCGGCGCTCCTTTCGGTCGAAGGGGCGGTTCCCCACTATCAGATCCTTTTGACCCGCGACGCGTCGGGACTCGACAACATCGAAGTTCAGGTCGAAATTTCCGCCGACAAGTTCAGCGACACCCACCGCGAGATCGATCAGTTTCAGAGACAGGTCGCGGCCAAAATCCAGCACGTCACCGGAATCCGCATCGGCGTGACCCTGGTCGAGCCGGGCCGGATCCCCCGCAGCGAGGGGAAAGCCCGCCGTGTGATCGACAATCGGAACAAGTAAACCGGATCGTGAAAAGAAATCACTCCTGTTCCCTCTTCTTCCCGAACCGGAAGAAGAAGGCGCAGAACTGATAGACGAAAACGGCTGCGATCGCCGCGACGACCGAGACGGCCAGCCCCGCCGGGCTGATCGGATTGAATCCCTCGAGTTTCCGCCACGTCGTGATCCCCAAAATGCCGACGCAGCAGCCGGTCAGGCCGACCAGAAAGACGGTGAACGGCCCCCGGCGCCATTGCCCCCCCCAGACGAGAAGGCGCGTGATCATTCCGACGATGTAGGCGAACCCGGTCCAGAGGAGGACGACGTTCGTCAGATCCTGAATCCGGTCGGGGAGGTTGTACTGGAGGAGCGCGTCGAGTTTGGCTAAAAACGCTTCCATGTTTTTAATCCTTCTGTCGTCGGGGTCAGAGACGGCTTAGCGCTGCTGACGCGGAAGCGATTCTTCCTGAGAGAGCTGGCGGTTGACCTGTTCGCGTTTCATCCGGTCGACCTCTCCCTGGAACTGGAACTCGTTCCCCGCCGGGAAGTACTGGATTTGGTTGTCGAGGTAGTACGGACTCGGAAGCGTCTGGCCGTTCTGCGTCATCTGGCAGCCCGAGAGGAGCCCGAGCGCCCCGAAGCCCAGAATCGAGAGGAGCCCGCCGACGAGCCAGCGGTTTCTGGTATTTTTGCGTTCCATCTGTGAAACCCTTCATTCCGTAAAACTGACAGTTTTGCCGCGCCCAGGCGGCGTGCCTTAATGTCGGTTTTATCGGTTAAACCGATTGGGAGTCTTTAATCGGATTGAACGAAAAGTCAAAATAGCGTTTTTTCGATGAAAACGCCTCAGAAAAAAGAGAGTTTCAGATCAATGTCCCGGTCTCTTCCCGGCATTCCCGAGCGAATCGACGTTTTTCCCCTCCCCGACTTGGTTCCGGCGGGGTACCGTCCCGGGGCTGTACTCTTTATCGACGTTCTCCGCGCCACGACGACGATGACCGCCGCGCTGGCCGCCGGGGCCGAACAGGTGATCCCGGTAATGGAGCCGGCTCAGGCGCTGGAAATGAAGCGCCTCCTCGAAGAGTCGGATCCGCAGAAAAAGGGGAAAATCCTTCTGGGAGGAGAACGGAAAGGGGTTCGGATCGAGGGGTTTGACCTGGGGAACTCCCCTTCCGCCTATACCTCCGAACGGGTTCGGGGAAAGACGATCCTCTTTTCGACGACGAACGGTACGCGCGCCATTTTGACATTCGGACGGATCAGCGCCCTTCCTCCGGACAATCCCCCGGCCGCCGTCGGCGGCGGACCGAGCCTCCGACGTCAGACGGCCGCCCTTCCCGCCGAGGGGCGGACCCGCGCTTTTTTGGGCTCCTTCCTGAACGCCGCCGCGCTCGCCGAAAAGCTCCGCGCGTTCCGTTCGGTGGCGGTCGTCTGCGCCGGAACAGATCTTCGTTATACCGAGGAGGATATTCTTCTGGCGGGGCTTTTGGTTTCGCGCCTTCTCCGTCCGGAAACCGATCCGTTTTCCCGTCCTCTTTTAAACGTCCAGGCCGAAACGGCGAAATACCTTTGGGAGTCGTTTCTCGAATCGACCTCGCCCGAGCGGCTCGAAAAAGACCTCTGTGAAAAACTCCTCGCCAGCCGCGGCGGAGAAAATCTCCGGCGGATCCGCCTTCAGGCCGACATCCGCGACGCCGCCCGGCTCGATCGGATCGATCGGATCGCCGAGTATTCTCTGGGGCGGATCCGTCTTTCCTGAAAAGAGTCGAACCGGAACGTTCGATCGCCGCGCCGCGCCGGACGCCGGGCAGGTCTCCTTCTTCAGTTTTCTCTTTGAGTTATAATAAATAAGAGTCTTCCTCCTTGTTCGGGGGGAATAACAGGCAGTCTGCTTCCCACAATTTTACGACCCGAACGGCCGGCGTTCCGCCGACCGGATCGGGGGTGAGGAATAACGCGATGCAAATGGAAGAATTGGTCGCTCTCTGTAAGCGGAGAGGTTTTCTTTTTCAGTCGAGCGAGATCTACGGCGGTTTGAACGGTTTCTGGGACTACGGCCCTCTGGGGGTCCTCCTCAAGCGGAACGTCAAAGACGCCTGGTGGCACGATATGCTCGTCGGACACAACGAACAGAAGCTCCAGCCGGGCGCCCCCTCCCTCTATGAAATGGCGGGGCTCGACTCGACGATCATCATGCATCCGCAGATCTGGAAATGTTCCGGGCATTACGACCTGTTCCACGACTTTATGGTCGACTGCCGCGAATCGAAAAAACGCTACCGCTACGACCACATCAAGGGGCGGTGGGTCACGGGGCTTAAGCACGGCGAAGGGGGACAGCCCGCCGCCGAGACGCGCGTCTTCGTCACCACGATGGACACCGAAAATACCGAGGATGCGCTGAAAGAGCGCGCGGCGCACTTTTTCGGGCTCCGGAAGAAAGACCTCGATTCCCTTGTCTGGGACGGCCCGCTCACCGATATTTCCGCCCTCGGCGATCTTTCACAGGTTCTGGGACCCGACGCCAAACACCCCGGCACCCTCACCGAGCCGCGCGAATTCAACCTGATGTTTAAAACGACGATCGGCGCGCTGGGGGGGGAAGACGACGTGGCGTTTCTCCGGCCCGAAACGGCCCAGGGGATCTTCGCCAACTTCAAGAACGTCTGCGACTCGACCCGCGTGAAGATCCCCTTCGGAATCGCCCAGATCGGGAAGAGCTTCCGCAACGAGATCACCCCGCGCAACTTCACGTTCCGCAGCCGCGAATTCGAACAGATGGAGATCGAGTTCTTCTGCTATCCGGGCGAGTCGGCCGACTGGTACCGCTACTGGCGCGACCGCCGGTTCAAGTGGTACACCGACCTGGGTCTGGCGAGTGAAAAGCTCCGCCTCCGCGAACACGAGCAGGCGGAGCTGGCGCACTATTCGAAGGGAACCGCCGATATCGAATACGCCTTCCCGTTCCTTCCCGAAGGCGACTTCGGCGAACTCGAGGGGGTGGCGCACCGGGGCGATTTTGACCTGCGCAGCCACATAGAGGGGAAGCTCGTCCGCGAAGGGGATCAGCTCGTTCTCGAAAAGGGACCGGACGGCCAGCCGAAATACCGCGGCAGCGGGAAAGATTTAACGTATTACGACGATCAGCGGAAAGAGCGTTTCATTCCCCACGTGATCGAGCCGAGTTCCGGCGCCGACCGCGCCACGCTGGCGTTCCTCTGCGAGGCGTACCGCGTCGATTCGGTTCCGACGGCCGAAAAGAAAGAGGACGCCCAGCGCACCTACCTGAAATTCCATCCCCGTCTGGCTCCGGTCAAAGCGGCGGTCTTCCCCCTGGTCAAGAAAGACGGCATGCCCGAAATCGCCGCGGAGATTTACGGCGAGCTGAAAGAAAAAATGTCGGTTCAGTACGACGAAAAAGGCGCCGTCGGCCGTCGGTACCGCCGTCAGGACGAGATCGGCACCCCGTTCTGTATTACAGTCGACGGGCAGACCCTGCAAGACGGCACGGTGACCCTGCGCGACCGCGACACGCTGGAGCAGTGGCGGGTGAAAAAGGACGAGCTGACGGCCGAACTGACCGGCCGTCTGGGCAAATAACGTTACAACGTTACACGAAAGAGCGAGAAGAGCGATGGCCGCAAAAAGATACTACGAGTTTTTTCCGGAAAACGACCTGGGCGACAAGTCCATCGTCCTGCAGGCGAAGGCGAAGTTCGACGAAGCCTCGACGCAGCTGTTCACCGACCGCCGCGTCGACCTCTGTCAGTCGGTCGACAATGCGTACGAGATCAACTCGCTCCGTCTGACGATTTCCCCCGAAGATCTTTCGAAGATTCCGGTTCGGATCTCGGTCGCCGAAGCGCGTCGTCTCGACGCGATCGGCAAAACCGTGATCCTCAAAGGGTGGGTCCGCACCCGGCGCGACTCGAAGGCGGGGTTCAGTTTCATCGAGCTGAACGACGGCTCCTCGTTTGGGAACGTCCAGATCCTGGCGCCGAACACCCTGAAGAACTACGAAAGCGACGTCCTCCGCCTGGGGGCGGGCTGGAGCGTCCGCGTCGTCGGGCTTGTCAAGAAGTCGCCGAGCGAAGGGCAGCCGACCGAGGTGGTCGCCACCGAAATTGAAATCTACGGCGCCGCCGCGGCTTCCTATCCGCTGCAAAAGAAACGCCACTCCCTCGAGTTTCTCCGCACGATCGCGCATCTGCGTCCGCGCACGAACACGTTCGGCGCGGTCGAGCGAATCCGCAACCGCGTCAGCTTTTCGATTCACCAGTTCTTCCAGGAACGGGGTTTCTTCTATGTGCACACACCGCTGATCACCGCCAGCGACTGCGAAGGGGCGGGACAGATGTTCCGTGTGACAACGATGGATCTCGAAAATCCCCCGCGCCGCGAAGACGGCAAAATCGACGCCGCGCAGGACTTCTTCGGCAAACCCTCGTATCTGACGGTCAGCGGTCAGCTCGAAGCCGAGACGTTCGCCTGCGGGCTCGGCCGGGTCTACACCTTCGGGCCCACGTTCCGCGCCGAGAACTCGAACACCTCGCGCCATCTGGCCGAATTCTGGATGGTCGAGCCGGAAGCCGCCTTCTACGAACTGGAAGACAACATGGAGCTGGCCGAAGGCCTCCTCAAACGGATCTTTCAGGACGTCCTTTCCTACTGCGCCGAAGATATGGAGTTCTTCAACCGCCAGTTCGACAACACGCTGATCGAGACGCTCCGGCATATCATTCGGAGCGATTTCGTGCGCCTCACCTACACCGAGGCGGTCGACATTCTCGAAAAATCGGGGCGGAAGTTCGATTTTCCCGTCGGCTGGGGGATCGACCTGCAGAGCGAGCACGAACGATACCTGACCGAAGAGCACTTCAAAAAGCCGGTCATTCTGTATAACTACCCGCGCACGATCAAACCCTTTTACATGCGCGTCAACGACGACGGCAAGACGGTCCGCGCGATGGACGTGCTCGTTCCGAAAATCGGCGAGATCATCGGCGGAAGCGAACGCGAATACCGTCTCGACGTTCTCGAATCGCGGATGAAGGAATTGAAGCTCGACGCCGAGAACTACGAGTGGTACGCCGATCTGCGCCGCTTCGGAACCGTTCCGCACAGCGGGTTCGGGCTCGGTTTTGAACGGGTGATCCAGTTCGTCACCGGGATCGCCAACATCCGCGACGTCATTCCTTTCCCGCGAACACCCGGCAACTGCGATTTCTGAGCCGGCCGTATGAAATCACATCTCCTCACCCTTTTGAAATGGGGGCTGACTCTCCTCATTTTTACCTTCCTCTTTTACCGCGCCGCGTCGAACGGGGCGCTGCGCGGTTTTCTGGAGGCTCAAAAGGAGTGGTGCGCGCTCTGTCTCGGCTTTCTCGCCCTGCTGGGGGCGGTTCTTCTGACGTTTCTCCGATGGAGAGGGCTCGCCGCGGCGCTCGGGGTCAGGCTTTCGACGTCCGGCGCTCTGCGCCTCGGTTTTATCGGGTATCTGTTTAACTTTCTTCCGATGGGGATCGTCGGCGGCGACGTGGTGAAAGGCGTTCTTTTGGCGCGGGAGAATCCCGGCGCCAAGACGGCCTGCGCCGTGAGCGTCGTGATGGACCGCGTGATCGGCCTTTACGTTATGTTTTTGATCGGTCTGGCCGCCGCTGCGGCGACCGGCCTGTGGCGGGAGCCGCAGCGGGAGGCCCGTCTCGCCTGCGAGGCGATCCTTTGGCTCACCGTCCTTTCGACCCTCTTTCTGGCGCTGGTCCTGATCCCCGCGTCGGGGAAAGACCGGCGCGGGCGCTTCTTCCGCGCCGTTCCCGGCGCGGGAAACTTTCTTTTTTCCCTCTACGACGCCGTGGCACGGTATCGCGGACGTCCCGCGGTTCTTCTCCGTGCGGCGCTGGAGACGTTCGGCGTTCATTTCCTGCAGGCGCTCGCGATATGGCTTTTCGCCCGCGGGCTCTGGGGGCGCGCGCCGTCGGCCCTTTCGCACCTGGCGATCTATCCCCTGGCGAACCTGGGGGCAATGATTCCCCTTTCCGCCGGACCGCTCGAATTTTTCCTCGATCAGCTCTATCCCCTCTTCTCCTGCGCGGACGGTTCGTTTTACGTTCACGGCGACGGGCTGATGGTCGGCGTCGCTTACCGCCTGGCGACCTTGGCGGTCGCCGCGATCGGAGGAATCTATTTTCTGATTTCCCGTCCTCAAATCGGCGAGGCGCTCGCGGCGCGCGGGGACGACGGAAAAGGAGACGCCGTATGACCGAGCTTCTTTTTGCTCCCGAGTTCTCCTTTCTGCGCACGGCGTTTCTCTTCACCGCCGCCGCCGCCCTGACGTTCGGGCTGGTCGGTACGTTTATCGTGACCCGTCGAATCGGGTATCTGGCCGGCGCGATTTCCCACACCGCGTTCGGCGGGATCGGGATCGGCTTCTGGCTGAAAGAGGCCGCGGCCGCCGGTTCGTGCGGGTTCGGCGCGCTGGCCGGTCTCCTCTGGGGAAAAGAAAACGTTCCGGCGCAGCTGACGCGGCTTTCCGCCCATATCAACCCGGTGCTCGTGGCGGTTCTGACCGCAGTCGGCGCGGCGGTTCTTATCGGTCTGATTCAGCGATATGCCAAAGAGCGCGAAGACGCGCTGATCGGAATCATCTGGACCGCGGGGATGGCGATCGGCCTTCTCTTCCTCGACCGGACGCAGAGGTATGTGGCGGTCTCGGACTATCTCCTGGGGGACATCCTTTTGATTTCCCGCGCCGACCTGACGACGATCCTCGCGCTGGACGCCGCGGCAATTTTCACCTGCGGGCTTTTCTTTAAGCGGTTCGAGGCGGTCTGTTTCGACGAGGAGTTCGCCCGTCTGCGCGGCGTCCGGGTCGACGTGTATCAGTCGATCCTTCTTCTTTTGATCGCCGTGACGGTCGTCCTGACGATGCGGATCGCCGGGATGGTCTTGGTGATCGCCGTTCTGACGATCCCCGCGTCGATCGCCTCGCGCCTGACCCGGCGGCTCGCCGGCGTGGCGCTCTGGTCGATCCTGATCTCCCTCCTTTCGGCGTGGGGCGGGATCGCCCTCTCATACGTCCTTAACTTTTCCGCCGGTCCGATGATCGTTCTTCTTCTTTCGATCCTCTACGGCGCCGCCCTTCTGACGACGGGGAAACGAGATCGATGAGCGAAACCGCCGGACCGAATATCATTTGTTTTCTGACCGACCGGCTCCACCTGGGATACCTGGGGGCCTACGGCAACGGATGGATCGGCACTCCCGCGTTCGACCGTCTGGCGGGCGAGTCGGTTCTTTTCGACCGCGCGTTCGCCGCGACCCTCTCCCTTCCGGAGCTGACGGACGCGTTCTGGACGGGGAAAGAGCCGCTTGACGCCGATCGGCCGACGCCGGAAAAGCACGCCGGTTTTCTCGGCCGCCTCTTCGCCAAAGGGCGCCCGACGTCCTCTTCGCCCCTCTTCACCCTCCTTTCCGCCGCGGGGTATCGGTCTTTCCTTTTGACCGACGAGGCGGAGGTCGCCGAACTCGGCCGGGCGTATTTCGACAAAACCGAACTCCTCCCCCCGGCGAAGGAGATCGCCGAAAGTCCCGAAGGATGCGCGTTCTTCCGATGTATGACAAGTGCCGCCGCCCTGGCCGCGCGTCTGGACCGTTCGGGCGCGCCGTTCTTCCTTTGGATACACATGAAAGGGTGGGACGGCGTGTGGGACGCGCCCCTTTCCGTGCGGGACGGAGCGCGTGAAGATGACGCCGATCCCCCCCCCTACGACGGCGCGCTTCCCCCTTCCTTCGAGATCCCCCCCGAGGGTGACGACGACGCCCTGCGCGCGGTCGTCGAGGCGTACGCCGCCGGCGTTCGCCTTTGGGACATGTCGCTGGAGCTCTTTCTCGACGCTCTGGCCCGGGGGAATCTTTCCGACCGCACCGCGCTCTTTTTGGGGGGGGCGCGCGGCCTTTCGCTGGGCGAGCATCGCCGCGTCGGCACTGGCGGCCCCGGCGATCTCTACTTCGAAGAGACACACGTTCCCCTTCTGTACCGTCCGGCGGGCGGGCCGTCCGAGGCGATCCGTTCGTTCGGCCTCTGCGGGCCGACCGATCTGTTCCGTTCCCTCCTTCGGCTGGCCGGGGGTGCGCCGAAAGAAAAGACTCTCCTCGACCTCGCCTCGGAGGAGGTCGATTCGATTCGAACCGAGCTTTGCGTTACGCAGGCCGACGCCTCGTCGCCGCGGCAGGGCGTGATCACCGACGAGTGGTTTCTTCTGCGCGACCGCGGCCGGACTCCCCCCCGCCGAGAGCTTTTCCTTGTCCCCGACGACCGCTGGAACGTCAACCAGGTCGCCGACCGGGTGGGGGAAGATCTCCTCGACGAACTCGAAAGGAAAATCGGCCGCGGGGGTTTTACTTAATTTGTTTATTCCGTTATAATAGGACTCTGTTCCCCTGTTCGGGGAGTGTCCCTATTGTTCCAACCCAAAGTGTATTTAAGGTATTAGCAATCAGTCGGAAACCGTTATGACCAGCGAAAAGAATCCCGCGGAAAACGTCCCTCAAAATCAGTCCCAGGCTCCTCAGAATTCGGAATCGGCCGAAGCCGCCAAGCGGTCCGAGCCGCTCGCCACGTACGAGAAGGTGAACGCCGACGCCCCGGTGACGACCGCCCGGATGATCGCCGAACGCCTGGCGAAGAAGAAGACCGAAAACGCCGCCGCAGACGGGGCCGCCGGTCCGTCCTCCCCTTTGGCCGGCAAGCTCCAGGAGTCGCGCCGCCGTTTTCGGGAAGACCGGGGATCGCGCGGGTCCCGAGGCCGCCGCGCCGAAGACGCCGACGCCGCCGAGACCCCCAAAAAACCGGAGCGTCTGCCGCGCCGTCCGGTCAGTACGGTTCCCGTTCCGAATCGCCGCGTTAAGACGGACGAAGAAGAAGCCGAACTCGCCGCGATTTTCGGCGAACAGCAGATGAGCGACCTGATCAATCAGACGAGTCAGGTCGCCTCACAGGAGATTTACGAAGAACATACCAAGGTCTACGCCAAGATCGTCTCGATTCAGAAAGATTTTGCGTTCGTCGATATCGGCGCTCGCGACCAGGGAACGATCCCTCTCAAGCAGTTTTCCGAAGAGGAGCCGGCCGCCGTCGGCGGCGTGGTGGAAGCCGTCGTCGTCCGCTACAACAAAGAAGAGGGCCTGTATGACATCTCCCTTCCGCTGGCCGCCGCCGAGGTCGGGGACTGGTCGAGTCTTTCGAAGGGAATGATCGTCAATGTCAAGGTGACCGGCGCGAACACCGGCGGGCTGGAGTGTAAAGTCGGCAATCTTCCGGCGTTCCTTCCGATCAGCCAGATCGACATCGTCCGGGTCGAAAATCCCGAGCAGTTCGTCAACGAAACGTGGCGGTGCGTGATCACCGACGTGAATCCGGCCCGCCGCAACATCGTGGTCAGCCGCCGTAAACTCATCGAAGAGGAGAACAAGGCCAAACGCGAAGAGCTCCTGGCCGAACTCGAACCCGGACAGGTGCGCGAAGGGGTCGTTCGCAATATGATCGACCGGGGTGTCTTCGTCGAATTGGGGGGCGTCGACGGTTTCATCCCGATCTCGCAGCTCAGCTGGGGGCGGGTCAACCATCCGAACGAAGTCGTTCAGCTCGGCGAGCGGATCAAAGTGAAAGTCGCCTCCGTCGACCGCGAGAGAAACCGCGTCACTCTTTCGTTCAAAGATTCCACAGCCGATCCGTGGAACCAGGTGCACGAAAAGCTTTCCGAAGGGGATCAGGTCCGCGGCAAAGTGACGCAGATTGCCAATTTCGGCGCGTTCGTCGAGATCTTCCCCGGCGTGGAGGGGCTGGTTCATATCAGCGAGATCGCCTATCAGCGGGTCGAGAATGTCGCCGACGCCCTTTCGGTCGGGGATTACGTCGATGTCAAAATTCTCTCGATCGACGAGACGAACCGAAAGCTGAGCCTTTCGATCAAGCAAACGTCCGAAGACCCCCGTCCCGCCCGCCGCGCCGCGCGCGAGGCAGAGCGTCTGGCGAAGATGACCGAAGAGGAAAAGCGGGCCGAAGCCGAACGGAAAGAAAAGGAAGAGAAAGAGAACGCCGAGTGGGACGCCAGGATCGAAGAGGCGAAAAAGAAGCTTCCGAAGTCGGGGCTCAAAGGGGGCGTCGCCTCGCAGGGAGACGGCTCGAAGTTCGGCCTGAAATGGGGTTAGTCGGCGTCCTATGAAGATCGGCATCCTCGGCGGAACCTTCGACCCGATCCATTACGCGCATCTTCTTTTGGCCGAATCGGCCCGGGAGACGCTCGGACTGGATCGGGTCATTTTCATCCCCGCCGCGATCCCCCCGCATAAACAGACGCGGAGAATCACTGACGGACGCCTCCGCGCGGCGATGAT
>CACXFR010000003.1 GCA_902766935.1 uncultured Planctomycetota bacterium | reverse complement strand
GCGCCCGCCATAAAGGGGTTGTCTTCGGGAATGTTGGCGAAGACGACCAGTTTGGCGGCGGCGAATCCGCGGTTGGCCGCGTCGGCCTGCGCCACGGCGGGAATGATCTCGCCCAGGGCGCGGAGCGCGTCCATGTTGATTCCCGCTTTGCGCGAGGCGGCGTTGACCGAGGCGCAGACCCGTTCGGTCTGCGAGAGGACGTCGGGCAGCGCGTCGAGCAGGACGCGGTCGCCGGCGGAGATCCCCTTCTGCACCAGCGCGGTGAACCCGCCGACCAGGTCGACGCGGCACTCTTTCGCCGCGTCGTCGAGGCATTTGGCCAGTTCCAGCGCGCAGGGGACGCCGTGCCCGGCCAGGAGGTTCGAGGCGGGGGAGATGGCGATCCGCTTGTTCGTGACCGGGATCCCGTATTTGGCGCCGACCCGATCGCAGATTTCGACCAGCCGTCCGGCGTAGCGGAGGATTTTATTATGGACCTTTTTGACGAGCTGGTCGGGATTCGAACCGGCGCAGTCGTTCAGGTTCAGGGCGAGGGTGACCGCGCGCACGTCGAGATGTTCGGCGTGGAGCATACGGATCGTCGAAAGGACTTCATCGGTACGAAGCATGGGGAAGGGCCCTTCGGATTACGGTTTGCGGAGTTGGTTGGTCGCGACGAAGATGTTTTTGTGCTGGAGTTTGACGGTGAACCCGTATTCGGAAGCGATATCTTCCAGATCGAGCAGAAGGGTCCGCGGATCGTCGTTCGGGTCGACTTCGACCTGGCCGATCAGCGTGAACCCGTCTCTGCCGTCCTTTTCGCAGTAGAGTTCGGTGATATTGACCCCCTTATCGGCCAGGGCGCGGCTCAGAACCCTCACCACACCGGGCCGGTCTTTCCCGAACGCGGTCAGCATAAAGACGCTCGACTCGGGAACCGGACGGACGTGAAGAGAGCTGGTTCGGGAACAGAAGATTTTACACCCTTCGACGCCGTTCTCTTTGAGGAGTTCCGCCGCCAGGGCGTCCGGCTCAAAGTCGGCGCCGAAACGGAGAGTCATCATCAGGGTGAAAAAGCCGCTCAGAACCGCCTGGCTGCACGACTCGATATTGCCGCCGAGCCGCATGATCCCTTCGCTCAGTCCGGCGACGATTCCGGGCTTGTCGCCGGCGATCACGCTCAGCACGTATCCGTAGGAGGGGGTGTCGGTCTGGGTTGTCATCGGAAGGAATCTCTTTCTTTTCGGGTTACTGACTGATATGGAAGAGGAGGACGTCCCCCTCCTGAACCACGTAGTCTTTATGTTCGCGGTGATTGAGCCCCTGAGCCTTGACCTCGCGCTCGCTCCCCAGACGGACCAGGTCGTCGCAGGAGACGACTTCGGCACGGATGAACTTCTTGATGAAATCGGTGTGAATGCACCCCGCCGCCTCGATGGCGGTGCCGTTTTTGCGCATCAGCCACGTCCGGACCTCCTTTTCACCGGCGGTCAGAAAGACCATCTGGCCGGAGAAATCCATCAGCATGCGGATGAACTTCTCGCGGCTGGTCGAGGGAATCCCCATCTCGTCGAGGAACTCCCGCCGCTCTTCGGGTGCCATTTTGGCCAGCTCGACTTCCAGACCGACCGAGACGGCGCGGACCGGCACGTCGTCGGTCGAGAACTTCTCGTACGATGCGTGATCGGTTTCGTCGTCGCCGGTGTTGACCAGGATCATCCGGTTCTTTTCGGTCAGGAACCGGAACGAGCGGGTCGCCTTGTACTCTTCGGCGCTCATCTGGTCGGCCTTGATCGGATGCCCCTCTTCCAGACCGGTTTTGATTTTCTGAAGAATCGCCTCTTCGACGGCGAGTTTTTCGAGCTGGTCTTTCGGCAGATGGCGCTTCTGCTGCTCGTGGATCTTTTCGAGCCGGTTGACCGCGATTTCGAGGTCGGCGAAGACCATCTCTTCGACGAAGGCGTCCATCTCTTTTTTTACGTCCGACCCGTCGAAGACCGGCACGACGCAGACCAGGTAGTCGGCCTCGCGCAGATGTCCCAGACGCGAGACGTTCCCCGTCTGATCGCGGGAGAGTCCGGGCGTGTCGACGATCTCGAGCGAGGCGTAGGTCACCTTTTTGGGATGGTAGATTTGGCAGAGCGCCTCGACGCGCGGCTCGGGAATGGCGGCCGTGGCCTGCGCCACCTGTCTGCCGTCCGGCTCGGGACTGCGCCCGACGAGCCACTGAAAGAGGGTCGATTTTCCGCTCCCCTGATAGCCGACCAAACCGATTTTCATGAGTTGTTCCCCATTGTTTTCTTCTGGCGAATTATCCGTTCCGATCCGAAAGGAAAGGTCTTTCGATTATATCAGCAATGGAAATTTTTAAAACGGCGGGCGCGGGCGGGTTTCCTCCGATATTTTTTCGCTTTTCCCGCGCGGCGCGGAGAATTTCTTTTCGGGGGGCTTATTGCATAAATCGGCATATCACCCTAAAATAGACTTTCGTTTCGACAGGAGCCCTCCCGACCGTTACTCCGCGGAGCGGCTCTCCCGCCTCTCAGAGGGCGCACTGCGGCGCCCGTGTTACTTCGGCCGTGACGCCGGCAAGAGCCGTCTTCGAGTTCATTTGACCCTTCGGGTTGTGTGACAGCGATGAAGTTGAAAGTCTTCAGAAAGGATCTTAACCTGAAACACGTGTCGATGACCGCTGCCGGTTCGGTGAGCGTCGTCCGCAGCGTGATCGTCGAGTTGGAACAGGACGGGATCGTCGGGTTCGGCGAGAGCTGCGAAGACCATGCCGTCCATCTGATGACCGCCGACGCGATGTCCGAAAAGATCGCGCGGATCGGACCGGCGCTGAAAGACTACGCCCTGGCCGACCCGACGGCGTTCGACCGCTTCATCACGCCGATGTTTCAGGACGACGCCGCCTCGCGCTGCGCGGTCGAAATGGCCGCCTGCGACCTGTGGGGGAAGATTTTCGGCCGTCCGCTCCGCCGCCTGTGGAAGTTCTGCGGCGCCGGGCCGTTCTATTCGAGTTTCACCATCGGGCAGGATTCCCCCGAACGGGCGCTGGAAAAGTTTGAAGAGAATCCCGACTGGCCGATCTACCGCGTCGAGCTGGGGGGACGGGGCGACATTCCTCTTCTCGAAAAACTCCGCGACCGGACCGACGCGCGCTTCTACGTCGATGCGGCGGGGAGCTGGGGGCTGAGCCAGGCGCTCGACTACCTCCCCCATCTGGTTAGGCTCGGGGTCGAGCTGATCGAGCAGCCTCTCCCTCCCGACCGGTGGGAAGAGGCCAAAATATTCAAAAGCCATTCGCCGATACCCGTCTACGCCGACGAGAGCTGTCTTTCCGTCGAGGACGTCAGCCGGTGCGTCGGCGCTTTCGACGGGGTCAATCTTCGTCCGGTGAAGTTCGGGGGGCTCTTGGGAACCCGACGCGCGATCGGCGCCGCCCGGGCGTTCGGTCTGAAAACAATGGTCGGCAGTCCGGTCGAGACGTCGATCGGCGCCAGCGCGGCCGCACAGTTCGCGCCGGTTCTGGACGCCCTTTATATCGACGGGCCGCGTCAGATCGACCGCCGGATCGGCCAGGGGGTCGAACTTGACCGCGGCCGGATCTGTTTTTCCCGTCTGAACGGCACCGGCGTGACGAGTTTAAAATCACTGATCCGAGCCACCTGATGTCAGAAGAAAACTCCTCCTCTCCGCCGAAAAAGGTTCGGATCTATTCCCGCCGGGGGGATTTGGGCGAGACGTCTCTCTTTTCCGGGCCCCGGGTCGGGAAAGACCACCCGCGGATCGAGGCGGTCGGCGCGGTCGACGAACTGAGCTGCGCGATCGGTCTGGCCCGCTCGTTCGGTCTTCCGGCGGAGACGGACGGGATTCTCGAACGGATTCAGCGGAAACTGATCGAAATCGGCACCGAAATCACCGCGATGACCCCCGGCCGCCACGCGGTTCCGACGATTCAGCCCGAAGACGTCCGCGCGCTGGAAGAGCTGATCGACGCCGCGGGCGAATCTCTCCCTCCCCTTACCTCGTTCGTCATTCCGGGGGGGGCGCCGCCGCAGGCGGCGCTGCAGCTGGCGCGGGCGGTCTGCCGCCGCGCCGAACGGGCTCTGGTCGTTCTTCTTCGCTCCGACGCGGCCTTTTCTCGCCGTCCGATCGCCTGGTTCAACCGTCTGGGAGACCTTCTTTTCGTCCTGGCCCGCCGCCTGTAGCGGCCGCGGACTCCCCCGCCTCCGATTCCGAACTCTTCGCCGGCCGTCCGCCGACCCGCTTATCACCATCCGCAGTTTGCGGTTTTGACGAAAAGTCCGGTCAAACCGTTCACTCTTGAAAAAACGGTTAAAGTTACTTGTTCGGTATTTCCGATTAATGTTCCGGCAGCAGAAAGCTTCCACGAATTCTTCAAATCAAGTGGGTTCGTATTGTCAGCGATCCTCTAGTGGGATGCGGTGATGACGAGACGCCCCTCCACTTGATCCCTGCAAGCTCGAAGGATTTTGCGGAGTTTTACCGTCGGCTCGCGCCGGCGATGCCGCGCCTTACCGATTCGGATGGATTCGGCGGCGGGCGAAATCGGGAACATTTTGTTCCGTTTTTACGGTTTTTGCTCACATTACCCGTTGAAACAGCCGAAATAGAGAAAAGCATTTTTCGGAACCCTCTGAAAATTCCGATTCTCAGGTGAGGAGGATTCCCCTGCCAAGAAGGCGGGATGATGTCATTAGGTAGTTTCCGAAGGAGCGGAGATGCCTTTCGGAACGCGAGGACACCGATGATTCGTCTTCTGCGGAAATGGGGAAAGTCGGGGATCAATGGAGTTGTACCCGACTTATGTCACAAGCTTTAATTATCAATCGGAGAGCCTGCAATGAAGGTTTTTACAACTGGACAGGTCGCTAAGATCTGTAAAGTGGCCCCTCGCACCGTTAGCAAATGGTTTGATTCAGGGCGTCTGAAGGGGTATCGCATTCCGGGATCCCAGGATCGTCGTATTCCTCGCGAATATCTGATCAAGTTCCTGAAAGAACACGGAATGCCGACGGGAGATCTCGAAGACGAGACTCTGGCGAAGGTACTTATTGTCGCCCAAGACCAGGTTCTGGTCGAAAATCTCAAACGTGAACTTCCGGTCGACAAGGCGTTCCGCGTCGCGGTCGCCGCGAGCGGGTTTGATGCCGGGATTCAAGCCGAAAGCTTCCATCCGGACTGCATCATTGTCGATTTCTCGATCGGACGTGCCGAAGCCCTCCAGATCTGTCAGAATCTGAGACGGAGTTCGGATTTTTCCGATGTCATTCTGATGGCCCTTCTTCCCGACGACGGAAGCAACGCCTCGTTTGACCGTTCGAGCATCAACGAAACGTTCCGCAAACCGTTCGATTCCGCCCTTCTGGCGGAACGGCTCCGGTCTCTGATCGGATCGCGGAAGGAACTCGTCTGATAGACGGCGCGCAATAAGCGTAAAGGATTGAAAAGGCGGAAAGAGGCTTTTCGGAGTCTCGATCCGCCTTTCCTTTTTCCCGTCTTCCTCTTCCCCTATTTAAAAAAATCGATTCTCGATTAGAATACTGGTACAGGTAAAACACCGTTGTTTCGGAACCTCTGAGTATTAAAGGATCGGGATGGCTCACCCAGAAGAACGCGCCGCCGCAGCCGTCGCGGCGCCGGCAGAATTGGCGTCGGTCTATCGTCTGGCGGAATCGGACCTCGCGCAGGTCGGCAAATTCATCCTGGACCGGCTGACCAACGCCGACGCGACCATCGGCGAAATCCTCCGCTACTCGTTCCGGCTGGGGGGAAAACGGCTCCGACCTCTCCTTCTGATCCTTGCGGCCCGCGCCTGCGGCCGGCCGACGCGCGAACATTATCTCTGCGCCGCCGCCCTGGAGATGATCCATACCGGCTCACTGGTGCACGACGATATTCTCGACGGCGCCCGATTCCGCCGCCATCTGGAAACGCTCAATCTCCATTGGGACTCCCATTTCGCTGTCCTGGCGGGGGATCTCCTTCTGACCAAGGCGATCACGCTGATCACCGAATGCGGCCGACCGGAAGTCTATCCGATCGTCGCCGACGCATGCCGGCGCACCTGCGAGGGGGAACTCCTTCAGGTTTCGTGCCAGGGGCGGCTTGACCTGACGCGCGCCGAATACGACCGGATCATCGAGGGGAAGACCGCCGCCCTGCTGGAGGCCTCATGCCGGCTCGGCGCCTTGCTGGCCGGCCAGTCCGAAGGGGCGGTCGGCCTCTTCACGCGGTTCGGCCGCGCGCTGGGAATGGCGTTTCAGATTTTCGACGACGTCCTCGACCTGACGGGAACCGACGCCGAGACGGGGAAGACTCTCGGAACCGACCTTCTCAACCGCAAGCTGACCCTTCCGGCGATTCATTTTCTTCAGACCGCGCCGGAATCGGAGACGTCGGCCTTTCTCGACCTCCTGCGCGCCGAATCGTTCGGCCCGGACGAGGCCGAAAAGGCGCGCAGGATCCTTCTGGCGAGCCGTTCGGTCGACTACGCCCGCCGGACGGCGCTCGATATGGTTCGCGGGGCGGTCGATCTGCTGGAAGAATTCCGACGCGGGATTACCGATCAGGATCGTTTGGCCGCGCTGGACTCGCTGCGCCGGATCGCCGAGTTCATCGCCGACCGAAACAAATAGTTCTCCTTTTTCTAAGGTGTGCCCATCTTAGCGGGTTCCTTTATCGACACTCGTCGGCGCTTTGAAGCGAGCGCGGAAAAAGTACCGCCCGCAGTGATCCCCGAAGAGCCGATTTTCTCTTTTTTTCATTTTTCCCGACGGGCGTTTTCTCCTCCCGCGACGCTGAAAATCGCGGGTTTTTCTTCTCGTCCGCCCCCTCGGGCGCCCCGCAGTACCGGAAAAATTCATATTGTCCGCTCGTCCCATATAAACTATATTGCAGGGGCTCCGGTCGGCGGAAGAAATCTCCTCCTTTCGGGAATCCGCCGAGGCCGGTGCGTATTGTTTTTCGAGAGGATCCGCAATGAGGCGGATCCCGCGTCGTGAGAATAAGGTGATATGTCAAATTCAGACAAGCTCGATCAGGTAACATCAGGGAAGAGTCTCGAACGCCGTGAAATGATCCGGAAGACGGTCAAGCCTTATATCAGGGGGAGCGTACCGACCCGCCGCCCCGCGGCAACGCCGAAAAGGTCGGATTTTTATCTCTTCTCGCCGATTCACTACGAACCGAAATACGCCTATCCCCTTCTGGTCTGGTTCCATTCCCCCGGCGCCGACGAGACGGAGATATTCCGCGTGATGCCGCAGCTGAGCCTTCGCAACTACGTGGCGGTCGCCCCGCGCGGTCTGACCGCCGAAGAGGCCGGTTCGCGCCGCGCCGATCGATACCGGTCGGTGGAAGGGAACGTCGGCCGCTTTTCCGCCCTCTACGACTGGACCGAAAACGACGCGGCGCCCGATCGCGCCGAATCGCGCGTCTTTGAGGCGATCGACCGGGCGAACCTGCGCTGTCATCTGGCTCCGAACCGGATCTTCCTGGCGGGGGTCGGGTCGGGCGGCTCGATGGCGATGCGTCTGGGCGCGCGTTATCCCGAACTGTTCGCGGGGGTGATTTCCTTTTCGGGCGGATTCCCGATGATCCCCTGTTCCCTGGCCAAATGGGGGGCGCTCCGCCGCCTTCCGATGATGATGATGATCGGGTCGAAGAACCCCGTCTTCTCTCCCGAGGCGGTCTCGAAACAGCTCCGTCTCTTCCACACCGCCGGAATGTCGGTCTCGATCCGGCAGTACAAAACCGCCGAAGACACCGCGCCGGCGATGTTCCGCGACGCGAATCAGTGGATAATGGAACGGATCACTCAGTCGGCCTCGTAAAACCCCATGCCGCAGCGATACACCGACAAAATCATTCAGCAGGCGGATCGGGCGCTCGAGGCGCTCGGAAACGAATTTGCACAAAGCGTTCCTCCGGCCGAGTCGGCGGTTCTGGAGATTGAGTTCGGCGCGGTCGACGTTCCCCTGTCCCGAATTTCGGCGCTCGGTGCCGGAACGATCCTCACCCTCAACGAACCGGCGCAGCCGACGGTGACCCTCTATTACGACGGACAGCCCGCGGCCGAAGGGATTTTAATGATACAGGACGGCGCGATCGCGGTGAAAATCACACGAAAATGGAACAGTTCGGACCGTTAACCCCCGACGCCCGCACGCGGGAACCCTTTCGCCTGACAAGCGCCGCGGCCGTCGCGCTGACGGTTCTCGCGGCTCTTTTCGCTTTTATCCCGGCGTCGGCGGGTTTCGCCGACGACGCCGAACCGCCCGCCGCCGCCGAAAAGACTCCGATCGACCTTTCGAATCAGACTCCGCGGCCGGCCGCCCCGGCGGCGGGGCGTCTGCTGATCGACGGCGCGGCGAAACTTCTTTTGGTTCTGGCGGCGGTCTTCGCCCTCTTCTGGCTCCTCCGTCGGTTCCAGACGGCGGGACGCGGGATTCCGGCTCCCGGTGGCGCGTTTGAGGTGCTTTCCCTCATTCCCCTTATGCCGAAAAGCCGTCTGGCGCTCGTCCGTTTCGGAAATCGGCTCATTCTCCTTTCCCTCGCCGCCGACCGAACCGAAAAGGTGGCCGAGACAAGCGATCCCGAAGAAGTCACGAGGATTCTCGACGCGGTCGAACGAAAGGGGACGGAAAAATGAGACCTTTCCTTTTGGCGTTTGCCCTCCTTTTCGCCGCGCCGGCCGCGCCCGCCCCCGCCGCCGACGCCGGTCTGCCGGCCGACGCACTGGCGCGGGCGGCCTCGGCCCTGGCCGAAAAGGCGCAGACTCTTCCCTCCGCCGTGGGCGAGGCGGTCAGCGGCGGGAACCTGCCGCTCCTTTTCGCGCTTCTGGCGGTCGTGCCGGCGCTTTTGATCGCGACGACCTGCTATGTGCGGGTGATCACGGTCCTTTCCCTTTTGCGGCAGGCGGTCGGTCTGGCGCAGATCCCCTCGGCGCAGATCCTGGCGATTCTGAGTTTCTTCCTGACCCTTTTGGTTATGACGCCGACCTGGACGCGCGTCTATCGGGAAGCGTGGGTTCCTTACGCGCAGGAAGAGATCGACTTACAGGAAGCGGTCCGCCGCGGCGAGGCGCCGGTCCGCACGTTCCTTTGGAAACAGATCGAACGTTCCCGCAACACGGGTCAGATCGCGCTTTTTCTCCGATCGATCCCCGATGCCGAAATGCCCGAGTATTATGAGGACATTCCCTGGCGCGTTCTCCTTCCGGCGTTCATCCTCAGCGAACTGAAAACCGCCTTCTTTATCGGGCTTCAGCTCTTTCTTCCCTTTCTGATCATCGACCTGGTCGTTTCAGGCGTGATGGTCTCGATGGGAATGATGATGCTCCCCCCGACCGTCGTTTCCCTTCCGTTTAAACTAATGCTTTTCGTGCTGCTCGACGCGTGGGACCCCGTGGTTCAGATGTTGATCGACAGCTTCACATTCGCGTAGGGGAAAAGATGCTCGAACCGGACTCCGTCATCGCCCTGTGCCAAAGCTTCTTCTGGCAGACCCTGACCCTCCTGGCCCCGATCCTGATCGCGGGGATTTTGGTCGGCCTGGTGATCGGCGTCCTTCAGGCCGCCACGCAGATTCAGGAGCAGACCCTTTCGATCGCGGCGAAAGTGATTGTGATGGGGTTCGCCGCGCTCCGCCTTCTCCCCTGGATGATCGCGCGTCTTCTCGACTACTCGCGGGAACTGATCTCCGGGATCTCGCAGGGGATCGGAGGAGGGCTCTGATGGGCGGCGCCGCGGCGTTCGGCGCGCCGGCCGTGTGGCTGGCGCTTCTGGTCTTTGCGCGGGGAGCGGGCCTTCTGTGGCTGATGCCGGTCATCGGCGGAAAGCGCGTTCCCCGAACGGTCCGTCTCCTTGAAGCGGTCGTCCTGACGACCGCGGTCTTCCCGTCCCTCTGGTATTTGAACACCGTCCCGCCCGTTTCGCCGGCGGAAAAGCTGTTCCTTCTGGTCAGCGAGTATCTGATCGGCCTGGCGGTCGGCGCGTCGGCGGCGGTCTTCTTTACGGCGGTTTCGGTCGCCGGCGCGCTGATCAGCCGGGTCGGGGGCTTTTCGGCGGCGGCGGCGATCGACCCGGAATCGGGGGAAGAAAACGGCGCGCTCGAAACGCTCCTCTACCTGGCGGCGCTGGCCGTCTTTCTGGCAGCAGGCGGACTCGAAAAATTCCTCGCCGCGGCGCTTTCCCTCTACGAGGCGGTCCCTCCCGGAACCCTTTTCGCTCCGAAAAGTGCCCTTTCGACACTCGCGACCCTTCTGTCGCAGGCGGCGGCGCTGGGCGCGGCGACGGCGCTGCCGATCCTGGCGGCGCTTTTCGCCCTCTGGCTCGGCGGCGCTCTTTTGGGACGCGTCGCCTCGCATCTTCATTTTCTGACGATGACGCTCACCTTTTCGGGAAACCTCCTGGCGGTTCTTTTTGTATTGCACCTGGCGTTCGGGGGGATTCTCCTTCTGGTCGAGGCGCGTCTGCCCGACTGGAACGCGCTGCTTCCCGCCCTTTTCTCTTCCCGGTAGAAGGAGCGTCCCGTGAGCGAAAAAGAGAACCGAACCGAAGTGCCGAGTATCAGGAGGATCGCCCGGGCGCGCGCCGAAGGGAAATTTCCCGCGGTCGGTCTCTTTACCGGAACGGTTCTCTTTTTCACGACGCTCGTCATCGTGGAGCTTTCCGCCGCCGGGTGTATGGAGCGGTTCCTCGTCTGGTCGCGTCAGCTTCGCGACGCGCCGGCCGAATTGACCCTCGACGCCCTGGCCGGCGAGACGGCGCGAGGCTTTTTCCCTTTCGCCCCCCTCCTGGCCGCGCTGGCGCTGACGACACTCGTCCTCCCCTTCGTCACGGCGTGGCTGACCCGCGGATGGGCGTTTCTTCCCGATAAGATCGCTCCCGACTTTTCGCGCCTTCTGCCGAGATTCGGCGCGTTCTTTTCCCTCGACGCCTTCTGGCGCCTTCTTCTGGCGCTCGTTCAGGTGATCGGAACGATCTGGATCGTCGCGCTTTGGATCCGCCGCACGGCGGCGGGGGAAGAGTACCTGACCCTCGCTTCCGGAAAGTGGCCCGGCCTTTTCCGCAGTTTTCTTCTCCCCCTGACCTTTCGGCTCGCTCTCTTTTCGCTCGTCGTTGCGGCGGCCGACCTTCTCTTTCAGCACTGGAAATTCCGGCGCGACCTGCGGATGACCCCCGAAGAGGCGCGGCGCGAGCAGAAAGAGGAGGAAAGGAAATCGCCGCCGCGTCGGAATTGATATTGTCTGTTTTATGTAAACTTCCTATTATGATGAATTAATCGATAAATCCCTTAAAAAGGGGGTTAAAGCGCGGAAATTTCGCCCTTTATCCAGTATTCTTATCTTATATATGTTATAATCTCATAAGGGTCATTCTATGAAAATTTTTCCGAGAAAGAGCTCCCGTCCCGAGCGGCGAGGCGCCGGCCGGTTCCCGGTCTGGTTCGTTTCGGTCCTTCTGGGGGCGGTCATATTCAGTACCACGTTCCTTTTTTCCCAAGAGGGGGAACCGAGGGAAGGCGTCACGTTTTGGCTTCTCGACGACGAGGGGAATTGGAAGGTGCCGCTGCCGAACTGGTCGGTCGACGACGTGGCCGCTCTATTGGACGAGAGCCGGCGGCAGCGCGAAACGACTCCCTTTACGATCGAGTCTCTGAAGATGGAGGGGGAGGCTTCCGATTCCCAGGCGCGCCTGACGATCGAGTATCGGATCAGCCTGAACCTCCCGTCGGGATCGTCCGATCCGATCCGTGTTCCTCTCGGAATGAAAGAGGGCGTCTTCCGTTCCGAAGGGGACGGCGGGGCCGCGAACTTTACCGCCGACGGTCCGGGAAAGGTCGTTCTCGACGTTGACCGGCAGACGGGCGGATACGCCGCGCTGATCCGTCCGAACTCCGACCCCGAAGACGCCGCGGAAAATCACGCGGAACCGGACGCCGGGGAAGACGGCGAAACCTCCGACGGCGGTTCGGCCGAACCGCCGGCTCCCAAAGAGCCTTCCGACATCCCTTCCGCGGCGGAACCTACGGCCGCGGCGATTCAGGTCTACACCGTTCGGCTCGTCCTTCTCTTTCCCGTAACGCAGACTCCCGGTTCCGACGAAAAAGTTCTCTTTCTGACCCCTCCGCCGGCGGTCGAGTCTCAGGCGCAGATCGTCGTTCCCCTCCCCGACGTCGAATTCAGCGCGTCCGAAGGGGCGATCACCGGTTCGCCGGCCAACATCGACGAAAAGTCGTCGCGCCTGAATGTCTACGGGTTTAACCGCGGCGGCGTTTCGACGGCGATCCGCTGGCGTTCCGCCGAAAAGAACGAGGCGGATCTGCCGACGACCTACCGCGTCGAAAACGCCGTGATCAACCTGAATCCGACCGGCGGCGGAATCGAGTACGACGTCGTCCTTCCGATCCGCATCAACGGCGGGAGCCGGGGGGCGCTGAACCGGAGCCTCCGGGTCGACCTGCCGAAAGGGGCGACTCTCGATCCGCAGAACGTGCACGTGTCGTCCGGAGGAACGGCTGTTTCCAATGCGACCATCCGGGAAAACAAAGCCGACGACAACCGGCCGTTCCCGACGGTCGAGGTTTCGATTCCCGTAGATATTGATTCGCTCGTTTTACACATGACGGTTTTCGTTCCGACCGAGAAAGAGGGAGAGAACCAGTGGGAGTGCACCGGGTTCCGCCTCGATGGAGCCTTAAAGGAGACCGGCGAAATCGTTGTTCATCTTCCCGACGACGAGGAGAACCTTCCCGGGCTTGTCTGCGGCGGCGGCGTGCGCGAGATTGACCAGCCCGACGCGGCCGAAGGGGGGGAGAAGACCGCACGGTTCCGTTTCTTTAAAGTGCCGTTCTCACTCAAGTCGATCCCGATTCCCCGGAAGACGCGCCTGATCGCCCGGCCGGAATACCAGGTTCAGGTCGGCGCGAGCGAGATACGCCTGAAAGCGCGCGTCTCCTATTCCGCCTACGGCGCCCCCCTGCGTTCGGTTCGGGTGAACAATATGGATTGGGACTTCCGCGGATCGGACAGCGAAAGCGGTATCGACGACGTCGGGATTACCACCGACGCCGAGGGAGTGTCGACCTTCCCCCTGAAAAAACAGGTCGAGGGAGATTTCGTCCTCTCGTGGGAATTGGTCCGCTCTCCGAACGTCGGACAGAGATTGGCCGAATTCAAACTCCCCGAACTTTCGGCCGACTGGATCGACTCGCCGATCCTGACCGTCGTTCCCGACGACAATGTCGAGCTGATTCCGCTTTCCGGCGGCATGAAACGGCTGACGCTGCAATTGGGCGCCGGCGGCCGCTCGACGATCGAACTTCCCCGCCGCGAACAGACGCCTCTTGTCTACCAGGTTCGTCGTCCAACAACGGCCGACGAAGGCCCGCCCGTCTTTTCGGCCCGACTGATCCCCCATAATGCCGGAGAGGTCACGGTCGACTCGTCCCTTTCGGTGCAGCTGGAACGCGGTTCGGTCGAAACGATTCAGACCCTTGTGTACCACATCAAGTACGTTCCGGTTCGGTCGCTCGATTTTGTCGTGCCGCAGAAGATTTCTTCCATAACGGATCGGGGGGTCTTTCTCAACGGCAAAGAGATCGTTCCCAAACGGCTCTCTTCCGGAAAAGACGCGGGAGGCGGCGACGTCGTCCGCTACGAGCTTCCTCTTGCCGACACGGGTCTGATCGGCGACGTCCGTCTGGAATTCCATGCCGGGCTTGATCCTCCGGAGTCGGATAGTCTGAACATTCCGCTGGCGGTTCCTTTCGGCTCCTCGGGGACGAGCAGCGCCGAGGTGACCGCGCCCCTCGAATACTCCCTTCATATTCCCGACGAGGAGCCGGACGGCGGGAAGACGGAGGGCGGAAAGCCGAGTTCCGAGAAGCCGGACTACGGAAGGAAGAACGACGAGAATTACTGGAAAAAAACGAGCACCATACAGAAAGGAAACGTTCGTCATTTCGGTTTTTCGAATTCTTCCCTGCCGCAGTGGCTCCTTCTGCGCGTGGTCGTCGACAAAAACTCGCAGATGGTCGGCGGGCTGATCGCCAAGTATATCTGGGCGCAGACCTTTTTAAGGAAAGACTCCTATTACGAGCGGATCCGCTTCTGCCTTATCGGAAATCGGCGGGACTTCTCTCTCCGACTTCCGGAACAAGTCGATCGGGGGGAGATCGCGGCCAGCATCGACGGCGTTCCGGTCGAGGCCTTTACCCTTGACGAAGAGCGAGTCCTTACGTTTTCCCTCCCCGACAAGGCCAAGACCGAATCGACTGTCGTCTCGATATGGTACAAGGTTTCTTCCGGCGCGCATAAACTCGAATTTCCCGGCCTGATGAACAATATGATGGTCCGGCGGTGCTATATGCAGCTGATCCTCCCGGCCGGTACGATTCTGCGCCAGACTCCCCGGGGATGGAATTCCGAAGGGGATCTGTTCCACCGTCATCCGGAAACCGAATTGGCCGAGGGTATCGGCATGTCCCTCGACGAAGCGGATAAGCCGCCCGCAGGCGCGGAAGTTTATCTTCTGAGCAGTTTCGATCCCCCGACCAGCGTGCATATCCACCTGATCAATCGGAGCGTGTTTATCCTTCTCGCAAGCGGACCGATTCTCGTGTTCGGAGCCCTGTTCACCTACATCTCCCGTCGGAGACACATACTGGAGGTTTTCGCTGCGATCGGCGTCGCGCTGTTGTTCCTCCTCTTCCGGCCCCAGATCGTCGCCTTCTATCTGTTGTTCGCGGTCCCCGGCATTGTCCTGTTCCTGACCGTATTCCTTCTCCATGGTTACATTCAGCGGCGCAGGACTTCGGCTTCCGTTCCGGAGGCGGTCGCGCCTTCCCGTCCGTCGTCCGTACAGAGGACTCCGCGGCTCGGTTCGACCGCAGCCAAGCCCGAGACCGGATCGAAGTCGTCCGCGCCTTCTCCGTCCGAGACCGGATCGAAGTCGTCCGCGCCTTCTCCGTCCGAGACCGGATCGGAGCCGTCCTCGCCATCTCCGTCCGAGGCCGGATCGGAGCCGTCCTCGCCATCTCCGTCCGAGGCCGGAACGGAGCCGTCCTCGCCATCTCCGTCCGAGGCCGGAACGGAGCCGTCCGCGCCTTCTCCGTCCGAGACCGAACCGGAATCGTCCGCGCCTTTGCGGGCCGAGACCGAAACGCCCCCCTCAGCCGAAGAGCCGAAAACGGAGGAGCCATGAACGTCCGGGCCCTCTTCCTCTCCGTCGCTCTCTTTCTTGCGGGGCTCCTTGCCGCGAGTCCGGCGGCCGACGAGTCGTTTCGCTATCGCTACTGGATGGTTCCCGCCGACAAGATCAGCCGTTCCCCCTGGGGGGACGAGAAGTATTTCCCGGTTCGAATGGAGCGTCTCGAACGGTGGCTCGATTCTCTTCGCCGTGTCCCGGACGAACCTTCCGGCGCGATCGCCGAAATCGCTCTGGACGCCTCGCTGGTCGACGGCGCGCTGAGCGAGGGGGAAGGGGAAATCCGCTTTCGCAACGCATCTCCCCCGACCTGCGAGTTGACCCCCTGTTCCGTGGCGCTTTCGCAGCTGCGTTGGGACGGCGGCGCGGCGCAGGTCGGCTCGGATGGGAAAGGGCCCGTCACCCTCGAAGGGATCGCGCCCGAAAAGAAGCTTCTTTTCGCCTGGTCGCTCGCCCCCGAATCGGAGGAGGGAGGGAAGCGGGTCTTTCATTTTGAACTTCCGCCCGCCCCGACGGTTCGTCTGCGGCTGAAACTCCCCGCCAACCTGACCCCCTCGGTCGACGCGGGACTCGTTTCCTGGGCGGAAAACGAGGGCGTATGGCTGATCGAACCGGGATCGGGAGGGGATTTCCGCCTGACCCTTTCCGAACGCGATACCTCGCCGGCCTCGGCCGTCCTGCCGACCGTTTCGGAACAGATCCTCTGCCGCGTCGCGCTGGAGGGAATTGAACTGGTCTACACCGCCCGCATCGTCGCAGCCGACGAGCTTTCCGATCCGATCGCGCTGACCCTCGACGAACCGTTCCTTCCCGAAAAGGTGGAATGGGAATCGACCGGCGCCGCCGACGCGGTTTGGGAAAAAAACGGGCGGGATCAGAAGATCGTGATCCTTCCTCCGTCGCCGTCGGCGCGGCAGACGGAAGTTCTGACCCTGACCGCGCTGGCGCCGTTCGACCCGGAGAGTCCGCTGCGCCTTCCCGCGGTGCGTTCCGAAGGGGTGCTGTGGCAGGAGACGGGAATGATCGTCTCGTTCGACGCGCCGGCCGCTCCGCAGAATTACATTTTTACCGACGCCGGGCGGAGCGGGCCCGGGGGGCTTATGCGCCTCTTTAAGCGGGACGGGAGCGTCGAGATTCCCTTCGTTCTCGCCGAAGAGCGAAACAGTTTCGAAAGCGCGACGCAGTTGAGCGTCGTCGGCAATTACCAGTTCGAGACTGATCTTGTCGTTAAGATGAACGCCCCCGCGGCGCGCCGCCTGACGATTCCGATCAAGCCGGAGTGGGAGGTGGAATCGGTTTCGGTCGACGGCATTCCGATTTCGTTCCGGTTCGACGCGGCCGGTCTGACCCTGACGTTTGAAAAGCCGATCCCTTCCGACCCGCCGCTGAAAGTACACATCAGCGGACGAAGGAAACCGGCCGAACCGTGCCGCCTTTCCGACTGTGAACCGCTGATGATCGACGAGCCGGCGGTCGGCGCGCATCTGCTGGCTCTGTCTTACGACACTCCGGCGAAGGTCACGCTGGTCGACGACAAAGGACGCGCTCTTCCCCACCCCGACGTTCCGCAAGAGCAAGTTCTCCGCCTCTTCGGCGCGCCCCCCGATGGAATCGTTTTTTCGCTTGCCGACACAAAGACCGACGCAATCGTTCGTTTTGAAGCGGTTCCTCCGTTGGAAAACGCGGAGCTTTCGGGCCGCGCGGCGATCGGCGCCGACTCGATCCGGGAGGAGTGGAGCATTCGCTGCACCCCTTCGTCCGGCTCTCGGCTCGACATGATTCTGATCGCTTTGGACATCGACGACGCCTCTTCCTGGAACGTGACGTCGACGCCGTCGGGAATCGGCGGGGATTCGCTGAAGTTGTCCCCGCCGAGCGAAGATGAACGGTCGCGATACGAAAACGCCAAAGGGCGGTCCCTGTGGGAGATTCGCCTTCCCGGACCCCAAAGCGCCCCCTTTTCGATCCGCCTGTCGCACGATCGGAAGACTCCCCTCGCAGAGGGGGCGGATATCCCCCTGCCGGCCCTCTTCGGCGCGTCGAACCAGACCGGCCGGATCGACGTTTCGACCCTCGATTTTACTCCCGTGCGCCTGGAAGCGCCCGATTTGGAGCCGATCGCCCCGCCCCCCGCCGAAAAGGACACCGTTCCTACGGCCTTGGCGTCGTTTCGCTGGACGCCTTCCGAAAAAGAGAAATACACGCTGACGGCTTGGGAGGGCAAAAAAATCGGTCAGAAAGGATGGTGCCGATTCTTCCGTCTGGAGAGCTACTACGCCGCGACCGGCGCGGTTCGAACGCAGGCGGTCTGCCGAATCGAAAACAGGGGAACTCCCTCCCTGCAGATCAGGTTTCCCGAGTCGATCGACCTGGTCGACATCGGGAACGTGCGCGGCGGAAAAGAGCTGATCCCCTACACCTATCATCCGGAAAAACAGGAGCTGGTGATCCCCCTGCCGTCTCAGCGGCGCGATTTTGTTCTTTCGTTCGATTACGAGACGCGGATATCCCCGTTCCGCTTCTGGGGGACGATCTCGCGCCAGGTTCCCCGGCTGAATCTCCCCGTCCTGGCGGGGGACTGGACCGCCCATATCCCGACTGCCTACTGCCTCGACACGCGGCGCGCCGTCAGCCCGACCCGTATTCCGCTCGACGCTCCGGTGAGGGAGTACCGTCTGATCAACCGATACCATCTGTTGATTGTGCTGCTGCTCGCCGTTTTGGCGGGCCTTGCGGTCGGGTTCCGCTTTAAGCCGCTCCATCTGGTGCTTCTGGGCTTTTCGCTGCTCTTTCTGTTTTTTGCCATCCCGTGGGAGGTCGCCGCGTGGGGCTGCCTGGGGTGGGGGGGCGCGTCGCTTCTGATGGCGTTCTTTAACTATCTATTCTTCCACCGCCGAAATACGGACGAACGGAACGGAACCGATCCGGCGTGCGACGTTTCGGAAATCGGTTTTGTCACACGAAGCGGCGCGGCGCTTCTTCTGATCCTTCTGGGCGCGTCGTCCCTCGCTGCCGAAGAGAGCTTTTCGATTTTCGTTCCCGCCCGCGACGGCGAGCGCGCCGTCGACGAGCCGGTTTGGATCTCCGAAGAGCTGCTGAACCGTCTGACGAATTGGGAACGGGAAAACGCCGGGTTCGAAAGCGGCGTTCGGTTTCAGTCGGCCCTCTACGAAGGGCGGCTGGACTACAATCGCGAGACCGGGGAATATTCCCTTTTTCACCTGACCGCGAAATACCAGATTCAGACCGCCGGAGACGACGGCCGAGTCGATCTGCCGGCGATGCCGATCTATCAGGAGGGAGGGGTTCTGATCGACGGGGTGGCCGGAAGCGCGACCGTATCCTCCGACGGCGGGCGAACGCGTCTGGAACTGCGGGGGGTCCCCGCCGGTCGGCACGAGCTGAAATTTTCTCTCCTGACCGAACCGTTCGGCGAGAATACCCCCGACGGGTTCTTCCTCCCTCTCCCGGCAGTCCCCGACTCCAAACTCCTGCTCCGTCTGCCGGCCGACACGGCGCCCCCTCGGCTCCTCGGAGCGATGGGGCAGGTTTCGACCTCGCTGGGGATCCTGACCGCCGATTTGGGACAGACCTCGGGAATGACCTTCCTTCCCCCCGAAAAGGCGTCGAACCGCGGCGAGGCGTCGATCAAGGCCGTTCAGGAATTCCGCCTCGTTCTTTCGGAGGATCAGATCGTTCTGCGCGGCGAGTTCCGTCTGCAAACCGCCGGCCGGGTCGACGAGGTCGCCTTCCTCGCCGATCCGCGCTACCGTCTCCTGCGGTGCACCAGTCCCGACGCCGATTTGGTTCCCGCGCCGATTTCCGAGAAGGACGGGAGAATCTCGATCCGTCTGCGCCAGCCGGTGAGCGGAACGCTGACCCTGCGCGCCGATTTTGCTCCGCGCGATTTCAGCGGGGTGGGGAATCTTCCCCTGCCGATGATCCGCATCGCCGGGGCGGCGGTCGTTTCGAGCCGCCTTTTTACGCCCGAAGGGTTTGATCCCCCGGAATACGATCTGACCGACTCCTCCGCGCCGGAAAAGAGCGTTTCGTTTCACCCCGCGGAGGCGAATTCGACGATCAGCGAGTCGGCCTCCTACCGATTCGGTCTCCGCAGCACCACGGCGGCCTACCATGCCGAGCTCCGCACGGGAGGACGGCTCTGGCAGCTGACGCTTCGCGTTCCGCAAAACTCCGTCGTCGAATCGCTCGAAATCGCCGACGGCCGAAGAGGGCCGATCCGGTTTCGGAAGAGCGAGGAGAAAACCGGGGAGGGGGTCTTTATTCACGTCTTTTTCGACGAGGCGCTCGACGGCGTCTATCAGATCGACCTGCGTTTTCGGACGGCCGCGTCCGAGCGGTTCCCCCTGACGGGAATCTTCGGGATCGCGGCGGACGATGCGGAACTGAGCTTTGAGTTCGACCCGTCCCTCTGCTACGACTTTTCCCCCCCCGGAGACTGGACCGGGCTTCCCGCCGCCGACGGCCAGAGACGCTGGGCCCTTCCGGACGCCGCGGCCGCGATCTCCCCTCCCGCCATTTCGGTGGCGCCGAACTATCCGGTCGTCCGCTCGGAGGCGGACATCTTTTTCTATCCCCTGGCCGAGAGTCCCAACCGAACGTGGGAACTGCGCGCCGAGTGCACGATCAACGTCGAGTCGGGGCAGGTGAACCGCCTGGAGTTCAATATCGACGATTCGTTCCGCTCCGATTCGATCCGAATCGAACCGGATTCGTTCAAATTCGGGATCGAACGTTCCGCCGACGGCGGACGGCGGCTCCTTCTGACCCCGAACGCGCCGATTCGGGAGAGGACGTGGTTTATCCTCTACGCGTCGGTGCCGGGCGCGCCGGTCCGTCTGCCGTGGTTCGATTTTGCGGGAACCTCGGAAAAGAAAGTTCAGATCCGTCTCCCCCGTGCCGAAGACGGCGTGCCCCTGGATTGGCAGGCTCAGAACCTCGAGACCTGCAAACCCGAAATGCTCGGAGACGAACCGCAGCAGGGGAGTTCGTATTTCAACTTTGGGTCGAGCGGCCGTTTCCCGCGCGAAGTCACCGAAAAGTCACGCATCGCGTACGACGCGTTCCAGACGTACAGACCGTCGTCGTCGAAACCCTACCGGGCGGCAGTTTCCGACGAAAACGCGGGGATCCGCCTGAATCGGGCCGAGACGGAGTATCATGTCCGCTGCGACGGCACCTACTGGGGGCGCGCGGCCTACGACCTGCGTTTGGGACCGGAGCGGGAGTGTAAAATTCAGGTTCCCTCCGGTCTGAGTCTTCTGAACGCCGAGGCGGCCGACGTTCCTTTGACGCTGATTTCCAAGTCGAACGAAGGGATCTTCCTCCTTCGGTTCGTCTCCGACGTTTCGTTCGTCCACCTCGAAATCCTTTTCACCTCCACGTCGAAGCGAACGGACTCTCTGCGCGTTCGTCAGCGACTTTACAGAGATTTCCTCCTGGCCGCGCCGTTCCCGGTCGGAGTCGACACCGCCCCCACGTTCTGGACGATCCGCTTTGAAGACAACGCGCGGAATCTGCCGTACTACGTCAGCCAGGGGGGGGAAAGGCCCGACCTGAAAACGGTTCGGAAGAGTTTCCCCGGCGCCGGCTCGACCGCGCCGCTTTCCGAGACGGGAAACTGGAAACGCCCGGTCGCCGCCGGGGAGGCCTCGGCGCTCCGGGCGCGGCTGGACGTCGAAAAGCTTTCGTACCTTCTCGACCTGGTCGAATCGATCGACCCGAAGGAACCGATTTCGCCGGCCGTCGCCGCCGGCTGGCTCGGCGCCTGGCAGCCTCTCTACGACGGGGTGAAGACGTTTTTCGACGCGCAGGGGCGCCCCGAGATTAATAGGGCGCAGACAGACGCGTTCTGCGACGGACGGAGAGAGGGTTCCCCGCCCCTGACGAAATCGAGCGGAAAAAAAGTTTTCGACGGTCTTTCGAGCCGATGGGAAGATCTTTCGCAGCGGTTCGGTCCGGCTTCGACGCCGGGAGAAAAGGGAGGAGCCGACGCGGCGCCGTCCGCCGACGAGGGGGCCGCCCTTTCGGCGGACGATCAGCCCCCCGGCGAATCGACCGACCTGGTCCTCTTCGGCGCCGCCGACGAGGTTCGGGAGATCGTTCTTTTGGTTCCGGCCTCAAGGAGTCTCTCGCACGCTCCGTATCGAACGTTTTTCTCGATTGCCGCTCTTCTGGCCGCGGCGGCCGTTCTGTTCGCGGGATGGCGGACGCGCACGCCCGAAATAATATCCGAAGCTGAAGGTGAAACAGACAAGGCGGATGTTTCGGAAGACGAAAAGACCGTCCTGCGTGCCGATCCCGAGCCCGGTGCGGCGGAATCGGATCTTTCTCCGTCCGAAGAAGGGGTCTCAACCTCGTCGGGGGAGAGCGCTCCGACGGTCCTTCTCGAAGACGCGCCCGAACGGCCGGTTCCGAGAGAGGACGCTGCAGTCGAAATAACGGAGGAATTTGCCGGCGAAGAGTCCGAAATCATCCTGTCGGTCGACGAGGATTCGGACCTGTCCGACGAGACGAAAAAAGAGGTGCGGCGGGACGGCGAGAACTAGGCGCGCCCCCACCGTTTTCGGAAAAGCCATTCGGCGCTTAAAAGCGCGACCCCCAGGGCGAAGAGAATCCAGCTGTCGCACAGATAGCGGCGGGAGCGGATCGGCTCGACCGCCGACTCTTTCTTTTCGCGCATCTTTTCAAAGAAGTCGGCCGTTCCGCCGGGGGGAATGACTTCGCCGCGGGTGATCTCGGCCAGGCTTGCGAGGAGCGCCGCGTCGGCGGCGGGGGGTTCGAGTTCCCGGTGATTTTCTCTGACCAAAAAGCGCCGGGTCGTTTCGCTTTTCTTTCCGTTGTCGTTCACTTCGACCGAGAGGAGATATTCCCCCGGCGCGTCGGTCTGCGCGAAGGCGCCGAGCCGCTCTCGGTCGAGGGAGAAGGGGAAGCGCTCCCCGCCGGGCGCGGTGACGTTCGCCTCGACGGTCACGCCGTCGGCCGATTCGGCGTTGTACGGCATATAGAGGATCCGCGCCCGCGCCGTTTCGCCCCGAAAGAGAACGGTCGATTCCTGCTCGACGTCGAGTTCGCCCGGCGCCGGCACGTCGCGTCCGGCGGCCCAGAGAATCAGCTGCCGCCAGAAAGTTTCGAAGACGTCCCGTTTTTCGCTCATCGCCCAGCGCCAGGTGGCGTCGGAGAGGAGAATCGCCGAGCGTCCGGCTCCGGTCGAACCGGTCAGAAGGAGCGGAAAGACGTTCCCTTCGTCGTCCGTTCCCGTCAGGACCGTTTCGGTTCCCGCCTTGATCTTTCCGTATTCGACGGCGGTTTTCTCTCTGATGTATTGCAAATCGAGAACCGACTCGAGAGGGGGCAGTTCGTCCCAGACTTTTTTGGATCTGCCGCTTTCCGCGGCGAGACGGGCCAGGTAATGCGCGTTCTCCCCCTCGGCGGGCGCGGCGCGCAGCGGACGGACGACGAATCCCGCCTCGGCGCTTTCGCGGTCAAGTTGTACGTCGGGAAGTTCGATCGGCGCCGCCGACGCCAGAAACCGAGCCCGGGAAAGATGATTTTCGGCGATCGAGCCGAGCCCGGCCAGGAAGACGAGTCCCGCGCCGTCGGCGACCGCATTTTCAAGGAGCGCCCGTTCCGAGGCGTCGAGGTCGTCCGGATCGACGTCGCCCAGAACGACCGCGCTGTATTTCCGATTTTCGTCGGCGCGCTGGCCGTCGGGCAGACGGACGTAGTCGACGCTGATCTCCTGTTTCGCGTCGAGCGCCATTCGGATGAACTTGTCCTCAAACCGGCGGGTCCCTTCGAGAAAGAGGACGCGCAGATTCCCCCGCAGAAAGAGAACGTATTCGTCGGCGGCGTTGTTCGAGGGGGCGATCTCCCCCGGCATGACACCGGCCGAGACGGTCAGGCGCTTCTGTCCCGGCTCGTCGGACGTATAGCCGAAGCGGAAGGGAATGATCTGGCTTTCCGAAGTCAGGGCGAACTCCTGCCGCGCGACCTCTTTCCCTTCGACCGACAGGGTGAGGGGAATCGTCTCTCCGCGGTATCCCGAAACGCTCAGAAGCCCTTCGACGGCGGTCTCGTTTCCGAGATAGACGCGCGCGGCGGACGACGAAAGGGTCACGCTGACGTCGCGCAGATCCCCCTTATTCGACGACCCGACGGGACAGACGTAAATCGGAACGCCCGCCGTGCGCAGGGCGAGAGCGGCGTCTTGGGGGGAGAGGGGATCGGCCGCGCGCTGGGCGCCGTCCGAGACGAGGAGGATTCCCAGAAGACGTTTTCCGGCAAAGCGGTCCAGGACGCTTTTCAGCGCCGAGCCGATCGCGGTCTCTTTTCCCGTCGGCTTGGCGGGGAGCGCCGCGTCCGGTTCCAGAAGGGTCGTCTCCTCGTCGAACCGAAAGAAGGTGAAAAAGGAGTCTTCCCCGCCGCGGCGCCCTTCGCGCAGCGCCTCGTCGGCCGCGCCGTACCGCGTGTGTCCGGCGAGATCGGCGATCGACATGCTCTCGGAGGTGTCGAGGAGAACCGCCGCCGAGGCGGGAAGGCGGAGCGTCCCCTCGCGCAGAAGGGAAGGGCGGAGGAGCAGAAGCGCGAAGATCAGAAGAAAAAGGGCGCGAAGTCCCAGGAGAATCCGGCGGCGTCCGGTAGAGAACGCGAGATCTTTTCGAATCAGAAAGAAAGAGACAGCCGCCGCGCCTATCCAGAGAAGGAGCGCGGCAGCTGTACTCGAAAAAACGGGTTGTAAGGCGAGTGAGTCCATTCACGCGTCTCCTGAGCCGGGCTCATCGTCGTCGGCGGTCCCCCCCGCCTTTAGGCGAACCGCCGTGCCGCGAAATATTTTTGTGGACAATACCGTCGATCGCGTCGCGCCAGGTCGGGAAGAGTTTCTCGTCTCTTTCGCGCGGTTCGTCGCGCTCGACCTGCCGACGGTCGCGCACGTCGTCGGCGGACTCGTCCCACATGCCGCGTTCGTCACGGTCGCGGCGTTCCCGCCGGGGACGCCCGCCGCGCTCTTCCTGAGGAGCGCGTTCTTCCTGCCAAAAATGTTCTTCCTCAGAAACGAAATCCTCGCTCGGGGAGATTTCCGACCATCGGGAACGATCTCCGTGCCGGGGACGTTCTTCCCGCGGGGCGCGTTCTTCGCGCCGGGGACGTTCCTCACGCGGGGCGCGCTCTTCGCGTCGGGGACGTTCCTCACGCGGGGCGCGCTCTTCGCGCCGGGGACGTTCTTCCCGCGGGGCACGTTCTTCGCGCCGGGGACGTTC
>CACXFR010000002.1 GCA_902766935.1 uncultured Planctomycetota bacterium | reverse complement strand
ATTCCCGTTTCGCATGTGGCGTGAGCGTCGCCGCCGTATCCCATCCGTTCGCGCTGAGAGCAGTCGACGACATATCCCCCGAGCGAAAGGTTTTCGTAGGTCCATGTCACGGTGTCGTAGATCCAGTTCTGCAGATCGTCGGAGCACTGGAACGAGGAGACCGGTTTGTAATCGGTACGGATCATCCAGCCGCGGAACTGGTCGCGCGTCGGCTCTTTTTTCAGGCCGCGGACGGTAATCCAGCGGCCGGCACTGTAGTTAAACCGGTTCTTAAAGGTGGCGCGCCCCGACTGGCCGATCTTGATCCGGCTGAAAAGACCGAATGTCATCTCAGCATCGGGATATTCCGAGAAGCGGAACTCAATTACATCGCCCGGATTTCCGGTGACGTCTATTTCCATCGCGCCGGTGAAGATTTTTCCCATGTCGATCCGCCAGGTATCTTCACCGGTTTTGGCGATTTCAACCGGCGAAAGGAGTGTGATCGCGCGGTTCTTTTCGACGCGCTGAGCCGAGACGGTCAGGTTGGGATGGCAGACGATGCTTTCAACCCAGCCGGAATCATTGAACGATATCTGCGCCCAGTCGGTGGTGCTGATATCCCCGTCCTGATACTCGCCGCCAAACTGGGCGAACCACCACTGTCCGAGGAGCTTGTTGCCGCTCAGGGCGCATTTCCAGGTGGCGTCGGTGACGAGCCGCTGAGTTTCCCGGCCGGTGACAATGTCGCACTGGGCTTTGAAGATCGGAGCGTTCGGACGTCCTTCGACTTTGTATTCGGAAAAAATACTCCAGCCGGCGCCGAGCCAGACGCCGATCACGTTCTTGCCGGGAACGAGGAACGGGGCGATGTCGTAGGTGATATACCGCGCGCGGTGACTGTGGTCGGTCGCGCAGGGGGAGAGGACCGCATCGTCGACTTTGGCACCGTTGACATACAATTCATGATATCCGACGGAGGCAAGATGAAGAAACGCCTTATCGGGGCGCGACACAAGTTCGAATGTCTTTCGAAACCAGGGGTCGAACGGTCGGGCCGAACCATCGCCTTCGGCGATATAGTCGAGTCCGGTTCCGATCCACTCGGCGGTCCATTCGGCCGGATCGAGTAGGGAGGTCGTCCATTTACCGATTGTGCTCGGAGTCGATTCGCCCCCCTTGTTGTCCCGGACGCGGACGTTCCAGTAGTAGGTGGTGTTCGACTCGAGGGGTTTGCCGTCATACTTGATGTTGCGCGTTTGATCCGATTCGACCCAACCGGTATCCCAGACGATTTCGGAGGCGATCTCGTCAATCAGGGCGGAGTCGGACGTGGAGACCACGATGCGGTAGGCGGACTGGCTCCAGTTTTGCAGTTTCGCTCCGTCGGTGGTGAACTTCCAGCTCAGGAGGGGAACGGCGGTGTCGATCCCGATCGGATCGGCGAGATTTTCGCATGTCAGTTCGCACGGACGCATCGGCGTAGGCTTCCGCTGCTCCTCGGCCGAAAAGAGTCCGGCTGAACAGATTAGAAGAGACCCGAGCAGACAAAACAGTAATTTCGTTCGCATTATACCCCCTTATGGCTATGAGCGGCGAAGGGCCGTTTTTGTTTTTTGGATGGATCTGAGCGGGCGTATTATATCAGATTTGGGTTTAAACCGCAAATGCGGTCTGCGGCGTCGGCCGGGTTCCGCTCCCCTCTTTAAAACTCGCGCGAAACAGGGTAGACTTTAGGGGACGGGAGTCGGCGTTCCCGTTTCAGCAGAGGGGCCCCGAAGGTCGATTCGGCGGCTCGGGCGCCGATTGGAAAGAAAGACAGCGATGCCCACAAAGAATTTATCGGTAAAGCTCGGTTCTCTGAGACTTCCGAACCCGATCCTGACCGCTTCGGGGACCTTCGGATATGCCAAAGAGGCCGCGGGACTCTACGATCTTTCCCGCCTGGGGGGGATTATTCCCAAAACGATCACGCTTTCTCCCCGCCCGGGGAACAGACCTCCCCGCACCGTCGAGGTGACCGCGGGACTTTTGAACGCCATCGGGCTCGATAACGACGGGATCGACGAGTTTCTGACTCGGAAACTTCCCTGGCTGCGGAGCGTCGGCGCGCCGATTATCGTCAGCTTCGCCGCGAAAAAGATTGAAGAGTGCGATCTGTTCGCCGAAAAGTTCGCGGCGGCCGAAGGGATCGCGGCGCTCGAAATGAACGTCAGCTGTCCGAACGTTTCGGGCGGGGTTGATTTCGGAACGAACCCGGTTCTCTGCGAAAAGATCGTCTCGAGGATGAAGACGCGCTGCACCGTTCCGCTCTGCGTGAAACTTTCGCCGAACGTGACTTCGATCGCCGAAGTGGCCAGGGCGGCGGAGGCCGGAGGAGCCGACATGATTTCGGCGATTAACACACTTTACGGCCTGGCCGTCGATTGGCGGCGCCGCGTTCCGAGAATCGCCAACGGGTACGCCGGATACAGCGGACCGGCGGTCAAACCGGTCGCGCTGCGCTGCGTCAGCCAAATTTTCCGCGCGGTGAAAATTCCCGTGATCGGAATCGGCGGGATCGAGTCGGCCGAGGATGTGATGGAATTTCTCGTCGCCGGCGCTTCGGCGGTGGAGGTCGGGACGGCGAATTTCTATCGGCCCGACGCGACGATGAGGATTTTGGACGAGCTTCCCCGTCTTCTGGACGAGGCCGGCGTTTCCTCCCCCGCCGAACTTGTCGGAACGTTGAATTTTTCCTGATCCGTTCCCAGAAGACGACTGCGGTTTTTCGACGATGAAGATTCTTCCGGTAAGAAAAATTCACACGATTGTTCTCGGCAGCGGGGCGGCAGGACTTGCGGCGGCGGTCCGCCTGAGCGCCGAGGGAGTCCCCGATATCGCAATTCTGACCGAGGGGGTTCGGCTCGGAACGTCGGTCAACGCCGGAAGCGACAAACAGACCTACTACAAGCTGGGAATCTGCGGCCGCGAGGCGGATTCCCCCCGCGATCTGGCTTTGACGTACCTCAGGGGGGGGAGCGCCGACCCGCTGATCGCGCTGACCGAGGCGGCCGGTTCGGCTCGCGCTTTTTTTCATCTGGTCAATCTGGGTGTTCCCTTTCCGCACAATCGTTTCGGCGAATACGTCGGGTATAAGACCGATCACGATCCGTTCCGCCGGGCGACCAGCTGCGGACCGTACACGTCGCGCGAGATGTGCCGCGCTCTTCTGCGCCGGGTCAAAAATGAAGAAATCCCGATCTTCGAGAACCGCTCGGCGGTGAAACTGGCGACATATGCCGCGGCCGATGGGACGCGCCGTCTTTGCGGACTTCTTGCGCTGAATACCGCCGACGGGGTTCTCGAACCCTACTGCTGCGAAAACCTGGTCTTCGCCGTCGGCGGACCGGGAGGACTCTACGAGGCGAGCGTCTACCCCTCGTCGCAGTTCGGGGCGATCGGTCTGGCGCTGGAGATCGGCGCGGCGGCCGCCTCCCTGCCGGAGAGCCAGTTCGGCCTCGCGTCGGTTACCGATATTTCGAAGCGCGAAGTCCGCTCCGATCCGATCTGCGACCGTCCCGAATCGTTTCGCTGGAACGTTTCCGGCACTTATATGCAGGTTCTTCCCCGATTCGTTTCGACCGAACCGGACGGCGTGAGCGGCGCGCGGGAATTCCTGCGCGATTACCGCGTTGCGCTGGGCGAGATCAACAGTCTGGTCTTTCTGAAGGGGTATCAGTGGCCGTTCGACGCGAGGAAACTTCCCGACGGTTCGTCGATGGTCGATATGGCGGTCTTCTACGAAACGGCCGTTTTGGGACGGCGCGTTTTTCTCGACTATCGAACCGACCCCGCCGACTTTTCGTTTGAGGCGCTCGATTCGGAGGCGCGGGAATATCTCCGCAAGTCGGACGCGCTTCTTGCGACGCCGCTCGCCCGTCTGGCGAAGATGAATCCCGGCGCCGTCGAGCTTTACCGGGATCACGGAATCGATCTTGCGGCCGAGCCGCTCGAGATCGCCCTCTGCGCCCAGCATAACAACGGCGGTCTGAAAGGAACGATTTGGTACGAGTCGGAAAACGTCCCCCATCTCTTCCCGATCGGCGAGGTGAACGGCTCGCACGGCGTGACCCGTCCCGGCGGGTCGGCGCTCAACGCCGGCCAGGTCGGCGCGTTTCGCGCGGCTCAGTATATCGCCCGACGGTATTCCGGCTGGAGCCTCGATTGGACCGCCGCCGAGAAAGAACTTGCCGCCGAAGCCTCGCGCCTGGCCGAATATCCGGAGCGGGCCGCCTCGCAAACCGGCGATGACTGGCGGAAAGAACGCGCCGCGTTTCAATGCCGGATGACCCGTTCGGCCGGTCATCTGCGTCACGGGGGGGAGATCGGCGAGGCGCTCCGGCTTCTGACCGGGCGGCGCCGGGCCGCCCGACCGCTTTCGGCGCCTCCCGCCGAAACTCCGACGGCGGATATTCCACCGGCCGACGCGGCCGAGATTTTCCGGAATCGCCAGCTTCTGATCGCGCAGGAGGCCTATCTCTCGGCGCTTTCCGCTTCGTTCGACGCCGGTTCGCGCGGCTCGGCGCTGGTTCTCGATCCGCGCGGAGAGCCGATTCATCCGAAATTTCCCGGCTCGTGGCGGATAAAACCCGAAGACCCCCGGTTCCGCGACCGGATTCTTATCACCCGATACTCCGACGAGAGCGATTCGTTTCTGAGCTGTTGGCGGCCGCTCCCCGACCTTCCCGAGGATGAGGAATGGTTTGAAAATGTCTGGCGGGATTATCGTTCCGGAACGGTTTTTGATTGAAAACCGACCCCGTCCGACTATAATATGGCTTTGGAGAACTCTGAACGGGGGGGGCCCTCACCACTATCCGTCCGATGACTGTTATGCCGAATTACCGTTGTTTGTTTGGTTTGCTGATTTCTTTCGGAGTCGTACTCTTCGCGGGGTGTGATCTCTGGGATAAGATGATGGGGAAGAAAGAGGCGGAGTCGGAAGTCAGGCGTCCGGTCATTTCGGTCGAGACGATGCGTCCCCTGCGCCGGGATGTCGTCGACTACGAAGAGTTTACCGGCGACACGAACGCCGTGAACGACGTCACCCTTCAGGCTCAGGTTTCCGGGATTCTGACGAAATGCGATTTTGCCGAAGGCGCGTTCGTTAAAAAGGACGACGTCCTCTTCGAAATCGAGCCGGAAGTCTATAAGGCCGCGCTCGATACCGCGGTCGGCAATCTCGAAAGCGTGAGAGGGGAACTGGCAGTTCTCAAAGCGCGGGAACCCCAGCTTCGGATTGAACTCGACCGAAATTTCAAACTTGTCCAGTCCAACGCGGTATCGAAGTCCGACTATGACGAGGCGAAGGCCGCTCACGACGAATGTCTGGCGAAGATTACAAAGGCCGAAGCCGACATTCTCAAGGCGACCGCCGAGGCGCAGCAGGCGTCGATCAATCTGAAATATACTAAAATTCTCTCTCCGATCGACGGGTATATTTCCCGTAAGCTGGTGACCGAGGGGAATTTGATTCAGGACCATAAGACCGAATTGGCGCAGATTGTCTCGCACGATCCGATCTACATTTTCTTCTACGTCGACGAGACGACATTTCTGAAACTGATCGAAAACGCGAAAAACCAGGTCGCGGCCGGCGGGAACCCCGAAGAGCTGAAAATCGAGTTCCGGCTGACCAGCGAAGAGTCATGGACCGACGACGCGGGGAACCCCCTTCATGCCGGCTCGGTTCGTTACGCCGATCCCCAGATGGACGAGTCGTCCGGGACGGTTCTTCTGCGCGCGACCTGTCCGAATCCTCCGGTGGTCGACGGGGGAATCAGCGAAATCATTCCGGGGATGATGGTTCATATTCGTATTCCTGTGACCGGACGTTATTCGGCATTGCTGGTGCCGGAAGAAGCGTTCGGAACGGAACAGGGGACCCGTGTTCTCTATGTGAAAGACTCCGAAGGGAAAGCGCGCGTGCGCCGACCGGAGCTCGGTCCCCTGCAGGAGGACAACATGCGTGTGGTTCGCAGCGGGATCGAGGCCGACGACGAGGTGATTGTCAGCGGCCTTCTGCGTCTGCGTCCCGATGCCGAAGTGGAAGCGAAAGAGACGACGTTCGAAAAACTCCGCCGGGGAATGTAGTTTTTGGAGCCGATTCTTTTTCCTTTTGTCTTTCACCCGAAGAGGAACCCGAGATGTTTGCCCGCTTTTTTATTGACCGACCGATCTTCGCCTGCGTGCTGTCGATTCTGATCGTCATTACCGGCGCGATCTCTTATTATAATCTCCCGCAGGCCCAGTATCCGAACGTCGCCCCCCCGACGATTTTCGTCAACGCGAAGTATCCGGGCGCCGATGCCCAGACCCTTTCCGAGACCGTTGCGGTTCCGCTCGAAGAGCAGATCAACGGGGTCGAGGATATGCTCTATATGGAATCGGTCTGCACGAACGACGGACAGTGCCGCGTGATTGTCACGTTCAAGGTGGGAACCGATTTGAACATGGCGCAGGTTCTGGTGCAGAACCGCGTCGGAGTCGCGACGCCGAAACTTCCCGCCGTGACCCGTTCTCTCGGGGTGACGACCCGGAAACGGAGTCCGACGACAATCCTTTATGTGAACTTCTTTTCGGAAGTCTACGATCAGATCTTTCTGAGCAATTACGTCCGTCTGAATGTCCGCGACGTCATCGCGCGTCTGCCCGGAGTGGGGGACACGTCGATTTACGGGGAAAAGGAGTACAGCATGCGGATCTGGCTCGATCCCGATAAAATGCAGATTCGCCGTCTTTCCGCCGAGGACGTAACCGACGCCATCGAAAACCAGAATACCCAGGTGGCCGCCGGTCAGCTGGGACAGCAGCCGCTCGACGACCCGGTGATGTTTCAGTATATCCTTCGGACGCAGGGTCGTCTGCCCGACGTGGAATCGTTCGAGAATATCATTGTCAAAGCGGACGACGCGGGAAGGGTGACGCTCCTGAAAGATGTGGCGCGCGTCGAAATCGGCGCCAAAGCCGTCGACGTGGTCAACTTTCTGGACGGAAACCTTTCGCCTATCGACCCCCGGTATCTGTCGACGGCGAACGTGAGCGCCGATCGGGTCTACCGCGCCCTGCCGGGGTGTACGCTGGCGGTCTCGCAGCTGCCCGACGCCAACGCGCTGGATACGGCCCGCGTGGTCAAGGAAAAAATGGTCGAACTCGGAGCGAAGTTTCCTCCCGATATGAAATACACCATCGTCTTCGACACCACGCCGTTTATCGAGGAATCGATCTCCGAGGTGCAGCATACGCTCCGCGACGCGGTTATCCTGGTCGCGCTGGTGGTTCTTCTCTTCCTCCAGTCGTGGCGCGCCGCGCTGATCCCGCTGCTGGCGGTTCCTGTTTCGCTGATCGGCACCTTTACGGCCATGTCGCTTCTGGGGTTCAGTCTGAACAACCTCTCGCTCTTCGGCCTGGTCTTGGCGATCGGGATCGTGGTTGACGACGCGATTGTGGTGGTCGAGAACGTGGAGCGGCACATGGCCGACGGCCTTTCGGCCAAAGAAGCCGCGCGCAAGGCGATGGACGAGGTTTCGGGCGCGCTTGTGGCGATCGCGCTGGTTCTCTGCTGCGTTTTCGTCCCGTGCGCGTTTCTCTCGGGGGTGACGGGGCAGTTCTTCCGACAGTTCGCGTTGACGATCGCCATTTCGACGGTGATTTCGGCATTTAACTCGCTGACGCTTTCGCCGGCTCTTTCGGCGGTTCTTCTCAAACCGAAAGGGGAGTGCAGGGGGATTCTGACCCGTCTGGGGGATCTGACCTTCGGTTCATTTTTCCGTCTTTTCAATTTTACGTTCAACGTCACGACGTCCGTTTACGTGACGCTGGTCAGGGGGCTCCTCCGACTGAGCCTGATTGTGGTTCTTCTGTACGGCGGGCTCCTCTTTCTGACCTACAAAACCTTCACCAACGTTCCGACCGGTTTTATTCCGATTCAGGACCGCGGGTATCTGATGATGTTTATCCAGCTGCCCGACGCCTCGTCGCTCGATCGGACAAAAGCGCTGATCCGGCAGATTCAGGATCAGTGTTACGGGAACGAGGCTGAGGGGATCGAACCGGTTCCCGGAATCCGCGCCGTGATCTCGACGGTCGGTATGTCTTTTCTGACGTCGAGCACCTCGCCGAATATGGCGACCCTCACCGTGATTCTCGATTCGTTCGAAGAACGGAAAAAATCGGGGATTACCGACGTGATGGTGCAGGAAGAGCTGACGCGCCGAATGAACGAGAATATTACGGCGGCCAGCGTCCGGGTGGTTCGTCCTGCGCCGGTCGATGGGATGGGGTCGTCGAGCGGGTTCAAGTTCCAGCTGCAGGACCGGGGGGACATGGGGGTCTATGTTCTTCAGCAGATGGCCGACGAAATGATTGAAGCGGCAAACGCCGATCCGAAACTTCGGAACGTCCTGACGCAGTACCGCGCCAATTCCCCGCAGAAATTTATCACGATCGACCGGAAAAAGGCGATCGCGATGGGGATCCCGGTCGAGGACATCTTCGATGCGTTTCAGACCTATCTCGGGTCGAACTATGTGAACGACCTGACCTACGTCGGGCGTAATTTTCAGGTGAATGTCCAGGCGGACGGGCCGTTCCGCAGCCATCAGACCGACTTGAACAAGATTCACATCAAAAGCGCCCGGGGAGGAATGGTTCCGCTCGGGAGTCTGATCACGATCAGCGATTTTAACGGCCCGCAGTCGGTCAGCCGGTTCAATATGTATCCCTCGGCGGCGATTATCGGTGCTCCCGCCGAAGGGGTCAGTTCGGGCGAAAGCCTGAGGGTGATGGAAAACCTCGCCGAGGAAATGCTCCCGAACACGATGAACTACGAATGGTGCGAGCTGGCCTATCTGGAGAAAAGCGCCGGAAACAGCGCGATTCTGACCTTCTTTTTCGCCATCGTCTTTGTTTTCCTCGTGCTGGCGGCGCTTTACGAGTCGTGGACTCTTCCGCTTGCGATCATTATGGTCGTGCCGATGTGTTTGCTCTGCTCGTTGGTCGGCGTGATCCTCTGCAGCCTCGATATGAATATTTTTACCCAAATCGGTTTCCTGGTTCTGATGGGGCTGGCGTGTAAGAACGCGATCCTGATCGTCGAGTTCGCCAAGGCGAAACAGGACGAGGGACTGACGCGCTGTGAGGCCGCCGCCGAAGCGTGCCGAATCCGGCTCCGGCCGATCATTATGACGTCGCTGGCGTTTATCCTGGGCGTGGTTCCGCTGCTGGTTTCGAGCGGCGCGGGACACGAGATGCGCTTTACACTCGGCGTGGCGGTTTTCAGCGGCATGATCGGGGTGACCCTTTTCGGTATCTTCCTGACGCCGGTCTTCTATTCGGTGATTCAGATGATTTTCGGACGGAGAAAAAAGACGGCGTGATCTTTTCCGGGGAACGCGCAGGCGAAAGCCGCGTTTCGGATCGGTTCGGGGATGGGACGGAAAAAACGGAGGCGTCTTTCCGAAAGGGAAGGACACCTCCGCTGATTTTCACACCGATCGGCTTCAGTTCGGCATCTTGGCGCTGATTCCTCCGGCCGCGGGAAGATACGCGAAGCGGACGTAGTCGGCCACCATGCGGTGGGCGCTGAAGCGCCAGGCGAGGGTCGCGATCGAGTTTTTCATGTACTGAACCCAGGTGCGGGGAAGACCGTATTTGTCCCGGTCGTAATACATCGGGATCACCTGGCGTTCGAGAACCTCCATCAGCGATTCCTGGTCGCGTTGGTCGGTGATCACGTCGTAGATGTGGTTCGTGCCGTTTCCGATCGAAAAGCCGTTCGTCCCGTCGTACGCTTCGGCCCACCATCCGTCGAGAACCGAGAAGTTGAGCGCTCCGTTCAGAAGAGCTTTCTGACCGCTCGTGCCGGAAGCTTCCTGGGGGCGGCGCGGATTGTTGAGCCAGACGTCGACCCCTTGGATCATGTGGCGTGCTACGTTGATATCGTAGTTTTCGATGAAGATGACCTTGTCGGCGAACCGTTCATCTTTGCGGATTTGCGAAATCTCGCGGATCAGGCGTTTTCCCGGCTCGTCGGCGGGATGCGCCTTTCCGGCGAAGACGAACTGTACCGGCCGGGCGGGGTCGTTTACAATCCGCGCGAGCCGATCGATATCCTGGAAGAGGAGCGTCGCGCGTTTATAGGTGGCGAACCGGCGCCCGAAACCGATCGTCAGAGCGTTCGGGTTCAGGACATGTTTGGCGCGTTCGATTTCATCGTGCGGGGATTCCAGACGGATCAGCTGCGAGGTCAGGCGCGTCCGCACAAAATCGATCAGAATCATTTTCAGCGCGTTGTGGGTTTCCCACAGCTCGCCGGAATCGATGTTGTAAACCTGAGCCCAAAGAGCCGGATCGATCGATTCTTCGTCCCACCCGTGAATATGACGCTCGAGGAGAACGCGCATCTGCCACGCCATCCAGCTGGGGACGTGAACGCCGTTGGTGATATGACCGATCGGGATGTTTTCTTCGGGAGTCTGCGGCCAGAGATCGCGCCACATGTGGCGGGTTACTTTTCCGTGCAGGGAGCTGACCGCGTTGGCATAGTGGGCGAGTTTCATCCCGAGAATCGTCATGCAGAACGGTTCGTTCTGGTCGAACGGATTCCTGCGGCCGAGCGCCATCAGCTGTTCGTGGGTCAACCCCAGCTGCTGACGAAGAGGAGCCAGGTGTTCATTGATCAGATCGCTGCTGAAATAATCGTGTCCCGCCTCGACCGGTGTATGGGTTGTGAAGACTGTCTTCTGGGCGACTTCCCGCGCGGCGTCCTCGAAGGTCAGACCGTTGTCTTCCATCAGTTCGCGAATTACCTCGAGGGTGACGAACGCGTTGTGTCCTTCGTTCAGATGATAGACCCCGGGGGTGATCCCCAGAGCTCGGAGTGCGCGGACTCCGCCGATTCCCGAGACGATCTCCTGACGGATGCGGGTACGTTTGTCCCCCCCGTAGAGGGTGCTGGTCAGCTCGCGGTCTTCGCTGGAGTTTTCGGGCAGATCGGTGTCGAGCAGATAGAGGGTGACCCGGCCGACCTGCATCTTCCGAACGCGGGCGTAGATCGGGCCGTTGGTCGTCTCGACCTGAACGGTGATATTATTGCCGTCTTTGTCGACCGCCGTTTCGAGGGGAACGTACTCCACTTTGGTGTCGACGTACTCTTCCCGCTGCCAGCCGTCTTTGTCGAGATGCTGTCGGAAATAACCCTGATCGTAGAAAAGACCGACCGCCACGAGGGGGACTCCCAAACCGCTGGCGCTTTTGATGTGGTCGCCGGCAAGGATTCCGAGTCCGCCGGAATAGATCGGAACGGATTCGTGAAGACCGAATTCGAGCGAAAAATAGGCGACCGGCTTCGAACCGAGAACGCCGGTGTACTGCTGCGCTGTGAGGGGGCGGGAACGCATATACTCGCGCATGCGGCGGTAGGCCTGGTCGATTCGAGTATGGAGGACCAGGTCGAGCGCGCGGGTCTCGATCTCTTCCGGCGTGAACTGTTTCAAAAGAGCGATCGGATTGTGCCCCAGGTTCCGCCAGAGAACCGGGTCGATCGTTTGGAATACGCGGACGACTTCCTGATGCCAGCTCCACCAGATGTTGTGGGCGAGGGCATTGAGTTTCTCATACGCCGTTTTCGGCTGACTGTCGACATCCTGCGGCTGGTTGTTGACCATATCAGAGTTCATCATAGGCTCCTGATCTGTTTCAAAACACTGATGAATACGGAATAATTATTTGTTTCTTGTTCTTACGCGTCGCCATTTCGGCAATCCCGTGTAATTATATGCGTCGGGCGATCGAAAAACCGATCCGATTCGGGGCGGGGGCTCTTTCGTTTCGGTGGGGACCGGGACACGCCGACCCCGGAAGCCCGCCGAGACCATTTTAACCGGAATTTCAACCTCTGCAAGAAGAAAGACCCGTTCAAAAATAACAGCCGGCATAAATTCCCTCTTTTACCGCCCCGGAGCGCCGGCCGAACCGAAAATGCCGGAAGGAATCTCGCAAAAGGTGGAAAACTTCTCCCCGGCCGACGGTTCCGCGGTCTTGGGTCTGCCGGAGGGACGATCGGATTTTTAAGTATAAAGCGGCGGATTCCCCCGAAGAAGAACGGCCCTTTTGTATCCGTTTCCCTCGGCTAGCTTGTCTTCCTGACCAAAATCAGATATAATTCGTACGGGGGGAGGAAGACCACATAAGACAGGTAAGATCCCGCGGTTTTCTCTTTCCGCCGCGGTGGCGTATGGGGTGATACCCGAACTCTTTTGACGGAGAACAGAGATGAGATTGCATTATGTTTGGGCGGCGACGTTGGTTCTGCTCGCGAGTGCCTTTACCGCGGCGTTTGCTCAGAATTTGTTTCCGACCCCGGTTTTTACAGGTCCGGTCCAGACGGGTAACTCCCAGAATCAGCTTCTTCCGGAGCCGATTCTGCCCGTCCTTCCCGCCTTAGGCTCCGGGTTTGTGCCGGTTCCGATCTTCAACCAGGGCGTCGGCGGTCGGATACAGTGCATGCAGCAGGTCGTCTATAACTCAAATAACAACGGTAAAGCGGGAGAATTTGCGATGATGGGATATCAAACCGCGCCTTTCGGGCGAACCAATGAGGGGGAACAGGTCACGGCCTGTACGCTGACCAATGCCAACGGACTGAAAGCCGTGGTGCTGAATTTCGGCGGGGTTCTCTATTCGATGGAAACTCCCGACCGTGACGGAAAACTGGAGAACATCTCCTGCAATCTGGGCACGGTTGCGGAGTATCAGAAGTTCCGCCCCTATTTCGGGTCGCTCGTCGGCCGTTACGGGAACCGGATCGCCCGCGGCAAGTTCACCCTCGACGGCGTGGAGTATCAGGTTCCGGTCAACGACGGCGTCAATGCGCTCCACGGGGGCCTTCGCGGGTTCGACCAGCGGATCTGGAATCTCGAGCCTTTTATGACCAAGAGCGGCGTCGGAGTCCGCCTGACCTATACCGCCAAAGACGGGGAAGAAGGGTATCCGGGGAATCTGACCGTCGAAGTTCGCTATATTCTTTCGAATGACAACGCGCTGACGATCGACTATACCGCCACTTGCGATAAGGCGACCCCGCTCAACCTGACGAACCACACGTTCTGGAATTTGGGAGGGGCGCAGTCGGGGCCGATCCTCGACCACATCCTGAAACTCGGCGCCTCGAACTATCTGCCGACCGACGACGGGTTGATCCCGACCGGCGAAATTGTCCCGGTCGATTCGACGCCGCTCGATTTCCGAACTTCCAAACCGATCGGGCGGGATATCGCCCAGATCACCGATCCGTGGTTCCGCGGCGGGTTCGATCACTGCCTGGTTCTCGACAAGGCAAAGGAGGGGGAACTTAGTTTCTGCGCGTTTGTCGCCGATCCCAAATCGGGGCGGACGATGGAAATCGAAACGACCGAACCGGCAGTTCAGTTCTACTCCGGAAACTGGCTGGACGGTACGACCGGCGTCGGGGACTACAAATACGAGCAGCATACCGCTTTCTGCTTGGAAGCGCAACATTATCCGGATTCCCCGAATCAACCGGCGTTCCCGAACACCATCCTTCGTCCGGGCGAGACATACCGCCAGACGACCGTTCACAAGTTCGGGATTCAGTGATCGATCCCGCCTCACGGAAATGATTTATGGTTGCCTGTAACGAGATAACTGACGCGCTCCGCACCGCCTGTCCTCCGCCGCTGGCCGAAGAATGGGACAACGTGGGACTTTTGCTCGGCCGTGCCGAGAAAGATATCCGCCGGGTGATGACCTGTCTGACAGTGACGTCGGAGACGGCGGCCGAAGCGATCGGCGAGAGGGCGGATCTTATCGTTTCGCACCACCCGTTTCCCTTCCATGCCGAAAAACGTTGGACCAGCGAAACTCCGACCGGCTCGATTTTCCTCTCCCTTGCAGAAGGAGGGGTCGCCGTTTTCAGTCCGCACACCGCCCATGATTCCGCCTTTTGGGGAGTGAACCGGCAGTTGGCCGATCTGTTCGGTCTGGTCGACGTGGCACCCCTTCAGGAGGGAAGCCTGACCGCTTCCCCCGCGATGATTCAGGGAATCGCGCCGGGGAAGGCTTATCTTCTCGAAAAAGAGGTCGGTTCGTTTCTGGGGAGCGGGCGCGTCGGGACGTTTCCCGAACCGAGGACCCTTTCGGACTTTCTTCGGGAAGTTTCCGAAAAACTGCGCCAACCGAACCTGACCTACGTCGGCGATCCCAAACGGAGTCTGACGCGTCTGGCGATCGGCTGCGGCGCGGCCGATGATTTTATCGCCGAGGCCGCCCGGGCCGGAGCGGACGCGCTTCTCCTCGGGGAGGCCCGCTTTCACGGGGCGCTCCGCGCGGAGGAACTGGGAATGGCGCTGGTTCTTCCCGGGCATTACGCGACCGAACGATTCGCTATGGAGACGATGGCGGGGCGTCTGTCCACTCTCTTTCCGACGCTGACGGTTTGGTCAAGTCGGAATGAACGGGATCCGATCGGCTATTGGCCGAATGATTCCGTTTTTTCAGATTCCGACGAGGAACCGGAGGGGTAACTCTGCGGCAGCCGCGCGGATCATTCGTTAAAACGCCGTCGAGCGCGATCAAGACGGCGCCGTTGTGATTCAGAACTTTGGAGTCATATTGATGGCAAGACCGAAAGCTCAGAAAAACTTTCCGAAACTTCATAACGCGACCTGGCCGGGCGTGGTCGGGAAGGGAACTCCCGACAATCCGGTGATTGAACTTCGCCAGATGCTCGAACTGACCAAAAACGCCGAATACGAGGGGGTTCACTTTGACGGGGTCGACATCTTTCTCGATCACCCCCATTACAATATTGAGGGGGGGCACGTCGCCGCTGAAGAGATGGCCGCCCTTGTCAGCAGCTACAACCTGTCGATCGGCACCGTCGTTGCGCCGATCTGGAGCGGCTCGGCGATCGGTCCCGAGGAGAAACGAAAACACTTTCTCGATCAGGTTCGGCTCGGCTGTTCGATCGCCAAGGAACTGCGCGATCTGGGTGTCCGCCCGAACGGGTGCGTTCGGATCGATTCCTCGACGTCGGTCACCGAGTGGATGAAAGACCCGGAAGGGAATCAGAAACAGCTGGCCGAAACCTTCGACGCCGCCTGCGATATCGCCAACGAGTATGACGAAGTCCTGGCTGCAGAAGGGGAAATCTGCTGGGGCGGAATGCACAGCTGGCGGCGGATGCTCCAGCTTCTGGAGATGGTCGACCGTCCTCAGACGCTCCGCTTCCAGGCCGACCTGGCGCATACGCTCCTCTATCTGCTGGGGTACAACGCTCCCGAAGACCGTCTCCTGCCCGAAAACTTCGACTGGTCCGACACCGAGACGTTCGACGCCGCCTATATTAAGATGACCGATAAACTCCGTCCCTGGACGGTCGATCTGCATATCGCGCAGAACGACGCCACCGTTTTCGGTTCCGGCTCGCACGATAAGACCGGGAGACACTGTCTTCCGAAAGATCCGAACGGAAAACTAGATATCGTCAAATACGCCGGGTTTTGGCTCAAAGACGAAGACGGCCTCCTGAAGATGTTCAACCATATCTGCTGGGACGGGTGTATGTTCCCGAACGAGGTGATGCTGAAACAGGAAACCTGGAACGATGTCCTCGAGATGATGGTAAAAGTCCGGCAGGAATACGGCTGGAAATAATCCGCGTCGGGAGAAAGGAAGAAAACATGAACGCAAAAGAAACCGCGGTAATCTTTATCGAATTTCAGAATGACTTTTGCCATCCGAAAGGGCTTCTCTACGACACGGTCAAATCGGAACTCGCCCGATTGGGAACCGTCGCCAACGCCCGGCGTCTGTTGGACGGCGCCCGCCGCGCGGGGTGTATGATTATCCATTCTCCCTTTACGCTTGACCGCGCCTGGTGCGAGGCTCATCAGGTGGAAGGACTCCTGAAAGGTGTCTATGACGGAGGCGTCTTCGCCCCCGGCGGCTGGGGACATGAGATTATCGACGAACTTCGCCCGGCGAAAGGGGAGGTCGTCGTCGAAGGAAAACGCTCGCTCAGCGCGTTTTCCCACACCAATCTGGCGGATATCCTCCGATTCGCGGGGATCAAAAATCTGATCGTGGCCGGCCAGCTGACAAACGTCTGCGCCCAGGCGACCGCTTGGAGCGCCTACGATCTGGGGTTCCGCGTTCGGATGATTCCCGAGGCGTGCGCCTCGGCCTCGCGCGAAATCCACGAGTTTGTCGCAAGTCAGGTCGCGCCGATCTTCGGCGAGGTTCCGACGGTCGACGGGTTTCTCGCTTCGCTTTCCTGATCCGGTCTCCGTTCGCCGCCCGAAATCGGCTCACTTGAAAAATCGGTAAAACCGGGCTTTCAAGTGAGCTTTTTCTTTTCCCCGCGGCGGAAGCGTTATTTCAGGTCTTGAATCGCCGCCGGGTCCCTTTTATAATTTCCTTATCGGTTTGTATCTATCGGTTTTTGTGGTCCATCGGCTTATACGAGGTTAGAAATGTCAAACCTTTTTTTGCTGGCTCAGGCCGCGACGGAATCCCCCGCGGGGGCGTCCGGCGGTTACACGGCGGATATCGTTGTTTTCGTTTTATTTCTGCTGGCCGTCATTTTTACGGCATTTTCGGTCAGTCGGCGTTCAAATGAGGGAAGCGAATCGTATTTCCTCGCGGGACGCGGGCTTTCGTGGTGGCTGATCGGCGTTTCGCTCATCGCGGCCAACATCTCGGCGGAACAGTTTATCGGAATGTCGGGGAATGCCTCGGATTATATTGGAATGGCGGTTGCCAGTTACGAGTGGATTGCCGCCCTTTCTCTGGTTATCGTCGCGTTCTTTTTTCTCCCCCGTTTTCTGCGGGCCGGAATTTACACGATTCCCGAATATCTTGAAAACCGCTTCAGCAAAGGAGCGCGGACAATCATGTCCATGATGATGGTGATAATGCTCATCGCCGTCAACTTCACTGCCGTCACCTACGCCGGCGCCAAATATTTCGACGTCGTTTTCTCCGAGTTTCGCGTTTCCAGCGGCATCATGGCCGGCGATCCGGTCAACCTCTGCACACTCAGTTGGTTCATTGGAATTCTGGCGGCGGCGTATGTCTTTGCCGGCGGACTGAAAGCCTGCGCCTGGGCCGATCTTCTCCAGGGATCGGCCCTAATTATCGGCGGGGCAATCGTTCTTTATTTTGCTCTCCATACTCTGGGGCAGGCTGAGCCCGAGACGTTGACTCCCGCCCCGATGCATGCCGCCGAATTTTCCGGCAATATGCAGAGCATCGCTGACCACAGCGCGGTCGAGCGGTTCCGCGAACTGAACCTCGGCAAACTCAGAATGAATCTGCCGTCGTCCGACACTTTTCTTCCGATCACCGCGCTTCTCCTGGGGATATGGATCCCGAACCTTTACTACTGGGGTCTGAACCAGTATATCATTCAGCGCACCCTTGGATCGAAAAGCCTGGCCGAAGGGCAAAAGGGGCTTGTGTTTGCGGCGGTCATGAAACTGGTCATTCCGTTCATCATTGTCTTTCCGGGGATTATTGCCTATAACCTCTATCATAGCGACATGAGAAGAAGCGCCGCTGAAAACGCGTCCGGCGAACTGGAACGTCTCGATAAGTACCAGGAGTTGGAACAGACCGCGCTGACCGGCGAACCGCTTTTTTCCTTCACCGACGAATTTGCCAGAGAAAATCCTGAAAAGGCTCGTGAAATGATCCTGGTCAACGCCAGGATTGCCGAAATCGACCTCGATGAAACGATCTCTGAAGTGAGCGAGCTTCACGAAGTTTTTAAGGCCAAACTTGCCGAAAAAGAGGATGCCGATCCTTCGTTCGACGTCGATTTTAACCCGCCAGTTGCCTATTGCGACTACGATGCGGCGTTTCCGCTGCTGGTGAAAAATCTGGTTCCTCTCGGCGGATTTCGCGGGTTTCTCCTTGCCGCGCTTTTGGGTGCAATTATCAGTTCGGTCGCCGCCATGCTCAACGCCGCATCGACCATCTTTACGATGGATATTTACAAGGAGTATTTCGGTAAACAGGTTTCGGACCGGCACCTGGTTTCAATCGGCCGCGCGGCGGTTGTTGTTTTTGTGATCATCGGCTGTTGGCTGGCGCCGCAGCTTGCCAATCCCCGTTTCGGCGGGATCTTTAAGTTTATCCAGGAGTTTCAGGGGTATATTTCGCCCGGTATCCTGGCGGCGTTTGCCATCGGGTTCTGCGTCAAGCGCGCTCCGTCGATCTGCGGTGTCGTCTCGCTTCTGCTCTGCCCGGTCATCTACGGCTGTCTGCATGCTTTCGTTCCTGGACTTGACTTCCTGAACCGGATGGTTGTGACCTTCTTCGCCATCATCGCCTTTGACCTGCTGATCACCCTGATTCATCCTCGCAAAGAGGCATTTACGCTTGATGCGAAAACTTTGCTTGACCTCAAGTTCTCGAGAATCGCGGTGATTGTCGGAATTCTGGTTGTGATCGTTACCATCTGTCTGTATGCCTATTTCTGGGATTACAGTACTCCGATGTTTGATTGAGCCGTCTTGCCGGAGACCGAAATGCGACGTTTTGTGTGTTTAGCCTTTATCTGCTTTACGATTGCCCATTCGTCTTGTTTCTCTCAGGACGAGGCGAAGCCGGAGATGATGATCATGCATTACAATCATCCCGGTCTCCTCGATGATCTCGCCGTCGGCCTTTGGAGCTGGCCGATTCCGGCCGACTTTAATCACGACGGCCGACTCGACCTGATCGTCGGCAGCGAATGCGTCCCGTATAACGGTGTCTTCCGGTTTGAGTCTCTTCCGGCGACCCTCGAACTTTCGGGGCAGGGAACGCCTCCCGAGTCGTCGACGCCGGTTCCGAATTCCGCGATGCCGGTTTTTAAGCCTGCGGGAAAACCGATCAGCCGCGCCGAACGGAACATCGTTCCGAGTTGGGTCAGGGGCGAACTCCGCGTCTTGACGCGCGGTAATTATTATCCCGATTTTCCTGAATCGGGAATCGAAAAGCCCGAGACGATTCCGGGAGCGGCGGAGCTCCCTCCGGACGGTCGGGCGAATATGTGGAAATACGCGGATTTCAACGGGGACGGACGAACCGATCTTATCGTCGGGGTCGACGACTGGACCAAGTACGGGTGGGACGACGCATACAATTCCGAGGGGATCTGGCAGAATCCTCAAGCTTCGGGTTGGGTCTATGTGATGATCAACAGCGGAACCGACGAGGATCCGGTTTATGAAAAGCCTTTCCGCCTGCAAACGATCGACGGAAAGGAAATTGAAACTTACGCCTGGCCGACTCCGAACCTCGTCGATTTTGACCGCGACGGGGATCTCGACCTGTTCTGCGGCGAGTTTATCGAACATTTCACCTATTTCGAGAATGTCGGTTCGGCAACGGATCCCAGGTATGCGCCGGGGACGCCGGTTCTTTTTGAAGACGGCTCTTTGGCCTGCGAGAACCTGTGCATTTCAACTCCGGTTCTCTTTGACTGGACCGGAAACGGATATCCCGACATCATCGCGGGGAACGAAGACGGCCGCGTATCGCTTTTCGAAAATACCGGCAAATTTGCCAAGGCGACGTCGGGGGAGGGAATCTGGGCCGCGCCGGTTTCGGTTCCTCTGTTTAAGCGTCCTCTCTTTTTCCAACAGGAGGCCGACGAACTGAAAGCCTCGTCGCTGGCGACGCCGTGCTGCGCCGATCTTGACGGGGACGGCGCGGTCGACATCGTGACCGGCACGACGGAAGGGACGATCCTCTTTTTCAGGAATCTCTCGCCGCCCGGCGAGGAGTTTCCGAAATGGGCGCGTCCGATCTACCTGAAAGCTCGAGGGAAGGACGGGGACGAAGTCTTTCGGATCACCGCCGGTCTCAACGGTTCGATTCAGGGGCCGATCGAGCGAAAATACGGATACACCGCTGTTTCGGTCGCCGACTGGGACGGGGACGGTCTGCTTGATATCCTGGTCAACTCCGTATGGGGAAAGGTGGTCTGGCTTCGGAATATCGGGAGTGCCGCGCAGCCGGCGTTTGACGCGCCGCGCCGAATCGAGGTGGAATGGGACGATACGCAGCCCCGCTTGGAATGGGGGTGGATGACTCCCGAGAACGACACGCTTCCCGTCTGCCGGCCGCCGGAATATTTCCCGTGCGAGCCGGGAAAGGCGCTTCTGACGCAGTGGCGCACCACGCCGGTGGCCTACGACTGGACGGGGGACGGCCTGGTCGATCTTTCGATGCTCGATACCGAAGGATACCTCGTCCTCTTCGAACGATATCGAGACGAAACCGGCCGGCTGAAACTCAAAGCGCCCCGTCGGGCGTTTAAGGATCATAAGGGGACGCCGCACCGTTTGAATACGAATAGGGCCGGGGCGAGCGGCCGACGTAAGATCTGCGTCACCGACTGGGACGGGGACGGTCTTCCCGACCTTTTGATCAATACCCGAAACATCGCTCTTCTTCGTTGCGTTAAATTCGAGGGGGGGGACTGGTATTTTCAGGACATGGGTGATCTGAGTTCGACGGTTCTGGCGGGACATTCGTGCAGTCCGACGACCGCCGACTTTAATGCCGACGGGCGACCCGATCTTGTTGTCGGCGCCGAAGACGGCCGATTTTACTACATGAGAAATGACGGAAATCGTTAGATAACCGGGAAAGGGGATTTGATTTATTATTTTTCCCGGTATAATGGTATTTTAGTGAAGTTGTCGAGAATTGCGCGGCGTACATCCGTGTGTGCCGCTCGGAACCGGTTCCGCCTTCCTGAAATTCACCGGGGCGCGGGCAGTGCCGGGTTGTTTGACGTATTCCGGAAAAAATGAAAATGAAAGAAAATCTCTCTCCCGATGCCGGGAAACCGACGATCATCGTTCCCAAGAAACCGAAAAATAACAGCGCGCCCGAAATCGCCGACGACGCCGATATGAAATCGTTTCGGCGCAAATGGGCGATCATCAATATGTTGATCGATTCCGAGGATGGGTACACCATCGACGAGCTCGCCGCCCATTTCGGCGTCAGCGCCCGTACGATCCGCCGCGATTTGGGAATTTTCAAAGTCGTCTTTAACGGATTCGACGAGGAACTGGAAAAGTGGGGGAAACGCCGTTTCTCCATGGAAAAGATCCCGATCGGAAGCGACAACGGCAGCGAGTCGAAAGGTCTTAACCGGGAAGAACTCCTCTCCTTCTGCGTCGCGCAGCGTCTGATGGGGCCTTTGCGCGGAACGGCGTTCGGCGACAACATGCGCTCGGGGTGCGATAAAATGCGCCGCTGTCTCAGAAAGGAGACCCTGGATCGCGTTGACCGTCTCGTTTCGATGTTCTGCCGTCCCGAGTTTAAACGTCCTGCCAACAACCGGTCGGGACGGTTTATCAATACGATCGTTTCCGGTCTGTATCACGGACGCGGTTTAAAGATTCTGTATTACAACGTTGAAGCGGAAAAGAAAAAGGTCTATACCGTCATCCCGGTCAAATTGCTCTACAATGAAGGGTTTATTTATCTGGTCGGTTTCCGATACAACGACGTCGCGGATTCGAAAAATTCCAATCCCCGCCCCTATCTCTGGAAGTTGAGCCGAATCCATGGGGTGAAACTGACCGGGATTCAGTTCCGTCAGCCGGAAAAATTCGAGTTTGACGACTATTTCAGCGGGATATTCTCGCTCGAACTGAGCCGTCAGCGGCAGATCGAAGTTACCGTTCGTTTCAGCACGAACGTCGGTCCCTATCTGAGCGAGCGTAAACTGAAATGGGTCAAGCCGCCTCGTCTGACCAAAGACGGCGAGGGTAAGGATTGCTACGTCGGGAAGATCATGGCCGAGCCGAGGGAGTTTGTGAAGTGGATATTGAGCTTCGGCGAGAACGCCGAGGTCCTTGAACCCCAGCGGATGCGCGACCGCGTCAGAAATGAGGTTCGGAAGATCTGCAAGGCGTATCGCTCCTGATTCCTTTTTCCGATCCAAAGTCAATCGTAACGGAAATCGGCTCTCCCGGAGTTCTTTCGGGAGAGCCGATTTTCGATTTCCGGCTGGAGTCTTTCCGTTACAGGAGGATTCCCCGGTCTTTGAGGTAGGCGATCACTTCGTCGGCGAGAACTTCGGCCGATTTGTTGGCGCCGTCGAGGACTAATTCGGGGTTGAGCGGAGCCTCATAGGGGTCGTCGATTCCGGTGAACCCTTTCATCTCTCCCGCGCGCGCCTTTTTATAAAGGCCCTTAGGGTCGCGCGCCTCGCAGACTTCGAGGGGCGTGTCGACGAAGATTTCGATGAAATCGTTTTCGGTCATCGTTTTGCGAACCCGGTCGCGGTCAATCCGATACGGACTGATAAATGCTGTCAGGGCAATCGTGCCCGATTCGGCAAACAGTTTGGCGACCGCCCCGATTCGGCGGATGTTCTCTTCGCGGTCTTCCGCCGAAAAGCCGAGTCCGAACCGTTTCGAGAAGTCTTCGCTATGTTCCTGAGCCAGGATTTTCGGCGAGGCGTTCAGACCGTGGCGGACGTTGTCGCCATCGAGGACGAAGCTCTTTTTGCCGAGCCGGAAAAGTTTATGGTCGACGATATTGGCGATCGTACTTTTGCCGCTGGCGCTCAGACCGGTGAACCAGACGATGCACCCCTTGTTTTTGTTTGCGGCTTCCCGTTCGTTGCGCGGAACGGCAAATTGATGCCAGTAAACTTCGACGTTGTTCGTGTCAGCCATTGTTTAAAGTCCTTTCCTTTCCCGGTTCACCGAACCGAAACGATTGATCCTGGTAAAATTGACTATCTTGCCTAACAGAGACTATTATCGTTCATTTTGCCTTTTTTCTTTTCTCTTCCGCCGCGCTCTCTCGGGAATAAACGGGAAGGAGCGTAAACGGGTCGACCGGCGAGGCGGCGTCCGCCGCGCGCGCGACTCCGTCGGCCGACGGAAATCCGAACGGTTCGGGGAGAAATGCCGAACTTTGCGTCGCTGCCGCTTTCAGCCGCCGCGAGGCGAGAGGGGGACCCGCATAAAGGAGGGGGAAGCGGGTTTCCAGGGAGACCTCGGACCGCCGGTTGAGCCAGTCGGCGATCGGTTCGAGCCGAAACGAGATCTCCTGGGGGATCGGACGCGGATCGCCGAGCCGGATCAGATAGTCGCGCGAGGCGACGTCGCCCCGCTGGGCGCTCAGCGCGACCGTCACGCGGGCGGCGCCCCGCTCCGAAATTTCGGCGTAGAGAGGGTCGGCGGCGTTTTGGAGATAGTATGGGAGATCCGCCGCGATTGAGAAGGCCGCGGCTTCCAACGAATCGATTCCGTAAATGGACGCCCCGCACGCCCACGCGAGGACTTTGGCCGTCGTGACCCCAACCCGAAGCCCGGTAAACGATCCGGGGCCGACCGCGACCGCGATCCCGTCGAGGTCGGAAACGGACCACCCCAGTGATTTCAGGGTCGTTTCGATGGCCGGGATGAGCGACTGCGCGCTCCGCTGGTCGGGACGAAGGAGTTCGCAGGTCAAAATGTTTCCTTCGTCCGCGCAGGCGACGCTTCCCCGAAGTCCGGTCGTTTCAATCGCTAAGAGTTTTGCCAATTTGTCCGATTCGTCCTATTTCTATTTTTTTTATTTATATTATACTAACAGCTGTTTATTTACAAGTTCGATCATTACCTAAGGAAAGAATTTTAGGCAAGAGGCGCTTGGTGAAACAGGCAATTATCAGCGATATTCACAGCAATCTCGAGGCGTTTCAGGCGGTTCTGGCCGATATGGACGCTCAGGGGGTCGACGAGGTCTACTGTCTCGGCGATCTGATCGGATACGGCCCCAATCCGAAAGAGTGCGTTGACCTGGCGATGAAGCCGGAAACGAAGATCAAAGTCTGCATTATGGGGAATCACGACTACGCCGCGGTTTACGAGCCGAGCGGGTTTAATTCCGTTGCCGAGCAGGCGATCTACTGGACCAGAACCCAGTTGGAAGAGGCGCGCGATCGAAAAAAGGAGGAACGTCTCGATTTCGTCAGCGGTCAGCTCAAGCGCGCTCATCGGGAAGGGGATTTCCTTTTTGTCCACGGATCGCCGAAAAATCCGACCTGTGAATATGTCTTCAAGGAGGATGTGCGCGACAGTAAAATGGAGAGGCTTTTCGGGCTTGTTCCGCACTGCTGCTTTATGGGGCATACCCATGTTCCCGGGGTTTTCACCTGCGACAACGCGCCCGACACGGTTTTCCCGTACGATTTCCTTTCCCTCGAACAGCTTCCCGACCGCCGCTACGAGATCAGCGCCGACAAGGTGATGGTCAATGTCGGTTCGGTCGGTCAGCCGCGCGATCATGATCCGCGCGCGTGCTACGCCATTTTGCACGACGGCGATCTTCTCGAATTTCGCCGCGTTCCCTACGATATCGAAAAGACGTTCGAAAAGATCATCAAGATCCCGGAACTAGACGATTTCCTCGGTGAAAGATTGAAGCAGGGGCGCTGAATCCCTTTCCGCACCGATCGCGGCGGCGGTTCCGCCGCCGCTCAATCAGAAGTTATTACGCCGGCGCGACTCCGGTATTCTTTCCGTTTGAAAGTCATTTATGGCACTACCGAAGCTTCCTCAATATTCAACTCCTCCCTCCGTCCCTCGTACAAGCGCGTCTTCGTCTGGCGAAGCCCGGCAGGGTGGCGGCTGTTTTAACATTATCCTGATGTTCTGCGTGGCGTGGTTGATTATCAACTTTTTCGCCAAAAAGAAGGAATCGGCTCCGATTCCGGAAGAGAACCCGTCGCAGACCGTTCAGGTTCAGCCGATGCAGGAGAACGAACTGGCGACGATTGCCGAATCCCTTTCGCCCGATCTGAAAGCTGAGGCGCAGAAGAATATCTCCCCCCAGTTTGTCACCTTGGGAAGCCTTGAATCGGACAGCCCGTACCGTATGCTCGTGACGATCACGAATCGTGGCGCGGCGGTCACGCGCGTCGAAATGAACGAAAAGGGGTTCCGCGACTGTGCCGACAGTTCCGGCTACCTCGGGCAGATAATCGTCGACGAGACGGTCGCCGCCGCCGAAATCGCCTCGGGATTGTCGGGCCTCGGAATTCAGGCGGTCGGCGCGGGAACGCCCGCCGCTGCCGCAGGCTTGGCGCCGGGTGACCGGATCGTTTCGATCGACCTTTCCGAAACCGAGTCGGCCGGCGGCGTCGTCGAGGTCGCTTCTTTCGAGGATCTGCGCGACGCGCTTCTGAAAACCAAACCGGACGAAACCGTTAAGCTCGGTATTCTGAGCGAAGGGACCGATTCGGCTGAAGGGGAAGAGATGCCGCAGGCGCGGCAGGTCAGCGTCACGCTCAGCGAAGCGCCCCTTCAGGTGATTCGCCCGATGGGGGTGATTGCCAACTACGGCGATTACGTCAATATGGTCGGACTCCAGGGAGTCAGCCGCGACGACTCGAACGACGCGTATGACATTCACAGCGAAAAAGAATTCCGGCGCCGTCCGAACACCGACGCGGCCTCGTTTTTGATGACCCTGGCCGCCTACGACGGCAGGGAAACGCTGGAATGGCCCGCCTATCACGAGGGGGATCGCAAAACGACGGTCGGCCGGAATTCCGCGCTCGATCTGGAACTTCCTTTCTACGCGCTCGGAGAAGACGGTGTTCTGACGCCTTCCGCCGAAGCGGGAATGCGCAACGGGGATTGGGAATTCGTCGCCGACGAGTCGAACGAGTCGACGGCCGTATTTCGGAAAGTCCTTCCGGGGCATCGTCTCGAAGCTCGAAAAATCTACCGCCTTGCGGCGCTGGCGACCGCCGAAAACGAAAAGAAAAAGCAGGGCGCGCGGGATTACGGTTTGAATCTGACCGTGGAACTGAGAAACCTCGACGCCGAAAAGCACACGGTTTCCTATTTCCTGGACGGTCCGACGTCGCTCCCGGTCGAGGGACTCTGGTACTCCATGGGACGGAAGACCGGCCCGGGATGGGGAACGTATGGGCTGCATGACGTCGTCCTAAAACTCGGCGGGAGCAACTTCCGCGTGTTCAAGTGTACCGATATCGCGCTCGAGGAGAGGGAGAACAGCCGCCCGAGCGATCCTGTTTCGATCGATTTCATCGGGGTCGATTCGCAGTATTTTGAAGCGACGATGATTCCCGACGTTCAAAACGGTCAGGCGCCGCTTCTTGAATATCTTCCGATTCGCGTCGGGGCGCGTCTTGCCGGAAGAGAGACGTTCACCAATACTTCGTTTCGACTCAAGAGCGGCGAAAAAGAACTCGCTCCCGCCGGACAAAACGGCGACGCCGCATCCGAAAGTTACACCGTCTTTATCGGTCCGAAACGTCCCGCCGACCTGAGATCGTACGGACTGGGCGAGACCCTCGTCTACGGCTGGTTCTGGTTCGTCTCGAAACCGCTTGCCTGGATCTTGGAATTCTTCCGGCACTACATGGTCTTCAACTACGGTCTTGCGATTATTCTTCTGACGATCCTGGTGCGTCTTTGCATGTTCCCGGTCAGTATCAAGATGGTGGCAAGTTCGCTCCGTATGCAGAAACTTCAGCCGCAGATCAGCGCGCTTCAGGCGAAATATAAGGACGACGCCGCCGCGCTTATGAAAGCTCAGCGCGAGCTCTGGAAGAAAAACAAGGTCAACCCGTTCGGAAGCTGTCTGCCGATGTTCCTTCAGATCCCGGTCTTCTGCGGACTCTATAAGGTTTTGAACCTGGACGTGAACCTGTACGGCGCGCCGCTGATCAGCGAAAAGATTCGCTGGTGTTCGAACCTGGCCGCGCCCGATATGCTCCTGAACTGGAGCAACTTCTGGAATTCGCACGGGTGGATTTCGTTCAATCTGGGAATGGGGATATTTTCGCTGGGCCCCTATCTGAATCTTCTTCCCCTTCTGACGGTGACCCTCTTCCTGGTCCAGCAGGCGTTTCTGATGCCTCCGGTTTCCGGGCGGACTCCCGAAGAGGTTCAGCAGCAGAAGATGATGCGAATCATGATGAAAGTCATGATGGTCATGATGGGCTTTATGTTCTTCAAGGTTCCGTGCGGATTGTGTATCTACTTCATCACCAGCGCGCTCTGGGGGATTCTTGAACGCCGCTTCCTGCCGAGACGGGATCAGGAGATCGTGACCGACGACGGCGCCGCCGTCATCGACGTCGCTCCGGCTCCCCTTTCCGATGCCGAGAAATTAGGCAAACCGCATAACGCCAAGCGTAATCGCCGGACGAATACCCCTGCCGAACCCGAAAAGAAAGGCTGGCGCGCGATGTGGCGGGAGATTCTCGAAAAGACGAAAGAACAGCAAAAACTTGCCAAAGCGGAGCTTGAAAAACGGAAAAAGGCCGCGAACCGGCAGAATGACGGTAAAAGAAATAAGAAACGCAGATAGATAAAAGATTCCGAGTTAATCAGACTCGGAACGAAGGAGTCCGCATAATGAAAACTCGCCGAATGTTTTTCGTTGCCGCTTTGATTCTCGCCCTCCTGACGGCGGCCTCGGCCGGAGCCCAGGAATCCGTCTCTGCGGCGGTCAAGCCGTTCGTCGACCAGGGGGTCTTTCCCGGCCTGGTTTCGGTGACGGCCGACAAAGACGGTCATCTGACGGTTGAGTCGGTCGGCTGGTCCGATATTGAAAACGCCGAACCGATGACGATGGACAGCGTCTTTTGGATCGCCTCGATGACGAAGGGGGTCGTCGCGACCGGACTTCTGATTCTGGTCGATGAAGGGCTGGTCGATCTCGACGCGCCGGTAGAAACGTATCTTCCGGAATTCGCCAATATCCGGGTCGAAGAACCGGGGGAGAACGGCGTTGGCACCCTTCGGCCGCCGAAGAGCAAGCAGACGGTTCGTCAGGTGATGTGCCATACGGCCGGTTTTCGTTTCATTACCCCGACGATGGATCGGTTCGGCATTGACGTCCTTCCGGCGCGCGTGCTTGCTTCGTCGATGGTTGAAGTCCCTCTTTTTGCCGATCCCGGTACTCAGTTCAGTTACAGCAACCTGGGGATCGACGTCGGCGCGGCGATCATCGAATCGGTAACCGGGTTTCCGTTCGAGGTATTCCTGAAGAGACGCATTTTTGACCCGCTCAGAATGAGCGACACGTCGTTCTGGCTGACCGAAGATCAGGCCGCGCGTCTGGTCACGCCGTATAAAGTCCTGGACGGGCACTGCATTCCCGATCAGACCAACGCTCTTTCTTTCCCGTACACCGACCGGGAGCGCCGATTTGCCGAAGGGGGAGGCGGGCTCTTCTCGACACCCCGCGATATCATCAAGTTTTACCAGATGATCGCCGGTAAGGGAGAGTATCGCGGTATTCGGATCATTTCGGAAAAAGCGATTGAGACGATGGCCACCAAACAGACCCCCGACGGGATTGAAGATAAATATTCGGTCGGTATGTGGACCGACGGCGAGTGGATCTGGCACGGCGGCGCGCTCGGAACCGAGGGACGCGCAAACATCAAGACGGGGGAAGCGCGGATTTATATGGTTCAGCTGACCAGTTCGGTCAACCCGAAAATCAAGGAAGCGTGGTATTCGATCTGCGACCGCCGCGCCGGTAAGTAGCGGCAGATCGGGATGATGTCCGTCGGCTGGCTCGTCGTCAACGCCTTTCTTCGTTCCGAGAAATTTGAGGAAATTTACGCCCGGCTGATCCGGGCTTTTTCCTTGCGGGGGGTTCGTCTCCTTCGCAAAGGCAACGCGGAACTCGTTTCGGTACTCGGTACGCCCATTTTGAACCGGCCCGATTTCGTTCTCTTCTGGGACAAGGATATCCCTCTGGCGTATCGGCTTGAGAACGCCGGACTCCGTCTTTTTAACCGCCCGAAAGGAATTGAACTGTGCGACGATAAGGCCATGACCGCGCTGGCGCTGGAAAAGGCGGGGATCCCCCACCCGAGGACGATCGTCGCGCCGCTGAAATTCGATTCCGGTCCGTATGGGGACGATTCTTTTTTGGATTCGGTTGCCGAACTGCTGGGGCTTCCGCTGGTGGTAAAAGAACGCGTCGGCTCGTTCGGCGCGCAGGTTCATTTGCTCGACTCTCCTGAAGAAATACGCGCGGTTCTTCGCGCGCGTCCCGAGTCCGACTGGATCTTTCAGGAGTATGTCGAAACGAGTTTCGGGCGTGATATAAGAATTCAAACGCTCGGTGATAAGGTCGCCGCCGCGACGGCGCGGTTCGGCGCGCCGGGCGACTTTCGCTCGAACGTGACCGCCGGCGGACGGATGGAGCCGATCGACCCGCCCCTTACGTTTCAGGAGGCGGCGCTCAGTGCCGCGCGCGAACTGGGACTTGACTTTGCCGGGGTCGATCTCATGTATGGGGAAGGGGAAACCCCGATCGTCTGCGAGGTGAATTCCAACGCGCACTTCGTGAACCTCGACAACGCGCTGGGAATCTCCTTTGAAGAGATGCTGGCGGAATACGTTCTGGACGAAACTCGTCGAAGGGATCGGTGAAGAGGAGTGACGAACGCCTGGGTGCTCTATAACCGTATGCGTCTGGCGGCGAACCGATGGTTCGCCGAACGGCTCGTCGGCGCGCTGTGCGAGCGGGGAGTCGATGCGCGTCTGGTCGTCGCCGACACGCCCGACGAACTGCCGGACGAACGGCCCGATATCGTCCTGAATCGAAGTGCCGATGCCGAAATGGCGGAGTCTCTCGAGGATCGCGGCGTCCTTCTCTGGAACAATAGCGAGATTACCCGAATCTGCAACGACAAATATCTGACCTACCGCGCATTGGAAGGTTCCGGACTCTTTTCAATGCCGAACCGCCTGGTAACAGTCGATGATCTTCCCTCGATTTCCGGTCCGTTCCCCGCGGTCTTAAAGTCGCGCGGCGGACATGGCGGAACCGAAGTCTTTTTGGTTCGCGATCAAAAGGAGCTTAAAGAGGCGTTTGCAAAAATCGGCGGACCGACGGCGGTCTTTCAGCGGGCCGCAGCCGATTTGGGGAAGGATCTGCGCGTCTATGTCTTGGGAAAAGAGATCGTCGCCGCCATGCTCCGACATTCAGAGAGCGATTTTCGGAGTAATTACTGTCTCGGAGGAAAAGCCGAGCGAATCGGCGCGGTTCCGCCGGAGGTCGTGCGGCAGGTCAATCTGATCACCGACCGATTTCGTTTCGGTCTGGCGGGAATCGACTTTATCTTCGACAGCGGCAACCCCGTTTTCAACGAAATCGAAGACGTGGTCGGTACCCGCATGCTCTATGCCCGAACGGACCTGGATATTGCCGCGGTTTACGTCGATTTTGTGTTGAAACGAACCGGTTGATAAAACGGACGGCGCTGCGGACACGCGTCCTTCCCCTTGCGATCGCGGTGTTAACTGGTATAATGAGCACGGTCGGCGCGGCGCCTTCGCGCCGTCTGGAAACACCGGCTTGAGCCGAGCGCCCGTAGCTCAATTGGATAGAGCATCGGTCTTCGGAACCGAGGGTTGGGGGTTCGAATCCCTCCGGGTGCGCTAGATGGGTTGGGAGGATTGTTTTGAGTGCTTGTTTTTAAGGGTCTTGCGAAATTTTGGTATCTTTTTGGACTGTGAAAAGTCCGCCCAGATACCCTCAGTTCCTGTCAGGAACGGTCTGTTTGAATACCAATTTTTCGGATTCTGAAATTTTGGTATTTTGGTCGGGAAAACGGCCCGTTTTCGGGTTGGGTTGGGGGTTCGGACCCTCAAGGCTTAGGGACGCCGCGGCTTCATAATCCTCGCGGCGGACCATCAGATAGTGACTTTCCGCCACTTCCGGAGTGTGCCCGAGCCATGCCGCCACCACGTGCGCCGGAAACCGCTGAAGCAGTTCCGTCGCGCGGCTGGCGCGGAGATTGTTGAACGCCCTCTCCCACGGACAAAGCCCCGCGTAAAAGATGATCCGCGTGAACTGCGTCCGAAGGTTCATCCGGTTCCGGTGCCGGGACAGGACGAACTCGGCGCCATCTTCCGCCTGGGCCCACGAACAGGCCAGCTCCCGTTCGAGTTCCGGGAAGAGCGGAATCAGCCGCATCCCCTTGCCGTAGCGCTCGGTCTTCGGCGAGTGAACCAGAAGTGTT
>CACXFR010000001.1 GCA_902766935.1 uncultured Planctomycetota bacterium | reverse complement strand
CGACCCGAACGGACGGTGTATCATGATGTACAGAAACGGCGCTCCGACCGAAAACTTTGTGGTGCGCGACAACGTCTTCTGCAACGCGACCGAATCGCTGGTACGCGTCGACTTCACCGACGCGAATCCCGACTGGCCCGCGAAAACGCTGACCCTCGACGGGAACCGCTATTTCAACGACGACGGACGTCTCTTCTTCCGCTGGTGCAACAACCAGAACTATTCCGGCGACCAGTTTGAGGAGTTTAAGGAGAATACCGGAAAAGAAGAGCACGGCGAGTCGGCGCCTCCCGAAAAACCGCTCGAACGGATGAAACATTGGAACCACGTCTATTGATCCGGCGCGCGTAACTTCGCCTTTAAACATCGCTTTCGGGCGGCTTGGTTCACGATGCCTGAACGGGAGCCGCCCGTTTTCTTTCCGAGAGGTTTTGATGAAAACGATTCGTTTGACAGCTTTGATTCTTTTTTGCGCGTTCCTTCTTGCCGCGCGGGGGGCGGCCGCCGTCGACTACTACGTCGACAGCGATTACGGCAAAGACTCCTACGACGGGCTCGCGCCCTATTCGCCGTGGGCGACTCTTTCCAAAGTCAACGCGTTCCGGTTCCTTCCCGGCGACCGCGTCCTCTTCGCACGGGGGCGTCAGTGGCGCGGCAGCCTCCAGCTCCAATCGGGCGCCGAGGGTGCGCCGATCTATTACGGCGGTTACGGCGAAGGGGCGAAACCGAAATTTCTCGGCTCGCTTCCCTTGAATCACGAGTCGTGCTGGGAGTCCGCGGGCGAAAACCTCTGGGTCTGCTTCGAGGAGGCCGTTCCGGCGTTCGGCAAATGGGATGTCGGGAACATTGTTATCGACGGGACCCGCGCCGCGTTCAAACGGTGGCGGAAAGAAGACCTGAAAGCGCAGGACGATTTCTGGTATGACATTACCGGCGACAAACGCATCTATTACTATTCCGACGAGAATCCCGGTAAGAAATACGACCGTCTCGAAGCCGCGGTCTCGAAATACGTGATTTCCCATTCCGGCGTCTCGTATGCCGTCGTCGACGGTTTTGACGTCCGTTACGGCGGCTCGCACGGATTCGGCGGCGGCGACGTGTCGCACTACATGATCCGCAACTGCGACATCTCCTGGATCGGCGGGGGCGACCAGGGACGCGGCGGGGGCGAGGGGGGCCGCGTCCGCTTCGGCAACGGGATCGAGTTCTGGGGTCAGGCCGACGACTGCCTGGTCGAGAACAATCGAATCTGGGAAATCTACGACGCCGCGCTGACCAACCAGGGGACCGGCGGGAACGTCGAGTCGAACATCACCTATCGCGGCAACGTCATTTGGAACGCCGAGTACTCGTTTGAATACTGGAACGGCGCAGGCTCGCAAACGAAGAATATTCTTTTCGAGAACAACCGATGTTACGACGCCGGGTTCGGCTGGGGGCACGTTCAGCGGCCCGACCCGAACGGCCGATGTATTATGATGTACAGCAACGGCGCGCCGACCGAAAATTTCGTCGTGCGCGGCAACACATTCTCGAATGCCACCGAGTCGCTGGTGCGCGTCGATTTCACACCCGAGAATCCCGACTGGCCCGACAAGACGCTGACCCTCGACGGGAACCGCTACTTCAACGGCGACGGGCGTCTCTTTTTCCGATGGCGGAACGATCAGAATTATACCGGCGCTCAGTTCGACGAGTTCCGTACGAAGACCGGCAAGGAGAAACACGGCGCCGCCGCGCTACCGGAAAAGACGCTGGAACAGATCAAAGACTGAACCGGCGATTCCGTTCGGTCGGCTTTCCTGCAATAAGTCGGAGAGAACCTGCCAGTGAAAAGAAATTTTTTATGTTCTGTGTTTCTCTGTTTCGCTTTCCTGTCGGCGGTTCCGCTCTTAGCCGCGCCGTCGAAAACGCTTGTTGGGACGATTCCGACCGGGCCTGACAATCCCCGGAACAGCGAAGGGGACTTCATTCGCCTAAGAAACGGTGATATCCTCTACGTTTACACACATTATTACGGAACATCTCCCAATGACGAGGCTCCGGCCTACTTGGCCTCGCGCCGTTCGGCCGACAACGGCGACACGTGGACTGACGAAGATGAAATTGTTCTGCCGAACGAGGGAAAACTCAATACAATGTCGGTCACGCTCCGCCGGCTGTCCGACGGGCGGATCGCGCTCTTTTACCTGGTGAACGAGTCGCCGTCCGACTGCCGCCCCTATTTGCGTATTTCAGACGACGAGGGAAAATCATGGGGCGGCCGGATCAGCCTTGTTCCGGAGCCGTCGTATAACGTGGTGAACAACGACCGGGCGGCGGTTCTGACCGGCGGTCGGATTTTGGTTCCGGTGGCGCGGCATCCGTGGAATGACGCCGGGTCCCGTCCCGGTATACGGCGAAGAGCCGACATCTTCTGCCTGATTTCCGACGATAACGGCGCGACATGGTGTGAAGGGGACTTCGCTCCGAATCCCGATGAAATAATGTTTCAGGAACCGGGTGTGTGCGAACTGTCCGATGGCCGCCTTCTGATGAATATCCGAACCGATGCCGGAAGCCAGTTTTTTGCGTATTCGTCGGACGGGGGCGAGTCGTGGAGCCGCCCGATGCCTTCGGTTCTCGCCTCTCCCCTTTCACCGGCCGTGATCAAGCGCATCCCCGGGAGTGATGACCTTTTGGCGGTCTGGAATCCGCAGCGCGAGGGAGTTGCCGGGAGAAAAGGAAGCCGAGCCTTTATGTATTACGGCCGGCTTAATCCCGACGGTACCGAATTGCTCGGCCGGCGTTTCCTCGTCAGCGTTCTTGATTCGGAGGAACAGAACTGGCAGTATCCGGCGGTTCTCTTTTTGGACGATGAGACATTCCTGACGGCGTTCTTTTCGGTGGAAAAGGGGGTCGATATTTACAAGGTTCGCATTCCGCGGGTCACAAACCTCTTTAACGGAAAAGATTTCACAGGCTGGACAAAGTGTGTTTGGGGGCAGAAGCCGGGAGAGGATCCCGAAAAGGTCTTTACGGTACGGGACGGTGTGATCCGCATTTCGGGTTTCGAATGGGGCGGAATTTCCACCGATCGGGAGTATTCGGACTACCATGCCTCGCTTGAATTCAAATGGGGTGCGGAAACTTACGGAAAGCGGAAAGAAAAAGCCCGCGATACCGGTTTTCTCTTCCACGCCAGCGGTGAAGAAGGAAGCTGTAAAGGCCGTTGGCTTTGGTCCTATGAGGCGAACATTATCGAGGGCGGAATCGGCGATTTCCGGATTGCCGCGCCCGAAGAACCCGGATACCGCGCATCCTGCCGGGTGAAAGCGGCGGGGGATTGCCGAATTTTTGACCCGAAAGAAGGGGAAAACGTCACGATTGTCAAACACGAAGACGGCCCGTTCCGCTGGTGGGGGTTCGATCCTGACTGGCGGGACGTGCCCGGATACCGTTCGAAAAACGAAATTGCCAAGCCGGGCGAGTGGACCCTTCTTGAAGTGATTGCCGACGGCGGCGCGGCAGAGTTCTATGTCAACGGAACTCTTGTGAACCGTGTTACAGAGCTGTCCAAAACCTCCGGGCGGATTCAGCTCCAGTCGGAGGGGGCGGAAGTGTTCTGCCGGAATATTACCCTGACCCAATAGCCGCGGCCGGACTGGGTCCTTTAACACGTGTTTCCCCGCAGGGAAACGCAGAATAGACCTTTGTTGGATTGAGAGAAAGATGATAAAAAAATTTTTGCCGTTTGCGCTGCTGACGTTTCTTTTTTGCGCCGTCTCGTTTGCCGGCGCGCCGAAAACGCTCGTCGGGACAATTCCGATCGGGCCTGACAATCCCCGAAACAGCGAAGGGGACTTTATCCGTCTCAAAGACGGAACGATCCGGTTTTTCTATACACGATTCCGCGGCCAGAGTTCGGACGATTTTGCGCCCGCCGATCTGATGTTCCGCGATTCCGCCGACAACGGCAAGACGTGGGCGGAAACCGATTCTCTTGCACTGGCGAACGAAGGAAGCGTCAACACTATGTCAGTAACGGTTCGGCGTCTTCCGGACGGGCGAATCGCACTCTTCTACCTGGTAAAAGATCATGTCGGCGGGAATCTCATCAGCTGCCGGCCCTGCATGCGCATTTCAGAAGACGAAGCGGATACTTGGAGCGAACGCATTTTCCTTGACCCCGATGTGTCGTATTATGTGGTCAACAACGACAGGGTTGAGATCCTTGCCGACGGCCGGATTCTGGTTCCCGTCGCCCGCCACTCGTACAATGCCGACGGGACAATTACCGCTTCTGCGGATATTTTCTGTCTGATTTCCGACGACAGCGGCGCAACCTGGCGGAAAGGGGAACAGGTCCGGGCGGCCGGAGGGGTTGTCTTTCAGGAACCCGGGGTCTGTCAGCTGGCTGACGGCCGGATTCTGATGAACATCCGGACCGACGCGGGGAGCCAGTACTTCGCCTATTCCGAGGACGGCGGTCAGTCGTGGGGTCAGCCGGCCCCGTCGGTTCTCGATTCGCCCCTTTCGCCCGCCGTCATCAAGCGGATTCCAGGCAGCGACGACCTTCTGGCGGTCTGGAACCCGTTGCGGGCGGGTCGGGCCGCCGGCAGGGGAAGCCGCGCCTTTATGTATTACGGACGTCTTTCCGCCGACGGCAGCAGACTTCTCGGCCGGCGCTTCATCGTCGGCACGCTCGATTCCGAAGATCAGGGCTGGCAGTATCCGGCGGTCCTCTTTAACGGCGACGGCACGTTCCTGACAGCGTTCTTTTCCGTCCGGTCCGGGATCAATCTCTGGAGAATTGCGGTTCCCCGCGTCGAGACGCTTTTTAACGGCCGTGACCTGACCGGATGGACGAAGTACCTGAACGGACGCGGGACGGGAGAGGATCCCGAAAACGTCTTTACTGT